>JBMOIG010000485.1:0-1500 GCA_049317445.1 Myxococcota bacterium | reverse complement strand
GCCTGCGCGCTTGGGCGGAAATCGAGAAGTTCCATGTGGATCCGCGTGCTCCGGGTCAGGCGACCGCGCTGCTGCGGGCGGGATTGCAGGCAGGTGGCAGTGAGGGCAAAGCGCGTCTGGACCGCACACCCGATCGGCTGGACTGGCAGGTGGATGCTACCGGTCAGGCCTTGGGCGAGCTGCTGGCGGCGCTGCCCCTTCCACCGGACCTGCGCTCGCTGGCCGAGTGGGGACGGCTGGGGTTCGCGGTGCGCAGCCAGGGTCAGGTCAAGACGCCGGGCGGGCAGCTGGGGGCCGTGAAGCAGGACACGACGGTGGAGGTTCGGCAGCTGTGGACGCGACAGGCGGGGCTGCCAGTCGGCTTTCCGCAGGCAACGCTGCGGCTGCAGAGCGAAGGCGTCGGTCTGGATCAGGAACTGCAGGTGACTGGCACAGTTGCGTCGCCTCGGGTCGGTCGGTGGACGGGCGCTTCCCGCAACGACGTGGTGGCGCGGGCGCGGTACCAGCCGGCCGCGGGCAAGGTCGAAGCAAGCGGCAAGCTGTCGTCTCCCAGCGGTCCCAACCTGGCCTTCGACGTGAAAATGGCGCCGGGACAGGGAGATGCGTTGGACTACACCGCGACGGCCGACGCAAGCGCGCTGGCCGGACTGCTGCGGCTGCTGCCGGCCGATGTGCGGGATGCGGTGGGCCTGGACGCGCGCAAGCTGACCGCGAAGGTGACGGCCTCGGGCTCGCTGCCCGGTGGAGCGGCGCTGCTGCGGGGCGACGCGGGGGCGCAAGTGGGCGCCAAGGGTACGCACCGGGTCGTGCTGGATGTCCGCGGCGTGCGCGTCGAGCAGCCGGGCGTGCAGGTGGATCTGCCCAGCGTGCAGGTCGAAGTCGACGCTTCGCTGGGGGCATCCGGCGTGTCCGCGGACGTACGGGTGACGGCGGACGAGCTGCGGGCGGACGCGGGAGCGCTGCACGCCGAGCTGTGGAGCCTGAAACAAACGCTCGCCGTGCGTGGCCCGCGGTCGGACGGTTTGGGCGACCTGCACATCACGGGCGACGGCAAGGTGCGAAAACTGGTGCAGAACGCCGTGCCGCAGTGGCCCGCAGGCGAGCTGCAGTGGCGGTTCAAGGCTCGCGCGGAAGACCTGACCGCTCTGAGGCTGGAGTCGCTGGCGTTCGAACAGCCGGGGGCCGGCGTGCGCGTTGACCTGCAAGGCGGCGTGGACCTGGTTCCCACGACAAGGGTCAGAGTGGTCGAGGAGGACCGGTCCTCGGCGATGGGAGAAGGCACGACCGCCGACACGGCATTGGAGCCGGTGCCCGGACGCCAGAGCATCGCGCTGGGAGGGACGCTGGATCTGGACATCGCCCGGCTGGGCGAAGCGACCCATGGGAATCCGCTTCTTCATCTCCTCACACTGCTCCGGTGACAGGGAGGCCTTGGTGAGATCCGTCATCACGAATCCGGGGGACACCGCGTTGACGAGCACGCCGCGCGCCGCCCATTCC
>JBMOIG010000484.1:0-1501 GCA_049317445.1 Myxococcota bacterium | reverse complement strand
GTTACGTCGGTTCGACCCGGACCATGAGCTACACGGTATTCGGCCGCGGCGTGAATCTTGCGGCGCGTCTGTGCAGCATGGCTACGGCGGGTGAAGTGCTGGTGTCCCCCTCGACCTACGAGGCCGTCAAGGACTACGTCAAGGCTGACGAACTACCCGAGACGTTCCTGAAAGGCATGGCCGACCCGGTTCGCCCAGTGCGTGTGTCGCTGCTGCAAGAGCCAGTATGGAAGACGATCACGTCGCCGAACGGCAACACGCCGTCGCCTGACGCGCCCGTGCTGGCCGCTCCCGCCGCATCGGCGCTGCCCATTCCCCGCACAGGACGGTACGCGGTGACGGCTGGGCCGCGCGCGGCAACGGCATCCTGAAGCGGGCACGTCTGGGGCACTGAGGAACGCTAGGGGTACGAGACCGCCGCCTCACGCCGCAAGATCTCGGTCGTCAGCACTTGCGCGGCGTGCTGCCACTCTGCATCAAGCATCGCAAGATCGCCTTTGAGCTCATCCAGTTGCAACGACCGGCAGTGGTCTCCCATCGCCCTGAGGTGCACGCTGACGCCGCGCAGGCCGAACTGGGCCGCGGATGACGTCATGCGATGGCAAACCCTTCGTATCTCCAGATAGTTTTGGTGATTCAGCGCATCGTGCAGGCTGCCGAGGTCTCGCGGCATGTCCGCCAGGACCAGACGCATCAGGTCGACAACCAGCCCAGAGGTGCCGTCGGGGTCCAGAACGTCCAGCTCCGCCAGCTTGGCCAGGTTGACGCCGGAGCGCGACTCGCTTCCGCCGCTGCCTTGGCGCTGCACGAGGGGGCGCGGCGGCAGGGCGCTTGCCACCTTGGCCAACAGCTCGTGAAGCTTGTCGAATTGCAGCGGCTTCGACAGGTAGTCGTCCATGCCGACGGCCAGGCAGCGGTCCCGGTCTTCTGTGAGTGCGTGGGCTGTCATCGCAATGATCGGCACTTTGCCGCCGCGCGCCTCGGCAAGGGCACGGATGCGGCGGGTCGCTTCGTAGCCGTCCATCACCGGCATCTGGCAGTCCATCAGGACGACGTCGCAGCCGACCGACTCAAGTGCCTGCAGGGCCTCGATGCCGTTGCCGGTGGTGTCGACATGGCAGCCCAGACGGGTCAGCACTGCGACAATCAGGTTCGTGTTGATGGGGTTATCCTCGGCAACCAGAACGCGAAGTCGGGGCTCGATCGGCGTCAGGCTTCGGAGCACTGAGGACGAACGTTGACGCTCCGGCGGCAGGGTCGTCTGGGCCGCGAGCGTCAACGGCACGACGCAGCGGAAGGTCGAGCCTACGCCCTCGGTGCTTCGGACGTGGATAGAGCCTCCCAGCAGCTTGATCAGGCGGTCCGAGATCGACAGGCCCAAGCCGGTTCCGCCAAAGCGGCGTGCGGTGGACGAGTCGGCCCGTTCGAACGCGTCGAAGATCCGTCCCAAGGCCTCGGTGGGGATGCCGACGCCGGTGTCCGTCACCTCGATGATGAAGCT
>JBMOIG010000483.1:0-1506 GCA_049317445.1 Myxococcota bacterium | reverse complement strand
GTCCCTGCGCCTCGATCGCGGTCGCCGTGCGCGTTCACCGCTTCTTGTCGCGCTTTCGCCTGCGTGTTAGCATCCTGCCGGTTTCGTGTGCCTGCGCTCTGGCGCGCCGCGATTCCGATTGTGCCTCGTCCCCGGTGGGCTGACCATGCCCGCCACGCTGCGCCGGCCCAATGCCTCGCGGCCCTGACTGCTGCCAGGGAGTTCCACAGGCCCCATGCTCAAGCTGTCCATCCAAGATAGTGAAGGCAGGAGCACCATCGTCCCCCTGACGGATGGCGAGCTCAGCGTCGGCCGCGATGAGGCCAACTCGATCTGCTTGGCCGATCGCAACGTCTCACGCCAACACGCGCGTTTGACGACGAAGAGCGGCCACGTTTGGTTGGAGAACGTCCACGCGACCTACGGAACCCGCTTCAACAACCTGCTGCTGCGCGAACGCGCCGAGCTGCGGGAAGGCGATGTGGTTCAGGTTGGCGACTACGTGCTCGAGCTTGTGTCCGAGGGGGGCCCCGCCAAGCGCGACAATGCGCTGGTCGATGCTCCCGCCACTCAAGCTCCGCCCCCGCCTCCACGTCCGGCCGCGGCGCCGGCCGGTCGACCGCGTCCCGTCGATGAGAATTCGACTGCTGTCGTAAACTTGTTGGACATCCAGGACCTGCTGAAGAGCGAGCCCGCGGGCTCTGTCAGCAGCCTGCCCGAGTCGTCCCAGCCCCGCCTGGTCGTCGAGAGCGACAATCTGCGCGGGCTGGAGCTGCGCATCACCCGCTCGCCGGTTACGGTCGGCCGCGTTCGCGACAACAGCGATTTGGTCGTCGATCACCGCTCGATCTCGAAAGAACACGCCCGCTTCACCCGCCTGACCGACGGTACCTGGCAGGTGTTGGACCTCGCCTCGGCAAACGGCATGAAGGTCAATGGCGAGCCCTACTCGAAGTGCGAGGTGCGCAGCGGCGACCTCGTCGAGCTGGGGCACGTGTCGCTGCGCTTCCTGGCTGCCGGAGCGCGCGCGCCTGCCACGAGCGACAAGCCCCGGTCCAGCAACCTGATCATCTATCTGGCCGTGGCCGCCCTGCTCGTCGTCGGCGCTGCAGTGGCTGCGTTCTTCGCGATGAAGGGTGATGGGGGCAAGACGCTGCCGAAGTCGGACGTCAAGGTTCAGGCCGCCGCGACTGCTGAGACCGAGTCTCCCGCCGCCGAACCCGCAACCCGTGATGCCGCGACCGAAGTGCGCAAGGCTGAGAAGCTGCACGAAGCCGGCATGTTGACCGAGGCTCGCACGGTGCTGAAGGCTGCTGAGGCCGACAACCCCGGAAACGCCTCGATCGCCCTGCTGTTGCGCCGCATTGAGCTCGAGTTGGGGCAGTTGGCGGATCTGGATGAAGCCGAGACGTTGATCGAGACCGACCCCGCGACGGCGCTTGCCCGGATTCAGGGCATCCTGGCCGAAGCGAAGCCGGAGACTCCGATCGCCGACCGCGCCGAGAAGCTGCTGGCGAAGAGCAAGGA
>JBMOIG010000482.1:0-1509 GCA_049317445.1 Myxococcota bacterium | reverse complement strand
CCACCAGCATCTGCGGCGTGATCCCCTTGAGAAAGCGATCGCGAACGCCCGCAAGCGTGCGCAGTCCATCGTGCAAGTCTCGCGTGGCCACCAACCGCAGCCCGTCAATCGCATCGGCGAGCAGACCGAACTCGGCGTCGCCGTCTTGCAGGACGATGACCCGGTTGAGCTCGGTCAGCCCGCGCGAGGGCAGGTCAAACAGCCTGCGCAGATCCACGATGGCCAGCACGCGCCCGCGCAGATTCATCACGCCGGCGATGAAGGGCGGAACGCAAGGCACCGCGGTCACATCCTTGAGTTGGCAGACCTCGCGCACGAACCGCGTCTCGACGGCATAGGTCTCTTCGGCCAGCGAAAACGCCAGCACCTCGACGCGCGCCACGGCGTCCTCCGTTGCCGGGGGTCTGGCGGCGACGCGGGCGCGGGCATCCAGGATTCGCCGCACCTCGTCGCGGGACGGCAGTTCATCCTCGAGGGTCGCCATCACCTATGCCTCCCTCTGGTTGCGGATCGACTCGGCCAGTCTTCCGCAGGTCATGCCGTCCGATTCGGGCACGAGCTCGTCCCGGGCGCGAGCCGCCAGCAACTGCAGCGCGATGTCCAGATGGCGCCGACTGTGCCGGATCTTGCCCAACTGCCGATAGAGGCCGCCCAGCGTGTGGTGCGCGAGGATGAAGTCCTGGTCGAGATACAGCACCTTGCCCAGCGCGGTCACCGCCTCGTCCAGTTGGCCCTGCTCTCGGCAAACGACGGCGTGCAGAAAGTGGGCGGCGGGGTTGCCGCGGTCGGCGGCGATGGCGGCTTGGCACGCAACTGCGGCCTCTTCGAGCCGGCCCTCGTTCGCATACCGCCTGGCCAGAGCCAGGGCGTCCGCACCACGCGGGGCGACAATTCTTCGCGCAGAGGCCGGTTTGGCTGCCTCGATGGTCGCAGGGCGGGGCTTGGGACGGGCCGCTGCGGCGCGTCTGGGGGCGACCGCCAACGGTGTGCGTGCGACCGGCGCGGGCGTGTGGGCCGGTTGGCCCGCGACGGGTACCTGCACGGGCAAGGCGGTCTTGCGAAAGACCATGACGTCGCCAAAGCGCTCTTGCTTGAACATCGAGAACAGGGCCGAACTGGCCTCAGCCGGAGCGACCAGCAGCACACCGTCGTCGACCAGGCAGCGATGCAGCGCCGCCGCGACGCGAGCCTGGTGCTCTGGCGTGAAGTACATCAGGACGTTGCGAAAGAAGATGACGTCCAGCGCGTTGGTCTCGTTGTGAAGCGACGGATACCGGTCCAAGGCGAGGTTGAGATAGTTGAAGTGGACCAACGACTTGACGATGGGCGCCACCGAAAACTTCTTGCCCGGCGCGGGCGAGAAATATTGCGCGCGCAGCCACTCGGGGGCGTTGCGAAAGGACCACTCGCCATATACGCCAGCTTCGGCCTTGTTCAGGCTCTTGACGTTGATATCGGTGCCGAGGACCGAGACCCTCCAGGTGGGCAAGTCGGGCAGTCCTCTGGCGC
>JBMOIG010000481.1:0-1520 GCA_049317445.1 Myxococcota bacterium | reverse complement strand
CTCGTGGCGCATGGCCCGGTGGACCGCGCTGGATCTCGAGACCACCGGCCTGGATCCGCGGACGGACGCCATCCTCTCCATCGGCCTCGTCGACATCGAAGGCGGTCGCGTGCTTCTCGACACCGCGTGGAATTCGCTTGTCCGTCCGCCGCCTGGCGCGGTCTTCCGACCAGAGTCTGTCCTGGTCCACGGATTGACGCCGGACAGCCTGGTCGATGCTCCTGCACAGGCAGAGATCCTTCCCGCCCTGGTCGCGCGGTTGCGAGGCCGGGTCGTCATCGCCCACTCCGGCCAGGAGTTCGATGGCCCGTTGCTGGATCGGGCCTTTCGCGAAGGGTGTGGCGAGCCGTTTCCTGGACCCCTGCTCGATACCGCCCGCCTCGCCCATCACCTGCACGATCAGGCGGTGCCCGGCAAAGCTCCGGCAGGTCCGTCCGTACGCCTCGCGGATCTGGCCGCCCGACACGGGGTTCCGTCCGGCCGCGCCCACGATGCCCTCGACGACGCCCTGACCTGCGCCCAGGTGTTTCTGGTGCTTGCGACCCACATGGAGGCCTTGGGGCACGGCTCTGCGGCGCGCCTCCTGAAGTGCGGTTAGTCCACCTGCCACCGCGGTCCCGCACAGCTGACCGCCACCGTACCGCCGGTTCGCGCTGGATGGGATCCGTCCACAGTCACCGTGAAGCCTTGCCGTGCACGGGTCTATCCTGCCGGGCTGCCATGCCCGGAGGGCAACACATGAACGGCGACGGACTCAAGGTCAATGCCGCGCGGTTGCGCGACACGCTCGAAACCATGGCAACGATCGGCGCGACGCCGGCCGGGGGCGTGTCGCGCGTGGCCTGCAGCGAGTGGCCGTCGGGCAGGCCCGAGCTCGAGAACGATTCAAGCTATCTTTTCAAACCGATTGGGCTCTTCCGGGAGGCGGCGCCGCTCACGGTGGCTCGCGTCGCCAGTGACCGCAGCAGCGGGCCAATGTCGGTCATCAACTCTGCGCCCGGAATCGCCGCCACGAGCCCGAGTTTGATGGCATGGCCGCCCACGATCAGCCTTGGGCGCGTGGCCTCCGGCCAGGCGGCGATGCGCGCGGCAATGTCCAGCACCCCCGGACGCTGCTCCGGCAGCGCCACCGACACGAGCAGCGCCCGTGGCGACGCGTGCCGGACCAGGGTCAGCAACGCCTCCAAGGGCGGCGTCGGCAGCAGCGCGTGGGCGTCGACGCCGTGGCTGGCGAGCCACAGCGCCAAAAGCCGAATCCCCAGCGTGTGGCGGTTGCCCGGCGCGTTGACCAGGAACACGTGCGCCTGGTCCGGACGGGTCGAGTCCTGAGCCCCCGAGGCGCTGGTCCGGGCGACAATCGCCGCGTACACGCGCTCGCAGAAGTTGCTGAAGCGGTGCTCGTCCGCCACGGTGATGGCGCCGCGTTCCCAATCCCTGCCGATCTCGAACAGCAGCGGCGCGAGGAGGCCCGCTAGCACGTCCACGGGCCGCAAGTTGACGCGCGCGGCCCGCAGGATCAT
>JBMOIG010000480.1:0-1523 GCA_049317445.1 Myxococcota bacterium | reverse complement strand
ACATTTCGCAACTCTAGTGCGAGGGCAGCCGTATCACAACAACAAAGAGCACACCGAGCAGAGTCACGGCGAAATATCTGGTCCTTGGCGTAGCTGGGGCGAGCCCGGATCTTGAACTCATGCACACAGGCGGCCGAGCAGAACGTGCGCCTGTTGGGCGGCACCTCCGTCATGCACCAGCGGCAACAGGCCCTCCCGTTCGGTCCTCTCGGCAGGGTGGCGGGCACGACGCGTCCGCCCTTCAGGTAGCGTGGCTTCATGGCGGCAGCATAGCGCAATCTGCGTCCAGGTCCTTGAGATAAGAGGTGTGACGGGTAGAGGTAGCCGTCCAACAAGAGAGGCAATCATGCGGTACTGGGTCGAGAAGCTGGATAGCGGGAGGTTCAAGTTCCTGGTCGCGTGCTCGACGGCGGAGAGGGGGTTCGCCCTGTGCGACCTACTGGTCCTGGACGGACACGCCGTGCGCGTGTACGACGGGGAGGTCAACCAGGCGGTGCGGCGGCCGTCACGCGTGCCGCGCGTCTACGCCAGGTCGGCACGCCCGGCGCGTCCGATGAATGCGATGGACGCGTACGACATAGCCGAGCGCGCCCGTGAAGGAGCAGAGTAGGGCCCTTCGGGGCCAGGGGGTCGTCCCCCACTGCTTAGGGCTGGCGTTCCTTGCGGCTGGCCATGCGCTTGAGGGCGTCGCGGCTCGTCCACGCGATCTCCGGCAACCAGCCCAGACCGGCCCCGATCGTCGCGCCCAGCAGCATGCCGGCCTTGCGGCGGTGCTGCCCGATGTGACCGGGCACGCCACCCGCGAAGATGCTGTGTGGACGGGCGTACCCGTGCCCCGCGCCGGCCAACGCGCCCGCCCCGACCAGCAGCTTCAGCTCGTCGGGCTCGCGCTCCTTGGCGGCGCACTTCTGCAGCACTCGCTTGCGGCGTGTCTTCGTCAGCATGTCGCTCCTCAGCGCGCGTCACAGACGTGTTAGAAGCCGTGCTTCAGGCAGGCCGCCGCCAGTTCGTCCGCGGTAAGCAGGCGGTGGCACTCGATGTGCATGCCGTCGACGCCGCCCTTCGCGAACCACCCGCCCCAGTAGAGGCCGAAGTCCAGGCAGAACGCCATCAGCTCGCGCACGCTGCCCTTCTGGCCAACCAGCGCGGGCTGCCGACCGCCTAGGTTCCACGGCACGTTGATGTCGATGGCGGTGCCCCAGGCGTGCCCCGACAGCGTCGACGTCGACCCACGGATGAAGCGGGTGACCCAGCAGCCACCGAACGACACGATCAGGTGCGACAGGCCCTTCTTCTCGATGGCGCGGAACCACGCGACGTACTGCGGAGCCGCTAACTTGTGCATCGAGATCGGCTTGCTCGACAGCTGCGGGATCGTGACCTGGATGATGTTGGTCTTGGCCCAGTCGTCGGTCAGGCGGATGTGCTCCGGGTTGCCGGGTCGGGGGTCGGCGACGTACTTGAACGCGCCGAACACCGCCGCGCGCTGCGCGTTGGTCTTCAGGGGCCTCGTCGTGACCGTG
>JBMOIG010000479.1:0-1525 GCA_049317445.1 Myxococcota bacterium | reverse complement strand
GCTGGGGGTGTGGCGGCCGTTCGAGTTGCTGGTCGAGCCGATCATCAGCTTCCTGCGCAGCCTGCCACCGCTCGCGTACTTCAGCCTGCTGATCATCTGGTTCGGCATCGACGACGGGTCGAAGGTGTGGCTGCTGTTCCTCGCAGCATTCCCGCCGATCACGCTGGCCGTCGCCTCCGCAGTGGCGAACGTGCGCACGGAGCGCATCAGCGCCGCCCTCGTGCTGGGCGCAGGTCGCTGGCAGTTGCTGCGGCGAGTGGTGTTCCCCTCCGTGCTGCCCGACCTGTTCACCGGCGTGCGGGTCGCCGTCGGGTTCGCCTGGACCACCATCGTGGCCGCCGAGACCTCCAACGGCCTGCCGGGCATCGGCGGGCTCGCGTGGGCCACCAAGAAAGAACTTCGCAGCGACATCGCGATCATGTGCGTGATCGTGATCGGCATCACTGCCGTGTCGCTCGACAGCGTGCTGCGCATCGCTGAACGACGTCTCGTGCCCTGGAAGGGCCGAGGCTGACTCACCGCTCTCCCTCCAACAGCCCAAACAACAGAAAGTGAGTACCCCCATGCGTCAACGGCGCACCATCACGAAAGCACTGCCCGTACTGCTCGGTCTCGCCCTCATCGCGGCCGCCTGCAGCGACGACAAGAAGTCGGATTCGACGACGACCACCGCCGCCAGCGACTCCAGTGCTGCACCGAGCACGGATGGCTCCAGCGCGCCGGCGGGCGATCTGCCGGACACCATCACCATCGGCTACCAGCAGGTGCCCAACGGCGACCTCGTCGTCAAGAACGAGGGCCTGCTCGAAGCGGCCTTCGGTGCCGACGTGAAGATCGAGTGGAAGTTGTTCGACTCGGGCGGATCGGTGAACGAGGCCGTCGTCGCCGGTGGTGTCGACATCGGCCTGGTCGGCAGCAGCCCGACCTCGCGCGGCGTCTCCACGGGCATCGAATACCAGGTGCCCTGGATCTTCGACGTCATCGGCAAGGCCGAGGCACTGGTCGTCAAGCCCGGCATCGCCACGATCGCCGACCTCAAGGGCAAGACGATCGCCACGCCGTTCGCGTCCACCAGCCACTACAGCCTGCTCGCCGCCCTCGAGGATGCCGGCCTCTCGGAGACCGACGTCAAGGTCATCGACAGCGAACCGGATGCGATCCTGGCCGCGTGGCAGGCCGGTCAGATCGACGCGGCCTACGTGTGGAACCCGAACCTGGCCAAGCTGAAGGCCGACGGCGGCACGGTGCTGATCACCAGCGAGGACCTGTCCAAGAAGGGCAAGACCACGTACGACCTCGCCATCGTCACCAACGAGTTCGCCGCCAAGTACCCGGCCGCCGTCCAGATCTGGATCGAGCAGCAGAACGCTGCCGTCCTGCAGATCCGCAACGAGACGGACAAGGCCGCCGCTGCGGTCGCCGCCGAGCTGAACATCACCGCCGACGAGGCCAAGCAGCAGCTGTCCGAGCTGATCTTCCTCGACGCCAGCGAACAGGTCGGCACCGACTATCTCGGTGGCGGTCT
>JBMOIG010000478.1:0-1527 GCA_049317445.1 Myxococcota bacterium | reverse complement strand
GTGCGCATCGCGTACAAGTTCACCTACGGCTCGCAGGGGCAGACCTGGACCGGCAGCGAGGAATTCCCCGGCAACCAGCGCGTGCTCGAGCTGAAGGACGTCAACGGCGACGGCCTGGTCACCCGCTTCGACCTCTTTGCCGATGAGACCACGAACAAGGACAAGTCGAACGACCTTGCCTCGATCAAGGGCGGCTGCGGCCAGATGAAGTGGCAGGTCGACACCGCCGACACGTGCGCCAGCGACACCATCGAGCGCAAGGTCGATCTGGACGGCGACTGCGTGATCGACGGCTGGCCCGGCGTGTCGGCCTCGCCCCTGACCATCACCTGCCCCGAGTCGTGACCTGCCCCGAGGTGCCGATGCCCGGACGTCCCGCCGACAAGCCCGCCGCGCCTTCGCCGTCCGCGCCCCTGAAGGCGACCGTCCGCAGCCTCGCCGGTCTGGCCAAAGTGCCTGTCGATGAAGCGCTTCTTCTCTTGCAAGTCGCCGGCTTCGAGGTCAAGCACGCCACCAGCAAGCTGGAGGGCCAAGCGCTGCGCAACGCCCGCGAGGCGCTGGGACTGCGCGCATGGGGCGACAAAGAGCCGCCCGCCCGACGATTGCCGACGCGCGAGCTGCTGCTGAAGTGCCTGCGCCCGCTGCGGGAAAAGGGCAAGGCCGGCCGCAACCACACCACGCCCATCGAGCACGTCTGGGGCCACGGCATCCCCGACCACCAGAAGGACGAGGCGCGGGAGCTGGTCGAGGCGCTGATCACCTCGGGCCATCTACTGGAGAAGCCCAGCCAGGGGCGCCGCCACGTTTATCTTAGTCTTCAGGGACTTGCGCTGCTGGATCAAGCGGAGCGCGACGAACTGGCGGGGGAACCGTGAGCGCATTTGTCGACGCGCTGGCGTCTCGCCTGCCGCCGGGGCGGGTGTCCATCGATCCCGCCGACCTGTTGCAGTACGGCCGGGACTGGACGCGGGACTGGACGCCTGCGCCGTCTGCGGTGACCTGGCCGCGCTCGACCGCCGAAGTGGTCGAAGTGCTTCACATCAGTCGGCATTTCGGCGTGCACGTGGTGCCATCGGGAGGCCGCACCGGGCTGGCAGGCGGCGCGGTGGCGCGTCAAGGCGAGGTCGTGCTGTCGCTGGAGCGCATGAACCGTATCGACCCGGTCGACGAGCTGGGTCAGACCGTGCGGGTGCAAGCCGGCGCGATCACGCAGATCGTACAGGAACACTGCGAGCGCGCGGGGTTGACGTGGCCCATCGACCTGGCCGCCAAGGGGTCCAGCACCATCGGCGGCAACCTGGCCACCAACGCGGGAGGGCTCAACGTCGTGCGTTACGGCCACGCGCGGCATTGGGTGCTGGGGCTGCAGGTGGTGCTGGCGTCGGGCGAGGTGGTCGAGATCGGCGGCGCACTGGAAAAGGACAACACGGGTCTGGACTTGCGCCAGCTGTTCATCGGCAGCGAGGGGACGCTGGGTATCGTGACCGAGGCGACGCTGAAGCTGACGCGCGTGCCGGGCAAGCTGGA
>JBMOIG010000477.1:0-1529 GCA_049317445.1 Myxococcota bacterium | reverse complement strand
AGCATGGAGAGGGGTGGCGCCGACAGGCGACGGGGTGAGGCGCGATCCCGTCGTCGGGGCCACACGTTTCGATCAGACCTGCCGGTCGCAGACGCGCGGAAGATGTGACTAATCATCAGGCACGTATGGGGACCGCACTGGCGAATCGCCGGCCCGTCGCAACGCCAGCCGCGCTTGCCTTCCACCCTCGGCTCGTCCGCGCTACCCTGAAGGAAAGCGGCAACGGCGCTCACCCGACACCTCGAGAGGTCCCCCCATGCGCGACACCGTGGCCGTCATCCTGGGCGGAGGCAAAGGCACCCGCCTGTTCCCCCTGACCCGCGACCGCTCCAAGCCCGCCGTTCCCCTTGCCGGCAAGTACCGCCTGATCGACATCCCGATCAGCAACTGCATCCACAGCGGCATCCGGCGCATGTACGTGCTGACGATGTACCAGTCGGCGAGCCTGAACGCGCACATCGCGAACTCGTACCGCTTTGACCAATTCTCCCGTGGTTTCGTCGACATCCTGGCGGCCGAGCAGTCGACCCGCGGCGGCACGTGGTTCCAGGGCACCGCCGACGCCGTGCGGCAAGCGTGGCACCACATCACCGACCGGCCGTCCGAGCACCTGCTGATCCTGGCGGGCGACCATCTGTACCGCATGAATTACAGTGACTTTCAGAAGGTGCACATGGACGCGCGGGCCGACCTGACGCTCGCCGTGCAGCCCGTGACGCGTGAGGAAGCGCCCGAGCTGGGGCTGCTGAAGGTCGACGCCACCGGTCGGGTGGTCGCCTTTGCCGAGAAGCCCAAGACGCCCGAGGCCATCGAGGCGATGGTCGTCGACACCACGGCGTTTGGACTCTCGGCAGAAGAAGCCAAGCGCCGTCCGCTGTTGGCCAGCATGGGCATCTATCTGGCGCGCACCGAGTCCATGCGCGAGCTGCTGGCCCTCGACCCCCGGCAGACCGACTTCGGCAACCACGTGATCCCCGCGGCGATCCACACCCGGCACGTGCAGGCGTTCGGATTCTCTGGCTATTGGGCAGACATCGGCACCATCGGCGCGTTCTACGAGGCCAACCTGGACCTGGTGGAACCCGAACCCAAGTTCGACTTCTTCGACTCGAAGATGCCCATCTATACCCACGCGCGCTTTCTGCCGGCGGCGCGCGTGCTGCAGGCGTCGATCGAAGAGTGTCTGATCTCGGACGGTTGCGTGATCGAGGGGGCGACGGTGCGCGACTCGATCTTGGGCGTGCGGTCGCGCGTGCACCGCGGGACGCTGCTGGATCGTACCTACGTGATGGGCGCCGACTCGTTCAGCCGCGAACCCATCGACGGCGTGCCGGTGGGCATCGGCGAGGACTGCGAGATCCGCCGTGCCATCATCGACAAGAACGCGCGCATCGGCCGCGGAGTGCGCCTGATCAACGCGGCAGGTCTGGACGTGTACGACGACCCCGCCGGTCGCTTCTTCGTGCGCGACGGGGTGTTGTGCGTGCCCAAGGGGGCGGTGGTGCCGGACGGCACCGACTTTTGATGCA
>JBMOIG010000476.1:0-1529 GCA_049317445.1 Myxococcota bacterium | reverse complement strand
CGGTTTCGGAGGGTCCGGGGTCGCGGCGGGGCTGCTGGCGCGGGGCTTGATGGTTCGGGGTGGTGGCTTGCGGTTACTACCCGTCACCACCCGCTCCAAAGCCGCGACCTCGGCGTCAGTCAGCATGTCGAAGTGCGCCTTGCGCTTGGCAGGCGACAGATGCAGTTGGTTCTGCACGCACAGCTTGATGAACAGGGCTGCCTTGCGGTCGGGCAGGTCGACCACCGCCTGCATCGCGTCTCGGGCCTGCTGGTAGCGCACCAGGAATTCCAGTTCAGCCTTCAACTCGCTGTCGATCGTCGCTTCGATCCAGTCGAACAGGTACTCGGCCGCCGTCGTGGCGTCGAAGTACCGATAGAAGGCCGCGGTCGCGCCATTGACCAGCAACGACCCGTCCGGGCGGAGACGCCAGTCGATCACCTCGAGCAGGGGCCGGGACAAGCGTTCCAGGCAGCGGTCGTACTCGGTCCGACGCGAGAGCATGACGGCAGACACCGGGAAGATGAGGCCATCGGGGGTGAACCCGCCGCGCGCCAAAACGTAGTGGATGAGCCACCGATGCAGGCGGCCGTTGCCGTCCTGGAACGGATGGATGTAGACGAATCCGAACGAGGCCACCGCCGCCAGAACGACCGGGTGCAGCGTGTTCTGGTTGCGGCGCATGAGTTCGAGAAGGCCAGCCATCAGCCACGGCACGTCGTCGGGCTTGGGCGGCACGTAATGCACGCGTTCGGCTGACCAGGACAGGGTCTGGCCGACGTAGTTCTGGTCGACCCGGTAGTCGGCGTCGCGGAACCGCGGATCCACGATGGCGTTTTGCAGGGCCACGACCGCGGGCTTGTCCAGGTCGCCCCGGTCCGCGGCCGTCCGCAGCAGCGTGATGAACCGCTCGGCCCGGGACGGGTTCGGCACCTCTCGCTCGATCTCGTAGGACGACATCGTCTCGCGCGTGTAGAGGTAGTTGACGGCGCGCGCCAGCACCTGCGGGTCGTAGTCCGCGACGATGGACCGCGCGCGCGCCGCGAGGTCGGCGGACTGCCAGCGGCGCAGACGCTCGGTGCGCAAGACGACGGGGGAGAAGCGTTGGTCGCCAAGGAGGTTGTTGACGATGCGGTGCCGGCCCGAATTGCGCGGCGGCCCCGCGAAATACGCGTCCGGGTCGAGCAAGGGGACGTAGTTGCCGGTCTCGAGGTCCAGCAGCGCGAGTCGCCGCCCGGTCAGGTACTCGTAGAAGAACCAAAGTCGGCGAGCATACTTGCCCAACGGCTTGGCGCGGATGTGCTCGGCGAGCTGGTCGGCGTCCAGGCGCTCCAGCAGGATGGCCAGGACGTCAAGCGCCAACGGTTCGTGCTTGAGGCAGAACTCGAGGTGCGCAGAGGGCGTCGAGGCCGGCGTCGCCGCACGAGCGAACACCTTGGTCACGAGGTCGCCGTCGTGCAGTTCGCGCGGCGACCCCTTGCGCAGCGCGTACGACCGATTTGTACCGATAACGTGCTGTTTTCGCAGGTCGATGCGCCCGAGGAGTATGC
>JBMOIG010000475.1:0-1543 GCA_049317445.1 Myxococcota bacterium | reverse complement strand
GCGATGCCTACGTTGCGCGCGAAGGTGGTCTGCCGGGCACGCTGGTGCGGCAGGCGCTGCGCTGCGGCATCGTGGGCACGCTGGAAGACTCGCTGCGGCGCTGTGGAGAAACCGACGACCTGGTGCCCATGGTCGCGTCGCTGCTGGCCGACCGCTTGGTCGAGCCCATCGAGCCCCGCACGGGTGACGAGCTGCGACTGGTGATGGACAAGCTGGTCGATGGAACGGCTCCGGTTCGCTACCAACACATCGCGGCGCTGGAGTACCGGACGGCCCATACGACGATCACCGCGCTGTGGTTCGACTCCGAGCACGACACTTCCGGTTACTACGACCCGAAAGGCACGTCAGTCGAGCGTCTGTTCCTGCGTCAGCCGCTCCGTACGGCGCGCACGACCTCGCAGTTCGGCATGCGTCTGCATCCGGTCCTGCACCGCACCCTTGCGCACTACGGTGTCGACTATGGCGCCCCCCGAGGCACGCCGGTTTGGTCGGTCGGAGAGGGCCACCTGGTCTCGGCAAGGCGTGCGGGAGCGGCCGGCAATCTGGTCCGGGTCAAGCACGACGAACAATACATGACCGAATACATGCACTTGCAGCGTTTTGCCCCGGGCCTCAAGCCGGGGGAGCGCGTCGCCAAGGGTCAAGTGATCGGCTACGTCGGTTCCACCGGCCGCTCGACCGGGCCGCACCTGCACTTTGGCGCCAAGCATGAGGGCCGCTACATCGACCCCAATGGGCTGCCCGACGTTGCCAAGCCCGGCGTCACCGCACGCGACAAAGGCGATTTCGCAGCGAAGAGCCGCGAGCTGCTGGGGTTGCTCGAGTCCTTGGGCCACACGTCTGGCGCGTCCGGCACCTAGCCTACCTGCCACAACAGCCAGCAAGTCCTCAGCGGGTCACGTGATTCGCGAGCGAAAGCCTCGTCCGGCGACGTCGTAGCCGACCCACCACAGCGGGGCGCCGGTTTCGCTGCCCATGGACCACGAAAGCTCCTGCCGCACGGCCTCGCGGGTCCGCGGTGCAGCACCGTCCCACCACGCAAGGGCGACAAGCCCCGTGCACCCGCGGTCTTCCGCCACGCCCCAGGCGCCCAGCAGGTCAGTTCCTCGGGTGGAGGCACAGGTGCGCAGCCACGCGTCGGTAACGCCGTCGCCCAGCCGGTCGGTCCAGAGAGGCAGGTTCAGCGTCGTCAGGCGCGCTTGGTTCCGCTCGGACGACCGCTGCAGAAGCACCGGTGCGACCGGAATGTCCACCAGCGGATCCTGCGGTTCCACGCGTTCGAGGCGGATCTTCGCCCCGGCCGCCACAGCCCGACCACGTGCAACGTCGAGCGCCACCGGGCTTTGATCGCCCAGCACGGCGTCGCGCCCCAGCAGCAGCGCGGCGATGCCGACCGTGCCCGAACCCGCCATCAGGTCCAGCATCCTGCCGTCTGGCGGCAGCGAGGCTTGAATGATCCGGGTCGCCAGTGCCAGCGGCTTCTGGGTGGGATAGCCCGTGCGCTCCGGATCCCGGTTCGACAGCGTCTTCTCGACCAGCG
>JBMOIG010000474.1:0-1543 GCA_049317445.1 Myxococcota bacterium | reverse complement strand
GCGATGCCTACGTTGCGCGCGAAGGTGGTCTGCCGGGCACGCTGGTGCGGCAGGCACTTCGGTGCGGCATCGTGGGCACGCTGGAAGACTCGCTGCGGCGCTGCGGAGAGACTGAAGATCTCGTGCCCATGGTCGCGTCGCTGCTTGCGGACCGCCTGGTCGAGCCCATCGAGCCCCGCACGGGGGACGAGCTGCGACTGGTGATGGACAAGCTGGTCGACGGAACGGCTCCGGTCCGCTACCACCACATCGCGGCGCTGGAGTACCGGACGGCCCACACCACGATCACCGCACTCTGGTTCGACTCCGAGCACGACACTTCCGGTTACTACGACCCGAAAGGCACTTCGGTCGAGCGCCTGTTCCTGCGCCAGCCGCTTCGCACCGCGCGCACGACCTCGCAGTTTGGCATGCGCCTGCATCCGGTCCTGCACCGTACACTGGCGCACTACGGCGTCGATTACGGTGCGCCCCGCGGCACGCCCGTCTGGTCGGTCGGAGAGGGCCACTTGATCTCGGCAAGGCGTGCAGGAGCGGCCGGCAACTTGGTGCGGGTCAAGCACGACGAACAATACATGACCGAATACATGCACCTGCAACGTTTTGCTCCGGGTCTCAAGCCCGGTGAGCGCGTGTCCAAGGGTCAGGTGATCGGGTACGTTGGCTCCACTGGCCGCTCAACCGGACCGCACCTGCACTTCGGCGCCAAGCACGACGGCCGCTACATCGACCCGAATGGCCTGCCCGACATCGCCAAGCCCGGCATCATCGCACGCGACAAGGGCGATTTCGCCGCGAAGAGCCGTGAACTGCTGGGGCTGCTCGAGTCCTTGGGCCACACGCCCGGCGCGGCCGGCACCTAGCCCCACCTCCACGACAGCAAGCAAGTCTGCAGCGAGTCACGCGATCCGGGAGCGGAAGCCTCGTCCTGCGACGTCGTAGCCGACCCACCACAGCGGGGCGCCGGTTTCGCTGCTCTTGGACCATGAAAGCTGCTGCGGCACCGCCTCGCGGGTCCGCGGTGCAGCGCCGTCCCACCACGCCAGAGCGACAAGACCCGTGCGACCGCGGTCTTCCGCCACGCCCCAAGCGCCCAGCAGGTCAGCGCCGCGGGTGGTGGCACAGGTGCGCAGCCAGGCGTCGGTGGCGTTGTCGCCCAGTCGGTCGGTCCAAGGGGGCAACTCCAAGGTCGTCAGGTGGGCGTGGCCCTGGTCCGACGTGCGCTGCAAGAGCACCGGGGCGAACGGAATTTCCAGCATCGGGTCCAAAGGTTCGATGCGTTGGCTGGTGACCTCCACCCCCGCTGCCACCGCCCGACCGCGGGCAACGTCGAGCGCCACCGGGCTCAGGTCGCCCAGCACGGCATCTCGCCCCAACAGCAGCGCGGCGATCCCCACTGTCCCGGAACCCGCCATCAGGTCCAGCATCTTGCCGTCTGGCGGCAGCGAGGCCTGGATGATCCGGGTCGCCAGTGCCAGCGGCTTCTGTGTGGGATAGCCCGTGCGCTCCGGATCCCGGTTCGACAGCGTCTTCTCGACCAGCG
>JBMOIG010000473.1:0-1545 GCA_049317445.1 Myxococcota bacterium | reverse complement strand
GCCGACTTTCCGCGGTTCAAGAAGAAAGGCCGGTCCCGCGACAGCTTCCGCTACCCCGACCCGAAACAGATCAAGCTCGACCAGGCCAACAACCGCCTGTTCCTGCCCAAGCTCGGTTGGCTGCGCTACCGCAACAGCCGCGACGTGCTCGGCACGGTGAAGAACGTCACCGTCAGCCAGTCGGGTGGCAAGTGGTTCGCCTCGATCCAGACCGAGCGCGAGGCCGAGATCCCAGTTCACCAGGGCGGGGCGGTCGGTATCGACATGGGCATTGTCCGCTTCGCCACCTTGAGCGACGGCGCGGTGTTCGAGCCCCTGAGCAGTTTCAAACGCCAAGAACAGGCGTTGGCGAAGTCGCAGCGCGCCATGAGCCGCAAGACCAAGTTCGGGAAGAACTGGAAGAAGGCGAAAGCCAAGGTCCAGCGCATCCATACCAAGATCGCCAACGCCCGGCGCGACTACCTGCACAAGACCACGACCACGATCAGCCAAAACCACGCGATGGTGTGCATCGAGGACTTGCAGGTTCGCAACATGTCGGCGTCGGCGGCCGGGACGATCGAAGCGCCGGGCACCAACGTTCGGGCCAAGTCCGGCCTGAACAAAGCCATTCTCGACCAGGGTTGGTTCGAGTTCCGTCGGCAACTGGACTACAAGACGGCCTGGAGCGGTGGGCACCTGGTCGCGGTGCCCCCACAGAACACCAGCCGGACCTGTCCGTGCTGCGGGCATATCGCCAAGGAGAACCGGCAGACTCAAGCCCGGTTCGCGTGCGTGGCGTGCGGTTTCGAGGAAAACGCCGATTTGGTCGGCGCGATCAATGTTCTAAGGGCGGGACACGCCCGGTTAGCCTGCGGAGATACTTCGCTCATTGGAGCGTCGGCCCAGGAACCCGCCGAAGCGACTATTCGCGAGCAAGCTTTGCGCGTAGCGCCGTAGGAATCGCCGTCCTTCAGGTCGGTGAGGATGTCAAAAGATTTCACAGCGCCTCGGCAGCGGCCCGGGCGAGCCGCGCCACGCGGCCCGCCCTGCTGCGCGCAATCAGTGCCCCAGGCGCGAGGTCCGGGTCAGGGCCGAGAAGCGCACCCCCTTGAGACCGCCGATCGTCAGGCTCAGGCCCTCGATCTGCGCCGGAAGGCCGCGCAGGATGATGGTCTCCAGGCAGTTGTGGTGATCGATATGGACGTGGGTGCTCGCCACCACGTGGACGAACTCCTGGTGCTGGACCTCGAGGATCTGTTGGGTCAGTTCCCGTTGGTGGTGGTCGTAGACGATGGTGAGGACGCCGGCGACCTCCGCGTCGCCCCGCTCCCAGGCCTCCTCCACCAAACGCTCGCGGATCAGGTCGCGCACCAGCTCCGAGCGCGAGGCATAACCCTTGCCGACCACGCGGCGGTCCAGTTCATCGAGCAGCGGGCGCGGCAGGGAGACGCTGAAGCGGATGGTTTCATCGGGGTTGGACATAAGATACGGTTCATTAAGAAGCAAATTAGGGGATGTCGTCGGCGTCGTTGTCGTTGTCGTTGTCGTAATCGTAATCGTAAT
>JBMOIG010000472.1:0-1547 GCA_049317445.1 Myxococcota bacterium | reverse complement strand
ACAACATCGGCTGGAACGCAGGCGCCGCTGCCGGTCAGACGGTCATGCACCTGCACATCCACGTGATCCCGCGCTACCTCGGCGACGTGCCCGATCCCCGCGGTGGCATACGCCACGTCATCCCCAGCAAGGGCAACTACCTGGCAAGTGACTCGCCATGACCGAGACGCGCCACGACGCGATGGCCATCGTCGAGCGGGTCTTGCAGATCCTCGACGAGGGATCGACCGTGGCGACGTACAAGTTCGCGGTGCTGCTGGGGTTGCTCGACCTGTGCGTTGAGTCCACCGACCGCCACGGCCAGCCGCCAGACGCCGTGACCACCCGCCAACTGGCCGTCAAGGTGGTCGAGCTCTACTGGCGGCAGGCGCGCCCATGGACCGGTGAAGGGCCCGCACTGCTACGTCAGAACGCCTCGACCGGCCTCGAAATTGTCGCGCGCGTTGAGCAGTTCCGCCGCCACGTCGAGCCGGCCGGTGGCGCAATGGTGCCCGCCGTCCGTGCGCGAATGCTCGACCCGAAGGGCTGGCAGCGTCTGGTCGATGATGTCGAGTGGAAGCTCATCGAGATGCCGCTGCCCAAGCTGCAACGCGTTCGCGGTCAGGACGCCTGGTGGCTGTACCGCATCGCTTGGAACGACACCGACCGCGCGCCGACCAGGGCCCAGGTGGCCGCGTATCAGCGCGACGGTTCCGGCCCCTTCGACAATCAGGTGCGCCTGCAACCGGGTGTGGGCCTTGCTTTGTCTCGTTTGCACGCGGTGTTGCGGCCCTTCATCCAGGGACAGTGGGCGGCCAAGGTCGCGAGCCTGAACAAGCTGGACGAAGCCCGACTGCCCGACTTCCTGTTCGGTTCCGAGCGGTCGAGCCTCGAACCCGTGCGCGCGGGCCTTGTCGACATGCAGCGCGGTGCCTGCTTCTACTGCGGTGGGTCGCTGCTCAGGGGCGAGGTGCACGTCGACCACTTCCTGCCCTGGGCGCGCCATCCCGACGACGGCCTGAGCAACCTGGTCGCCGCAGACCGGGCGTGCAACGGGCAGAAGCGCGACCATCTGGCCGACCATGCGTTGCTCGCGCGCTGGCGCAATCGCCTGGAGGACCAGCAACCCGCGCTGGATCAGGTCGCTTCGGCGGCGAGCTGGGACGTGGGCGGCCAGCGAGTGCTGGGGGCGGCGCGGGCGTTGTACCTGCCGCTGCCCGACGGCACGCGGTTGTGGGCCGGGCGGGATTCGTGGGTGAATGTGGACCCTTTGCGGGTGCAGGCGGCGTTGGGGTGACGTCCGGTCTTTCGCGAAGCCGAGGGCCAGGACATGCACCGGCCTGGTCTCGCATCGCAGTTCGAACAGGCGCGGCGCGCGGCCCGCGGTTTGATTCACTGCCTTCGTTGCCCGGGCGCCGTCGGTCCGCCCCACCCACGGTCACCGGTCCAGGAGACCAACGGCTACGGCAAGGAGTGCGCGCTTATCGCCCGTCGTGGCCCCGGCCTGGAGCATGGTCACCGCCCACGCTGCGCGGTCGTGCGCACGCGTCGAGGCCGTTTCGGGCCCG
>JBMOIG010000471.1:0-1551 GCA_049317445.1 Myxococcota bacterium | reverse complement strand
CACGGGCCTTCTGGTACGGACCGCCGGCAAAACCAGGGCATTCTTCTCACGGATCCCAGTTGCCAGATGCGCGACACGCCGCTCCCGACCTGGCACCTGGAACGACCCCCTGTCTCCCAGTGAACCCTCCCGCCGATGCGGACATCGACCCGCCGTTCTGGGACGACCCGCTTGGTGATGCGGGCATCTGATCGGCCGGCAAGACACGGACAGCCAGAGCAGCGAGGGACCCGACGGCGCTGCGCCGGACGGGTGCGTTCGCTTGGCGGAAATTCGCGAGATTGTAGGCGGTTGGAGCCGTTAACCGGGGGGATCCCGCGGCGCAGACTCACGCTTGGCGCTCGGGATGGGCCGACAAGGGATCGGTCCGGCGGTGGGCGACGGTGGGCTCGGGCCGGGTACCCTGTTTGCATGGGCCTCCCCGGCCCCCAACCGTCAACGCGCGCCAAAAGCCTCGTCGAACGTCCGCCCGGCGGCACGCGCGATGTTCTCCAGCGTCACGAGCGTAACGCCACCCCGGCCGCCTTCCAGCCGCGCGATGGTCGCACGACTGACGCCTGCTCGGTCCGCCAGCACCTGCTGGGACACGTCCAACTCCGCGCGCATGTGCCGGACACGATCAGCGACGTGCGCCAGCGACCGGTCCATGTTCGCTGAAGCGCGCGCTCGGAACCCCGCATCACCGTAGTGACGCAGCCAGTCCCAGGCGTAGAACTCCTTTCGCCGGCCAAAATGCACCCACAGGCCATGCGGATCGGCGGGATCGATGACCAAGCGAGTCGGCGGATTCGGGCTCTTGTCGCGGAAGTCTGCCGCCGGCGCTTGGCATACGCAGCCATCGGCGAAGCGGACGCGCAGCCCGCGCTGCGACCAAGCGGCCTCGACGACGAACTGATCGGCACCGGGGAACGACACACTCGGAAAGACGGCAACCATGACAACTCCTCTTTCGTTAGCCGATTCGCCGGTCAGGGTGATTCTCGTTCCAGGCGGTCACGCACTGCTCCTTGTGCTCGTGGTAGAGCCGCATCGCCTTCGCTGCGTTGGGCGGTTGCGGGTCCATCCACGCGTCCGATAGCAGGTCAATGCGCGCCTCGCGGGTCCGAGCGAACTTCACATGGACGTGCGCCGGCTCAGTAGCGCGTTCGTTTGCTCGGCAGATGAACCAGAACTGACCGATCTCAAAGATGGTGCCCATCACGCCCCCCGACCTACTGTAGCAAAGATGCGACATAGTGGAAGCGGTTTCTGGTCCTCCGCCCGGTAGCGGCCGTTGTCGGTTCGGGTCACGCGTTGCGCTGAGATCGCTCTGTCGCATCAGGTGTGCGGCGAGTCGCCGTCCGCGGTCGGACCAGTCGCCCCGGATCGCGTCCGACAGCAGCGCTTTCACGTCCAACTATCGATCGCGGCGATCCCGCCCGGTCCGATCGTGCGCAAGGTCCTGATTCACCTGGGCCTGCCCACGGCTGTGGTGCGGCGGCGGCCGTGTGTCGTGTGGCAAGTGCGGGGTCCGCACGGGCAAGTGGTCCCGGTGGACTTCGACGACACGGA
>JBMOIG010000470.1:0-1556 GCA_049317445.1 Myxococcota bacterium | reverse complement strand
TGACGGCCACGAGCCTGCTGACGTACCGCATCAAGAAGGTGCTGACGACGAAGCGTGCGGCCGATCAGGTCGGCTGCACGGTCGTGCGGCTGACCAACCAGCGCATCGACGAGTACGTCGTGACGAAGCGCGCCACGCGACAGTGGGTGCTGTGGCTGAAGATCCGCGACGTGGACCTCGACGGCCCGAACGGCGCCGAGATCCGAGCCGCCCTGACGTCCCACGGGACGCTGTACGGCAGCGAAACGTTCACGAGTGTCGAGTCCGTGAAAACGAACGGGTAGGAGGAACCATGGTGCTGACGATTCAACTGGCGGCCCAGCAAGCGTTCGACGTGCAGGACGCCTGCAACCTGTCGGGCTGCGCCTACAGCTTCTCTCGCGTGATGGACTGCATCTGCACGGAGGATCGGCTCAGGTCGGCGGCGTTCGATCAGGCACGGCACGGCGACATGACGGAGCCGGAGCGCCGGCGCCTCGCGGGGCGCTTCGGCACCGAATGGAAGAACCAGCACCCCATCGTGCGGCTCTTCCTGAGCAAGATGCACGACCTGGCCGGCATGGGGCCGTCCGACGTCAAGCCGTTCGGCGAGGCGTACGACCTGTGCTGCAAGATCGCCGCGGGCGACACGGAGGCGTACTGATGAAGACCATCATGGCGCCGCTCGTGCACCTCAACGGCACGTCCGGCGAGCAGCTGGCGGAGTGCCTCCACACGGCCGCGCGGAAGATCGGCGCCGCCATCGAGGCGATCCACGAGACGGCGCCGCACGCTCGCGACTACTACGCGCTCCGGGACGGCGTGGGGGCGTTCGAGAGGGCGCGCGACGAGCACGCTGCGCGGGTCGTGAAGATGCGCGCCGTGCTGAACGAAGTCGAGCGGCTCCACCGGGCCGTCGAGAATCGGGAGGCCGGCGAGCTGCCGGACGACACATGATCAAGGAACACGAGATTGCGCGGCTGTACTGGTTCACGATCCTTCGGGGCCGACCGCCCTCGCTGTCGCGTCTTGACATCGACCACGACGGCCGAACGAGGCAGCGATCCATCCGTGAGCTGCAACGGGATGGCGTGATCGGCGACGGCGACGAGCACGGCCGCTACAGCGTCCAGCCGGCGCGGGCGGAAGCGTTCTGTCCGGCCGAGCGGCCGGACCTGGCGGCGCTCAGGGGCGTCGACACGCAGGACGACTACCAGCTCGGTCGGGACTTCCATGGCCTGAGCATCGACAGTACCTCCATGACGCTCGGTCGGCTCCGCTTCGTGGCCGAGAACCCCGGGCAGTACCGCTTCACCAACGCCTGGGGGACCAGCTATCCTCCGACCAGCCACAAGGCCGAGTACGTCACGGACGATGCCTTCGTGGAGGCCGTGGAGCGGCGGCGGCGGCAGCACCGGGTGGCGTACGAGCAGCAGCGTGGGCTCGGCCGATGGCTCGCCCAGCAGGGCATCATCGGCGCCTCCGACGCGACGGCGTTCGAGTGCAGCAACCCGGACCCGTTCGGGCGAGACCCTCACTTCGGCCTCGACCCCACCAAGTGGACCGAGGACGCCGCG
>JBMOIG010000469.1:0-1558 GCA_049317445.1 Myxococcota bacterium | reverse complement strand
CGAGAAAAGCCCTTGTTCGGGGCGGCAGGTGGCGTCCTCCGAGATGGATCAGGTGCAGCGGCGTAGGCGGGGACGCGTAGGACTCCAGCATGCCGACCAGTCGTCCTGCTTGAAGCGCCTCCTGCGCGACGATGCCCGGGATGCGCGTGATCCCAAGGCCGCGCTCCGCCGCCGTGCGCAGCACGATGAAGTCGTCGCTGACGAGGCGACCGGTGACCGGGACCTCGGTGGCGCGCGCGCCTTTTCCAAACGGCCAGGTGGTTCGAACGGTGGTCCCTAACTTGGCGAAGCGCAGGCAAGGATGGGACGAGAGGTCGGACGGTCGCGCGGGCGTGCCGTGGCGCTCCAGGTACGCGGGGCTCGCCACGACGCGGTAGGCCGAGCTGCCGATCCGCGTGGCGACGAGCGAGGAGTCCAGCAGCGCGCCGGTGCGAATCGCGACGTCAAAGCGCTCCGCTACGAGGTCTACCGGTCGGTCGCTGAGGTGGAGCATCACGTCGATGTCCGGGTACGCGTCCAGAAAATCAGTGACGATGGGCGCGAGGATCAGCTCCCCGATGGGGACGGTGGTCGTCACCCGCACGGTCCCGCGAGGCGTGCGCTGCAGTTCGGTGACCGCCGCTTCGGCGGCCTCGAGGTGCGCGATGGCGCGCTCGGCTTCTTCGACGAAAGCGGCTCCCGCGTCGGTCAGCGCGAGCGTGCGGGTGGTGCGATGCAGCAGCTGAGCGCCAAGCTGCTCCTCCAACTCGGCAACTTTGCGGCTGACCGTGGTGCGCGGCATCGCCAGCGCGCGTGCGGCGTTTCGGAAGCTGCCTGCCTGCGCGACGTGCACCAGCACCTTTGCAGCGTTGAGATCAAAGTGGCCCATATCTGGGACAGACTATCCTCTGCTCGCACACTTGTCCCAAAGGCGCGCAGGGCTAGGAGGGGATGGACCCAAACCCACTGCCTGCTACGAGGACGCCTATGAACCTTCTGACCCCCACCCATCTCGGAAAATTGCACCTCCCCAACCGCGTCGTCCTCGCGCCGATGACGCGCAGTCGCGCCGATGCGGACGGGATCGTCGGCGATCTCACGGTGAAGTACTACGTGCAGCGCGCGACCGCGGGCTTGGTCATCACCGAGGCGACCAACATCTCCGCGGAGGCCCAAGGCTCGCCGATGACGCCGGGCATCTGGAGCGCTGAGCGGGTCGCCGCGTGGAAGAAGGTCACCAGCGCGGTTCATGCCGCCGGCGGCACGATCGTCATGCAGCTCTGGCACACAGGCCGTGTCGGCCACTCCACGGTCCGCGGCGGTCAGATCCCCGTCGCCCCGTCGGCGATCGGCATTCAAGGACAGCAGGTCTACACGCCTACGGGCCTCCAAGACTACGAGGTGCCGCGCGCGCTGACCACCGAGGAGGTTCGGGCGACCATCGCCGACTACGAGCGTGCCGCGCAGAACGCCAAGGCTGCGGGCTTCGACGGCGTCGAGCTGCACGGCGCGTTCGGGTACCTGCCGCACCAGTTCCTCGTCGATTCCGCCAACCAGCGCACCGACGACTATGGCGGCA
>JBMOIG010000468.1:0-1558 GCA_049317445.1 Myxococcota bacterium | reverse complement strand
TTGGACAGCCTCCAGGCGGGCAGAACCCGCGGGTCGGATTTCGAGGCTTCCTCTAGCACAACGTGGCTTTTCACAAACGCGACTTGGGTGCGCTGGTTGTTCTCCAACTCCTCCCGGGCGTTGCTGTTGCCGCCTCGTTCATTGACGATCAGAAAGTCGTCGAAACGAAATTTCAACATGGATGATGCCGTGTACTCGGCGGGAAATGCCGCGAAGGTCGCCGCTGCCATCGCACCGGCGCAAGAGGCACCTGACGGCAGCGCACGGTGTCATCGACAGAGACCTCCCACGGTCCGCGCGCACCGCACTCGCCGGCATCAAGGCCGACCAGCGAGCCCAGATACCCCACCGGCCGTTCGCCCTGGTCGAGCGCGCTGGGCTGGTGAACGTGACCGAGGAGCCAGGCATCTACCTTGGCGTCGAGCAACCTGCGTCGGTCGAGCGGTGCGTACTGCGACGTCCGAACGTCGAGGTCGCCATGCACCAGCCCCAGCAGTCGTGCGCCCGACCGTCTTTCGGCAATCACCTGCCCCAAGCTCGGATGCGCCAAGGGTCTTCGCGAACCACCCGCTGCGGAAACGACCAGCCGACGACATCGACGAGCGGTCCGTCATCCTCGAGCGCGTGCCGGGTCCAGGCGCCGTTGCCCCCCAGCAGCGTCACCCCCTCGATAGCGCGCACCAGCCGGGGCAACACCAGGCCATCGTGGTTGCCGGCCACTGCGATCACCGGGATCCCCGCCTGCCGCAGGTCGCGCACGCCGCGTTCGAGCTGGCCGTACGCCTCGAAGCGGTCCTTCTCGTGGTCGACGACATCACCGGCGAGCAAGACCGCGCGTACCTGCTGGTCGATGGCGTGCTGAACGGCGAGACGCCAACCGGCCGCAGCGGACAAGTCGCGCGCATTCAGGCCAGCTTCGACAAGTGGCGCATCGAGTCCCACAGGGCGGCGCCCCAGGTGAATGTCGCCGATGAACAGCAGCGGACGCGCCATGCAAGCCTCCTCACGTCGGGAATCTGAGCGCCGCGAGCCTACTCGATGCGATGGTGGACCGAAAGGATGGGGGAGTGCCTGCTGATTCGGGTATGCGACACCCCACGTCGCTTCCCATCATGCAATCGAGCCGAAGCAGTGACACGCTTTCGTTGCCGTGGCATAGGACCAGAGCCCAAATCCCCCGGAGCGGAGCTCGTACTCATGACCACTACATTGCCCCAGAAGTCCATGATGGTATTTGCAACCGCCGACGGGGCCCGCTGGAACTTGCTTGCAGGCGTGGCGCAGGGGCCGCAGCTTGGCTTGCAGTGCGTGGACTTGGCCGGCCTCGTAGCCGAGGTTGGAGAAGCGCTGTGGGGCGCACCGCGCGGGGATCTCGACTTGCTGGAGCAACTGGGCCAGCTGTTGGCTCGACCGCAGCACCGTACGCGGTTTGGCAAGGCACTGGCAGATGACGCCGCCAGTCGGCTCCTGCGTCGGGCGCTGTTGCAGCAGTTGACCGCCTGGCTGGCCGACGTCAAGTATTCTTCCCTCTCGACGACAATTAGAATTCCCCACGCCG
>JBMOIG010000467.1:0-1562 GCA_049317445.1 Myxococcota bacterium | reverse complement strand
CAGACGCCCCGGTTCGACCGGGCCGATGTGGTCCTCGACGAGGTCCTCTTCGGCCGCCGTCGTGCACACCCAAACGCGGCACGAGCTGACGCGTTCGGGCGGCGCGGGGTGGAAGGCAAAAACAGCAATCGCACCCGTGCTTTCGGGGTCCAGCAGTGGCGAGGTTTGGCCGCCGAAGTTGGTCAGGCGCGCCTCGTTGCGCGTCCCGCCGCGCAGCTTGTTGTTGTACCAGATGGCCTGAACGTCGCGCTGCTGGTCGTGACTCTCGAGGTACAGCAGAAATTCGACGCGCGGGTTCTCGACCTCGGGGCGATTGAGCTGCGGGAACAGCTTGAACAGAAACTCTTTCGGCACGTAAGGCCCGGCCTGGTGGGCGCCCGTGGCAAGCGTGTCGTTGCCGGCGAGCCGTTTGGCGTACCACTCGACGCCGGGTTTGCTGTTCTCGACCAGCCAAGATGCCAGGTCTGCCAGTGCCATCGTCAGGCCCTCCCGCAAATCTCGTCACCCACGTCGCCGCCCGCAAGCCAGCCCGCCAGAATCGCGACGATGTCGTCTTCCGACCATCGCCCCTTGCCGCGCAACGCGCACTCCCACACCGTCAGCACCCGCCAACGCGCGTGAATCAGCGCGAGAGCCGTCGCTTCGTCCCGGGCGCGGTTGGCTTCCAGCTTCGTCTTCCAGAATCCCGTGTTACTGGATGGCATCGGCGAGTAGCGACACCCGTGCTGGTGCCAGAAGCAGCCGTGCACGTGAATGACCGCGTGGTGGTCCGACAGCACGAAGTCGGGTTTGCCGGGCAGGGTCTTGTCCTGCGTCGTGAACGTGACGCCCATCTTGCCAAGCAGCTCCGCGATGACGCGTTCCGGCCGCGAGCCCTCCGCATGGATGTTCGCCATCATGCGGCTGCGCGTCGGGCGGTCGACGACGTCAGTCATCACGTTGCTGCGATTCTTGGGCGAGGATCGCCTGGCTCAGGTGCGGAGCCATCAACCCTGCCACGTGGCGAATCACGTGAACGACCACGGAGTTGCCAAACTGCTTGTATGCGCGGGTGTCGGACACCGGAATGCGGAAGGTGTCCGGGAAGCCCTGCAAGCGCGCGCACTCCCGCGGAGTGAGCCGCCGCGGAACGGCACCTGCGCCCTGTGACACGAGACTTTCCGAGCCGTCCTTGTAGTACCGCGCCGACAGGGTCCGCGAAACGCTGTCTGGTCCCACCATCCCGAAGCCAAAGCCGTTGCCCTTGGCTTGGTGCTTCTTCGCGTAATTCTGCAGGTAGGTCCACAGGTGTTCGGAGAGGGTGTACTTCGGATTGACGCAGTTGTTCGCGTGGTCAAAGAACTTGTCGCCGTCCTGTTCGAGCCGCGGTTCCCTGCCGTCCGTCCGGTGCAGGACCTCGCGCATGGTGTGCGCGCCCTTCGGCGGCAGCGGCATCACATCAAAGTTGAAGTCGACGCCGAGGTCGCGCCGGAAGCCGACGATGATGATGCGCTCGCGGTGCTGTGGCCCGAAATGCGCGCCGTCAACGACGCGCCAGGTCACGCTGTAGCCGAGGTCACGCA
>JBMOIG010000466.1:0-1567 GCA_049317445.1 Myxococcota bacterium | reverse complement strand
CGACGTTCTAGTCTCGGGCTGCCATATGCTTAGTGCCCTGCTGAAGAGCAACCGCGACAACCAGGTCGTCATGACCTTCACGCCAAACGAACCGTCGGACTGCCACCCCCAGATCGGGTGCGCAGGGCTGGAGAGCACCGGCGCGGTCGCCTGCCCCTCGCTGGGCCGGGCTGCGGTCTGCCTGCAGGACGACAATCGCAATGGGTGCCCCGACGCCCGCGAGGGCGACGGCACCTGCGATGAGTTGGAGGCTGATGGTACGGCCGGGCTGTGCCCAGTGGGCGCGGACGAGACGGACTGCGGCGACGGGACCTGAGCGCACGAGTTGCGAACCACTTCCGCAGCTCGGGCGGCGGATCGCCAGCAGCGTCGAGATGGTCTCGCACCTCGACTGCGGCGCCCCGCTGCATCTGATCGCTGCCCCGGTTGACGGGGCATTCGCAGGTGGTGGTGGCGACCGTCGTGGACCTTCTCCTGGCGAGCTGGCGGCCAGCCGATCTTGTCGGGAGTTCGAATGCTGGAACTGCGCGCATCACGGACGCCCTGACGCGTGGCAGGCCGATGGCCACGGCGAAGGAGCCGAACACGTTATGACTCGCCGTGCGGGTCCCCTCGGGCCCCGCCGGCCTTACGCCCGCGCCGGCCCTATGCCCACGGCAGCGCCACGGCCAGCTTCCCAGCCTTTGGGCATTGTCGCACCGTGCAGCATGCAGCGGATCCGACCGACCCGGTCGCCCCGTCAGATTTCCTGCAACGCCCGCGACCGCCGCCTATCATTACGACGTGACCACGCTGCCGGCCCCATACGACCTCGTCGCGCGAGCGACCCCGCGGCGCTCGGCTCATCCGCCGGCGGCACGCACGGCCGCCGCCACAGCATCGAGGGTGGCCCGCAGGCGGCGTTCGTTGTCCGTGATGGGGACGATGTCGGCGACCAGTCCGAGCAGCGCGGACACGGCCGCCGCCGCGTTCAGAAGATGCGGAGGCGCGCCGATTCTGTGGGCACCGGCTGGGCACGGCGTTTCCGAGAATGACGATTCCTCTGTGATTTCATACACTTGGGACCACTTGCACGGAGGGCTGAAAATCCCCGTGTCCCTGGTTCAACTCCGGGTCTGGGCACCACGAAAACGAGCAACGGCGCGGGTTTCATCGACTCGCGCCGTTTTCGTTTGTGGCGCAGCGCGACGGGCCACGACACGCGGAATTGTCGCCCTGTTGTCGCGGACTTCAGTCTTCGCCGGTCGGTTTCTTGGTCTTGCCGCCCAGCGTGAACCCCTTCACGGCCTCCCCCGGCTCGGCGGCGAGATGGACGTACCGCTGGGTCATGCGCATCGTCGAGTGCCCGAGCAGCTCCTGCACCGTGCGCACGTCGACGCCGGCCTGGACGAGCAAGGTCCCGTAGGTGTGCCGCAAGTCGTGGAACCGGATGTGCTTGTCGATGCCGGCGCCAGCGAGCGCCCGCGCCAGGGCCTTGCGGGGCTGGATGATCTGGTCGTGCTCGGGGTCGAACTGGCCGCCCTTGATGCTGCGCCTTGGGAAGACCAGGTGTGAGGGCGGCCCCGCC
>JBMOIG010000465.1:0-1568 GCA_049317445.1 Myxococcota bacterium | reverse complement strand
GCGCCTCGACGTCCACCTGACGCATCCTCGGCGCCCGCTCGAACCGCCGGCCGGCAGCAGCTTGACTCCGGCGTTCGGCCCCGGCGGCAAAGTGACGACGACATGCCAAGGCTCGGTGACGCCGACGCGCGGGAAGCACAGCGCCGACCGACCCGGCGGCAGCAGCTTGCCCAGTACGGCGTCCTTGGTCGTCGCGCCACCCGGCGCAGGCGTCGTCAGGTGGATGGGCTGGCCGTCGTGGCCGTTCCACGTGATCTTCAGACCGGTTGCGGGATCCGACCACTCCGAGATCGGCGCGTCGGACAACGGACTGGCCGGTGCAAACCAGACGAGGCCCGGTTGCGCCTGCGCGCCGCCGAACGGGCCGGGCAGTGTCGCGACCATGCGGCCGGCAGGGGTGCGGGCGACGCGTCGCGGTCGATTGGGAAGCTGCACTTGCGTGAACAGATCGTGAAACGGCCATGCCGAGGCCGCGCCCATGCCTGGCTTGGCTCCGTCGGCCTGATCGTCACCCGTGGCCCGCTGCCAGGTCGGGTAGGTCGGCGAGGTCAGGAACGCGAGCGGGTCGTCAGGATCGGTCGCACCATCACCGCCACTTCCCTGGCCCGTTGCGGCCTTGCCCTCGAGCACGCCTTCCACGGCCTCGAGCGGGCTGTCCGCGAACAGCCACAGTCTGGTCTGGCTAGGCGTGCTTTTCGACTTACCGTCCGCGCCCTTGGCTGAGCTCTCGACAGGTGCCCAGGCACCGGGGAGTGCGGGCGTGGAGGTGACGGCGACCGGCGCCCATGCTCCACCGTCCCAGGCTTCCAGCGCCGCGCTCTGGACGCTGTAGGAGACCTCGACGGGACCCTGGCCGTTCGGATCGCCGATCCGCTCGCTGACGGTGCCGACCACCCCGCCCAAAGCGGCGCCGATCTGGCTCGGATCGCCAACCGGTCGCGCGAAGGACAGCTCGATCCGGGAATCGAGCGGCACCACGGGCCAGTCGGCCGCCGGTCCCTGGTCCAGGAGCGCAGCGTCATCGGGAAGGTCGGTCAGCAGATAGCCATCTGGATCACCAAGTTGCGGCACGAGCAGCGGCGTTTCGCCGCTAACGGCCGTGCGGGGCAGCGGCCACGTCGCGTGGGTCTTGCGGTGGCCGACCGCGACCTCCTTGAGCGGTTGCGCCAGCGGTGGCCAGTCCCCCGAGACCGCCACGGCCTGGGCCCCCGCCTGTGCCGCAGCCTTGGGCTTGGTCCACTTGACCGCAAGGCTCTTCTTCCACTTGCCGAGCGGCCACGGCAACTTGGCGGCGACCTGCATCGAACCGTGGATCTGGAACGGGTCGTATACGTCGACCGCGAGGTCGGCATGCGCCGAAAGTCCCAGCCCGACGCCGAACGCGGACAGCGCAATCGCCGCCTGAAACGTCGCGTCGCCGCGGAAGTGCGGCGGCATCAGGCTGATGTCGACGTTGCTATCGATCCACGCTTCGAGGGCAAGGCGGACCGGTCCGTACGACCAGTCGTTCTTCACGCCCGTCCACACCCCCAGCGCGATGCCGTCGTTGTCGAGCATGAGGTACGACT
>JBMOIG010000464.1:0-1574 GCA_049317445.1 Myxococcota bacterium | reverse complement strand
TCACCCGCCCGGTCGGGTCGAACGACCGCTTCACCGACAAGCAGATGGACCAGGCGGCCGGCGGTGGCATCTGGTGGGTCGTGCAGGACTCGGAAGGCGGACCCGTCATCACGCGTCACCAACTCACGACCGACACGACCTCGCTCAAGACGCGTGAGTACTCGGTCACGAAGTCGCTCGACCGCGTGGCCAAGCGCTTCCGCGCGCACATGCGCCCGTACACCGGCAACCGCAACATCACGCGCAAGCTGCTCGAGGAGCTGTCGTTCGTGCTCAACGGCGCGGCCGACCAGTCGGCCGGTACGGATATGGCCGAGGTGTCGGTCGACAGCCTGACCGTCAGCGCGACCTCCCCCGATGAGATCGAAGCCGAAGTTTCGACTGTCCCGTTCTACCCTACCAACCGCATCAAGCTGAAGATCATCGCGTAGCCGATGGCCGGTGGCCACTGACATAGGAGCAAGACCATGCCCGCCAAGATTCTGACGTCCAAGTCCTTCAAGGCAGAGCGCCGGCCCTCCGGCATGGAGTACCGCACCGGCTCGCTCGGTCTGGCGCTCGACGAGATCTACGCCGACGTCGACGCGGCCTTCCTGCTGCTCGAGACCGCCGTCAACGCCGGCTGGGACGCGTGCGACGCAGCTTCGGACGGCAACATCGCCGACCTGGCCGCGGCCGTCGTCACGCAGGACGGCGTCGTCCTGACGGCGGGCAAGCGCCTGTTGGTCTGGCAGCAGACCAACAAGGAAGAGAACGGCATCTACGTGCTGGGCACCGTGGTGGGCACCGCCCCGTTGACTCGCTCGACCGATCTCAACGAGACCTCCGAGGTCCAGTCGGGCGACAGCGTGTGGGTCAAGGCCGGCACCAGCTACGGCAAGTCGGCGTTCCGCGTGTCGGTCGTCCCTGCCGTTCTCGGCACCAACGCGCTCGAGTTCGTGCAGGTCGGTACGATCGCGCAGGCCGCTTCGGAAGGCGCGTTCGACGCGCTGGCCGCGGCTGGCGTGATCGATGGCGACCGCCTGAAGGCCGGTGGCTTGACGGCCGCCAACCTGAAGGCCGCTCTGGCGGCCGACGCCATCAACGTGGCGGACCAGATCGCCAAGTGGGTGGCCGACTCCGTCACGCTCGCAGTCTTCAAGAAGCTGCTGGCCGCCGACTCGCTCGACTTCGCGGACGTGGACGTCCTGGCGGCCTGCAAGGCCGACTCGATGGACGCGACGTTCGTGCAGAAGGTCGTGGCGGGTGGCGCGATCCCGAAGTCCGCACTGGCGGTCACCTCGAAAGCCGCGCTGGCCGACGATGCCTCGGTCATCGCCGCCGCCGACTTCGTCAAGGGCGTGCTGACCGCCGCCGTGATCGACGTGGGCGGGCGTGTCAAGACCACGCCGACCGCCGCCGCCATCGTCGCGGCGCTCCCCGGCGCGGGCGCGGGCACCGGGTTCCAGATCGTGATCATCAACAAGGGCGCGGGCACCATCACGCTGGAGATGGACGTGTCCGTGACCAACCTCGGTCACGCGGGCGACCTGACGCTGGCGACCGCTGCGACCGGTGTGTACAACGTGCTGATC
>JBMOIG010000463.1:0-1580 GCA_049317445.1 Myxococcota bacterium | reverse complement strand
CGCGCAATCGAACGCATCGTCGGCGGGGTAATAGCGGTTCAGGCGCACTGCGTGCTTCGGCTGAGTGGCGTTGTGCCAGGCCACGATGACACGACCGTCGTGGGCGACGGCAACTGGCGCCTGCCCCGGGTACTGCCCCGTTCCGTCCTGGTCCAGAAGGTGCGTCGTGCCGAAGCTGCCAGGCGGGGACCCCGCGGCCACGCGGCGGGCGAAGACCTTCACGGCATCGGTCTTTTCCTTGACCGAGCCCGACTTCCACGTCACGAGCAGCGAGTCGTCGTCGAAGGCCGCAAGGCCGGGCAGCGCCTCGTAGATCTTGACCTTCGGGCTCAGCGCGAACGCCGCGCCGGATGGCTCGCCAGTAGTCTCGAACACCCGCCCCTGCACAAACGGATCGCCCTGCTTGCCATCTGGCCACATCTCCCACGCGAGCGCGGCTCTGCCGAGAGCGAGCGGCGCGATGGCGGGCGACATGACCCTCTGGCCTTGGAGGACCGTGCCGGTGTCGAGTTCGCCCGACGGGGTCTCGCCGTCGCCGTTGTACCGCCGAAGGTAGATGCCAAGCTTGATGCCCTGCCCCTTTGCCCCGCCCGCCCACGCGGCAAGCACCCCGTCATCCCGCATCCGGACGAGCACGGGAGCCACGATGTTGGAGGGACCACTGCTCTCGCCTAGACCCAGAAGGGTCGTGTTGAGCTGCCGCGGCTCGCCCAACACCGCCGAACCGTCCGCCGCCACGCGGCGCGAGAAGTAGGCGACGGTCTGCGTGGCCTCGTCCTGCATTCGCCACGCGACGAGCCACGAGCCGTCTGCCAGCCGCGTGACCGCCGAGCCAAAGTGATGGCCCGGCAAGCCACCGCTCAACAACACGGGGGGCATGCCTGCGAGGTCGCCGCCGGGAAACACCTGCAAATACAGACTGCCCTTGGGCCACACGCCGGTCGAGTTGGCAACGGCCCACGCGCCATCGGCCCGGGTAGCGAGCGCTGGCGAGTAGGCGTTGCCGATCGGCGCCGGCAGCAACTGGGGCGAGTCGGGCAGACACAGAGCGTGGGTGCCCATGCACACAGTGCCGGTCGGGCAAGTCTTGCCCTCGCACGCAAGCGGAATCCAAGGAACGGGGTACGCGCAGCCGAACGCGGCTGTCCACGTCGGCGCAGGCGACACGACACCTTGGGGTGCGGTGTCGGTCGCGTCGAGCCCGGCGTCTGACGGCACGTCCGGCGCCACGTCGGCGTCGAGGATTTCCGCCGTCTCAGCCATGTCTGGGGCGTCCGGCCCCGGCATATCCAACAATTCGAAGAGTTGCGAGTCTTCGGGGGCGTCCTCCAAATCTGTCGGTGCCGGCACATCGGTTTCGACGGCGTCGTACAGTTCAGCGTTGTCTCCCGGCACAGTGAGGTCGGAGTCCGCGTCAACCGGCGCCGCAACGTCCGGGACAGGGGCGGCGGTTTGGTCGTCGCGTGGGCCGGAGCACGCGAACACACTCGCAGCCACGAAACCAAAGAGTGCAAGCCGACCTGGCATCTGCAAGTCCCCGCAGTTGTTGTTCGACCAGACGCTGCCGCTTCACCGGAAGC
>JBMOIG010000462.1:0-1596 GCA_049317445.1 Myxococcota bacterium | reverse complement strand
CATCGGTCTGGCGCAGAAGATCGGCATCTCGGTCAACCTCACCAACTCCAAGATCAATTTCTTGGTCGTGTCGCTGATCGACCCGGCTGGCACCGAGTACGTGCTGCACTCCAAGAGTGGCTCAGGCACCGTGCTGAAGACCACCTACCCCACCCTGACCAAGACCGTGTCGGGCGACCTGAACACTTGGCTCGGCAAGAATCCCAAGGGCAAGTGGTACTTGAAGGTCGTCGACAGCGACTACCTCAACAACACCACCGATGGCGCGATCGGCAGTTGGTCGATCGACCTGCAGACGCTTTCGTCCAAGAAGATCCAGGTCACGGGAGACCTGATTGTGACCGGTACGATCACCAACACGGCACTCGCTGCCCAGATCGCCGCCGAAGTCGCCAAGAACGTCCCGAGCACGCGGGTCATGCGCTGGAATTTCTGGAGTTCGTATGACCAAGCCTACGGCTGGATCAACGGCAACGACGCCAACATGTACGGCGGTGTGGCTCCTTCGACGTGGGGCGACGGTTCCGGACGCGCCTACCAGATGAACTGGGACGTCGAAATGATGCGCACGCTGTTCAACAAGAAGATGTGGTTTGGCAACAACGCGATGGTTGCGTCGAACGTTTGGTACAACTACTCGAGCACCAACTCTTGGCACACGGGCGTTCTCTTCCGCATCAAGAACACGACCGCCAGCGCGATCACCTGGACGCCGTACTTCTACGCCACCGGCCGTACGGACTGGAGCGAGTACGCCAGCGTGTCGCTCAACGGCGCGAACAACTGGCAATCCCCGGGCAACCACGGGTCGAATTCGACCTATGCAGTGGGCCTCAGCATCCCGGCGGGCCGGACGAGCACCGTCATCATCATCGCAGGTTCCGACGTCGACTCCGGCTATCGGACCAACAGCCTCGCGTTCTACAACAACTCGCTGATCCTCCCCAGTGGTTTGCAGTACGTGGACGACCTCGACACGGTCACCGGCAACATCGCCAACAACTGATCTCCGCTCCGTGAGTTCCCGGCGAGTTTCGGTTGAGCGACCTTCGCGATCGGCTCTTGGCGCATAGAGAACTGCACCGACGAGGCGTTCACAATCATTCATAATGGCTGGACTCGGCGACGCAAGGTGCCGGGTGTTGAAGCGGTTGCGCGCGCGCCTCGACCTGGACGGTGTCGGCAAGCCCAATCGACACCCGAATTCCACGAAGCGGGAGGCGGCCAACAGCGCCTCTTCTCTGCGTGGGTCCTGCCCCGTTCACGATCTTCCGCATTGACCGCCTGTCCCGGATCTCGGCATTCTCTTCGGTTGCGAGGGTGTCGATGGCACGGTCAAGTTCGGCGCTGTCGAAGACGTGGAATCAAGTGGGGCCGCCACGACCCGGATGCACCGGGGTTCAGGACGGCAGGCCGTTCGGATGGCAGAGAGGGGAGGACCGATGTCTAGCGGAACCAAGTGGCTGAGCTCACTTCTGATTGTGGCGATGGCCTGGGCCAGCACGACCGCGCTGGCTGCCGTGCCGTCCAAGACGACCGTCGAGGGCGCGCTGGTCAGTACCGGCGGCGGTCCGGTGGCCGACGGCGACTACGCCG
>JBMOIG010000461.1:0-1602 GCA_049317445.1 Myxococcota bacterium | reverse complement strand
CTACATGGCCCTGGGCGCGCACAAGCTTGCGGTGGACCTCGTGGTGCTGCGCAAGTCGGACTACGAACGCAGGTCGGCCGTGCCTTGGACGCTCGCAGGCACCGTCGCGCGCGAGGGAGTCGTCGTCCAGGAACGGGCTGCCTGACGCAACGTCTGAGGCCGAACGCCTGGTCGGCAAGGCCGCCGAGGACGTTGCCGCCTTCGGGCTGGCGGCCCCGCACCCAGATATGGCGAGGGAGTCACGGCGTCACCGGAGGACGTGACCGCAGCGCGCGACGGCATTGCGCAGGTGGCGGAGGCGCTTGCCCGCACCTGTGGCCTCGTGCTGCCCGTCCTGCCACTTGAGCGCGAGGCCGGCGGGGGGAAGTAAGCCGCCGCCGAGCTCGCAGCCGGCTTGGTTGCAAGTGGCTGCGTAGCGCAACCCGTCTTGGGTGTTCGCGGTTTGTCGCTGCCGAAGCCGTCACGCCGCCCGATGTGTGTCGGTCACCATGTCGTGGTCCCGTAGCCAACTCTGGACGGTCTCGGGCGACAACTCGAGGCCATTGGGCCAGCACAGGCCCCCGCCATCGACAAACGCGCGGGCAAAGTACGCCGGCGAGCGCAGCGGCTCAAGCAAGGCCCCAGACTTGCCGGCCAGCCACGCAGCATCGAACTCGCCAGCGGTCTCGTCGGAAAACCGCAGGTACAGCCGCCCGTTTGCCATGGTCTGAACCGAGAGGATGTCGAGCAGCGCGGGTGTCGTGGGCATGGAGGCTCCTCAATCGCGGTCGGCGCCGGGGATCAACTGCAGCGGCTCGTAGGTCTGCGCAAGTGCCCAGTCCGCGAGCAGTTCTTCACGATGTTCGGCACACCAGTCGCGGACGAGCGCGGCGACCTTGCCTGGCAAGGAGCCGGTTTTGACGGTCCCGCCGGCGAGCTCGACCAGCGCGCGGTGCCCTTGGTACTCGACATGAACGTGCGGCGGCGCGTGATCACCGTGGCGCATGCGCACCAGAATACCAAAGAAGTTCGAGATGATTGGCATGGCCTTCGCCGCGCGATGGGCTCGCATCCCCGAACGTTAGCGGGTTCGTCTGGGGCCTGCAAGGAGAGTCGGCGGTGAGACGGGCGCCTGCAAGGGCCTGCGCGATAGGGTCGGGGGGCGACGGCGTCGGCGATGTCGCGGACCGGATCGAGTTGCCGCGGCCTCAGTGCGCGCGGAACCAGTCGAGCATCTCGTCGCCGCGCATCAGCCATGCGTAGTCGAGCGGGCCATGGCAGTCCCAGAAACTCCGCCGGTCCTCCTCAGCGATCCGGAACGCGCCCCGCACCAGGTGGCCGAAGTCGTGAGTCGGCGGTGTCGGGACTTGGCACTGGACACCTTCGCGCGCCCCTCCCCAGCGCTGCCGCGCCTTTCCCCTCCCCATTCCGAAGTGTTCCCGAAGCGTTCCGTGCTTTCGCTGGCGAAATAGGGAGGGGAAACCTCCCGACCGGGCGGCACGCCCTAAACCCGGTGCCGCCGGTGAATCGAGAGCCCCGCCCTATTGCGCCAGCGAAATCACCCACGGCCCCAAAACATCGCGCAATGGGGAGGGGCGGGCGGCAGCCGGGGAGGGGCGCGCC
>JBMOIG010000460.1:0-1609 GCA_049317445.1 Myxococcota bacterium | reverse complement strand
GGAGATTCACCGTCGGATTGAGACATTGAACGAAGTCCCGCGTTGCCGATGCGTTCAGCAGCGCCAATACCGGCGCAAGGTCGGATGGGAAGACACTAGGAGAGGCGCAGTCAAAGATGCTGCGAAAGCGCGGCGACCTCGCCCGGAAGTTCGTCCCAATCTTGGGCAGAGCGACGAGTGGCGCAAAGTAGTACCCTACTGCTTGCGGGTATGCGCCGTAGGCCCGTTCCAACGTGACGCAGACCTCGAGGCCATTGCTCCGCCAGTTGATTACGTCCGCAACGTCTTCCAGCCACGCGCGACCCGCACCTCCCATCACATGGGGTACGAAATTGACTTCAAACATGCTAGGGAGCGGCTGACCAAAGTGCGTCAAGAGCACTGACTTGAACGACGGTTCCCATGCTCGACGGACGAAGCGTCCGTTGTTCGACGTGCGCACGCCGACCCGCGACTGCATCGCCGACTTGAGTTTCGCCGCGTTTGAATAGCGCTCCAGGAACGCCGCATCCCACCAATACACCAACGGCCACTCCGGCACGACCTCGAGCGCGGCCGGGTCGAACGTGCGTCGGCCCTCGTGACAGAGCGTCGCGGCGCGCTTGCGCAGCGTTTCACCGACCTGGGTGACCGTCGCGTCGTCGAAGACCTTGAGCGCGAGTGCATCCGAGATCGGTACGCCGCGTGCGAACACGCTGGACACTACCGAGACGACGACCTGCGCAGCGCTGATTTCCTCGAAGGCGCCGGAGGACAAATCATGGAGCGCACGCAGCCCATACGTCCCCAGCAAGTGCTGCCGCAACCCCGCATACTGCTTGATGAACATCCAGTTGCGCATCGTCAGCATCGCCGACACGCCCCCCGGCTTCACCAGCTCCAGACCGCGCAGCAGGAACGCCGCGTACAGGTCGGCCTTGCCGAGCGGGTACGCCTGCTTGACGTACTTCGTGTCGGCCATCTTCGCCGTGCCCTGATAGGGCGGGTTCGCCACCACCACGTCGTACGTGCCTTCGCGCACAATCCGCACGAACCGGACGCCGGCCGCGAGCTGCTCGCCGCGCAGGCGCAGGCCGAGATCGTCGCCATGCGTGTGTTTCGCCAGGAACCCATCGAGGCTGTCCAGCAGCGTGGCGCGGGCCGTGTCCCGACCGATGCGCACGCGCTTTCGCTCGGCGTTGAAGCCCGTGAACAGACCGCCTTGCTCGGCCACGGGCCGCCCCAGCGTGCCCGCCGCCTGCTCGTGCGCCGTCAGGGCCGCCTCCACGGCGGCGTCCACGCGCAGCAGGCTGCCCAGGTGGTCTGCGCCGCGCAGGGCGTGGACGAGCGTGTCCGTGAGCGCGCCGGGCATCCCCGTCTCGCGCTCGACCTCGCGGCGCAGCTCGATCACGGCCGCGTCCGTGTCCGGCAGGCTCGAGAGGCGCAGGTTCGCCGCGACCAGGTTCAGGCGCTCGGGCCGCGCCTCGGGGGCCAGAAGCTTCGCCTTCAGCCACAGGGCGGCCGCGGCGATCTGCACGGCGCGCGGGTCGAGATCCACGCCGTGCAGCGTGTGCGAGAGCAGGCGCTCCACGATCGCCGCGTCCGTGTACGCCGGGTCGTGCACCGCGTT
>JBMOIG010000459.1:0-1610 GCA_049317445.1 Myxococcota bacterium | reverse complement strand
ATACCGGTTCCGCACGACAGGAGCATCCGATGTCCGCCGCAGAGATCCATGTTTTCAAGTCCGAGGCCCGCGAGCTGCTGGACCTCATGATCCACTCGCTTTACTCCCACAAGGAGATCTTCCTGCGGGAGCTGATCTCGAACGCGTCCGACGCCCTCGACAAGTTGCGCTACGAGACGCTGACCGACGAGGCGCTGAAGAGCGCGCTCGCCACGGGCAACGAAGGCGCGATCCGCCTCGAGGTCGACAAGGACGCCCGCACGCTGACGCTGCACGACAACGGCATCGGCATGACGCGCGCCGAGGTCGTCGCCAACCTGGGCACCATCGCGCGCTCGGGCACGCGGGAGTTCACCGCCCGGCTGAAAGAGGCGAAAGAGAGCCGCCCGGAGGGCGCCGATCAGGCCACGGAGTCCCTCATCGGGCAGTTCGGCGTCGGCTTCTACTCGGCGTTCATGGCCGCCGACCGCGTCGTCGTCGTCACGCGCCGCGCCGGGGAGGACGCCGCGACCCGCTGGAGCAGCACGGGCGACGGCACCTTCACCGTCGAGGACGCCGAGCGCGAGGGCCACGGCACGACGGTGACGCTGCACCTGCGCACTGCCGACGCCGAGAACGGTCTGTCCGACTTCACGCAGGACTACGAGATCCGCCGCGTCGTGAAGAAGTACTCGGACTTCGTCACCTGGCCCATCACGCTGGGCGAGAGCACGCTCAACTCGCAGAAGGCCATCTGGACGCGGTCGCAGTCCGAGGTGACCGCCGAGGAGTACGCCGAGTTCTACAAGCACGTCGCCCACGACTGGGAGGCGCCCTTCGAGACGCTGACCCTCAAGGCCGAGGGCACGTTCGAGTATCAGGCGCTGCTCTTCGTGCCGAGCCGGCCGCCCTTCGACCTCTACTACCGCGAGCAGAAGTTCGGGCTGCAGCTCTACGTCAACCGCGTCCTGATCATGGAGCGCTGCGACGAGCTCCTCCCCGACTACCTGCGCTTCGTGAAGGGCGTGGTCGACTCCCCGGACCTCTCGCTGAACGTGTCGCGCGAGATCCTGCAGAACGACCGCCGGGTGCTCCAGATCAAGAAGCGCGTGGTCAAGAAGGTCCTGGACGCCCTCGAGAGGATCAAGACCGAGGACCGGGACCGCTACCGCAAGTTCTGGGACACCTTCGGCAAGGTCCTGAAGGAGGGCCTCGCCTCGGATCACGACAACGTCGAGAAGCTCAAGGACCTGATCTGGTTCCAGAGCAGCGCCGATCCGACGGGCTTCACGTCGCTCAAGGAGTACGTCGAGCGCATCAAGGCCGAGAGCGGGCAGGACACGATCTACTTCGCCACGGGCGAGTCCCGGGCGGTGCTGGAGAAGTCGCCGCACCTCGAGGCGTTCCTGGCGAAGGGCTACGAGGTCCTGTACCTGACGGACCCCGTGGACGAGCTGCTCGTCGACCACCTCAGCGAGTACGACGGCAAGAAGCTGCAGTCCGTGGGCAAGGGCGAGGTCGAGCTCGGCACCGAGACCGAGAAGCTCGCCGCCGAGGAGGCCCGCAAGAGCAAGCAGCAGGCGAACGCGTCGCTGCTCGAGCGGATTCAGCAGGTCCTCGACGCCGACGTG
>JBMOIG010000458.1:0-1611 GCA_049317445.1 Myxococcota bacterium | reverse complement strand
AGACGACGCCCGCGATCTGCATCGCCTGACCCTCGCTCTGCAGCGACTCGCGACCGCCGGGGCCCAAGATCTTGACCAGCAACTCCGCGAAATCATCGGGATTGGTCGTGTCGGTATCCGGGCTGACGTCAGAATCCTTCGCCACGTCGGTGTCGGCGATCACGTCCGTTCCTGGGGCGGTGCCATCGGCGTCAGTCGTGTCATCGATGGCCGAATCTGGTGTAATCTCAGTCACATCCTCTGGGGCATCCACATCCGCCGTCTGGGTGGCGTCACTGGCGACATCGACTGAGGTCTCAGCAGCATCCGCCGCCGCATCGGTCGCGCCGTCCTCGCCGCCAGACGAGCTGCAGGCCGCACTGCACAGGACGATCGCAGCCCCGACGGCCAGCCACGTGCTCCACCGCTTCTTCATACGCGTTCCCCCGGGCAGGCACCCCGGCCCCCCGTCGTCATCCCAAATCCGCTCGTCGCGAGACGTGCCGATTGCCGGCCGACCCACGCCTGAGGCGAACCAATGAGAGTACCGATTAGCCCACTATGAAGCAACTGCGGGAACCGCGTCGTGATCGGCCGCTTCGAGACGGCGAACGGCGTTGGCAACCCCAGCAGCTACCACTCGTCGGCAGTGAAATCTCCTGGCACCGCGTGCAGCCGCTCTGTGCTCGCCGTGACGACCAGAGGCTGACGTGCCGATGACACGGCGGGCTCGCTGAAGCACTCCCCGTCCAGCGTGTAGGGACCGGACAGATCCATGCGTGTCGCCTCGGGAAAGTCGCGCACGCCGGCGACCGCCCGCTCCGACATCAGCCCCGGAACAACGCGCATTAGCCGCGAGAGGTCGGTCTCCTCCACCACCCGCGCGGCAAATCCGGGCCGATGCAGGGATCTTCGGATGGTGCGCACCGAGCCGATCGCCAGCGTCAGGTCCACCGTCGAGGCCACGACCCCGGAGTACCGGCCGAAGTTCTGGTCATCGACGCGCAAGTCGGCATACGGCCCCAGCTTCCAGCCCTCGGTGTCCCAAAGCTCGCCCCCCACCAGCGCTCCGCGGAAGAACTCGAGGAGGAACCGGGACAGCCCCAGGTAGCCTGCTCCAAAGCGCCCGTAGAGCTCCAGCGCGTGGAACGCCGCCTCGGATCCGAACACGAAACCCCAGCGCGGCGGCAGATCCGTCCACGACGGCACGCGTGGCGCCGCTGCGCCGTCCGACTGTGACTCTGGCGCGACGCCGCAACGCACTTCGAGCAGGGGCAGACGCCGCGCCGGGACACGGGATAGCGGAGCCCCTTGAAAATAGCGCAAGAAGTTCCTCAGGGTATCTCGCGGGGCACCGTGGATGGCGACCGTGCGCCCCACGATGTTCAGCGTGCCGCCGTTGAGGATCAGCAGCCTCGGCAGGGGCGGACGCACGCCCGTCGCCGCTTCCGCCTCGCGTCCCAAGGCCAGCAATGCGTTGACGACGTGGTGGACCGTTCCGTCTCCTCCGGCCACCGCCAACACGTTCGCCGCGCGCACGCACAGGAGAAACGCAAGCGCGCGCCGCAGGGAAGCCAGATCGTGCGTCTCCATCCACGCATCGCGCTCACCCAACAGGTCGGCAAGGGCCGC
>JBMOIG010000457.1:0-1614 GCA_049317445.1 Myxococcota bacterium | reverse complement strand
TCATCTCGCCGGACGTGTTTGGCATGCCGGTCAAGGCGTTCTTCACGTCGACGTCACTGGCGCAGCAGCCCACCCAGCTCAACCCGATCGACATGGTCGGGACGTACCTGCGCACCACCCTGCTCGGCCAGGGCGGCATCTCGACCGACCGCGCCATCACGATGGACGCGAAGGTCATCGACTCCAGCTCGCTGGGCTTCCTCGACCCCACCCACACGCCCGAAGGCGGTCGCAGCGGCATCTCGTTGCACCTGGCGCTCGGCGTCGAGAAGCGCGGTGTCGAGCCCACGACGGTCGTGTGGGACGTTCGGTCGGGACGCAAGGTCGCGCGCACGCCAGCCGAACTCGCGAACTCGACGGTCGGCTTCGCGGACCAGTTCGAGGAGAAGGGCGGGAAGGTCACGGCCACCCGCAAGACCGTCACGGCCATCCCTCCCGGAGGTGGCGACCCCACCACCGTCAAGGCGAGCGACGTCGACTACGTGCTGGTGAGCCCGAGGCAGATGTTCTCGATGGCGGCCAGCTTAGTGCCGTTCCTGCCGTCCGACCAGGCCAACCGCGTCGGCATGGCGACTCGGCACATGGAGCAAAGTATTTCGCTGAAATATCGTGAGCCGCCGCTCGTGCAGGTCGTGTCCGGGTCGGAGGACCCGAAGACCGACACGTGGGAGAAGTTGCTGGGCAAGTCGTTCTCGCACAACGCACCTGTCTCCGGAACGGTCGCGGCCGTCACGAAGGACAAGATCACGATCCTGGGCGACGACAAGAAGAAGTACGACGTCCAGCTGTACAGCAACTACCCGCTCAACGAGAAGAAGGCGTTCCTCGACAGCGAACCTCTCGTGAAGGTGGGGGACAAGGTCTCGCGCGGCGACACGGTCGCCGACACCAACTCGACCCGCAACGGCGTGCTGTCGATCGGCAAGAACCTGCGCATCGCGTACCTGCCGTACCGCGGCCTGAGCGTGAGCGGCGACTCGTCGGTGTACTGGGTCGACTCGGACGGGCGCGGGCACCACGGCCCGATTCGAGAGGTCTCGCCTGTTGCGGGTGTCCGAACCAACGCACTGGACCCAGGCACGCTGCGCCCCGTGCTGCACGCGATGCACTCGTACATCGGTCACCACACGGCCGAGCCGATGATGCGGGTCGAGACCATGGAAGGGCTGGTGGTGAAGGCGACCAAGTCGCACAGCTTCATCACGATCGCGGATGACGGCCTCCTGGCGGAAATCGCGCCCGAGGATATGGTTCCTGGACGCACGCTGCTGCCGACTGTGCAGCCGGTCGTGGCTTTCCCGGAGCAGGCAGACCCACTGCGCCTGGTACCGCTGCGCAAGGCCGGCGGCGGCACGGTTGTGGTCCCGATGGACGAGGACTTGGGCTTCATCCTCGGCATGTACGTGGCCGAGGGGAACGTGAACGTCCGCAACGGCAACCCGCACGACGTATGCTTTGCCGCAACGGAGGACGTCCTTGTGCAGCGGCTGGTCCGCGTGCTGGGGCGGTGGGGGCTGCGTGGAGTCGTACGTACCCGCGAGGACACGCGCAAGGACGGTGGGAGCGCTCTGTCGGGCACGGTATCGGTGTGCTCGGCCGCCCTCGCCAGCTTCT
>JBMOIG010000456.1:0-1617 GCA_049317445.1 Myxococcota bacterium | reverse complement strand
TGGCGCCGTCGATCTGCGACAGGAGGTAGGATTTGCGGAGCTGGCCGTCGGGGGCAGCCCTTTCAACGTGACTTCTTCCGCGACTCGGCAAGCAGCCGCGCAGTCGAGACGTGAGTCTTGTCCGGGAACCTGGTCCTCTTCGGTACCGGCGTCTTTGGGCCGCGGCGGTGCTTCTTGAACGTAGCGAGGTCGACATGCTTGCTCCAGCGAAGCATCTCCCGGGCGAGCGCCTTGGGCGGCATCGTCTGGTAGGACTCCCATGTCTCGGGGTCTAAAACGATGGTCATGCCCGGCAAGGTGCCGCGGATCTCGTTCGCGATGTAGTAGCCGGAGACGTTCTCTTGGACGTTCTCAGCACCGAAGTTCGCGCGGAGGGCAGCCTCCACCGTCGACATGATGTTGAACGCGGCAAGTGCGACGCCGAATCCGAGCAGCGCGGCCTTCGGGTATCCGAGCGCGGCGATTTCACCCTGGAGCATTCGGGTGAGTGACTGGAACATGGTTTCAAGCGTCCACCGCTTGCGGTAGAGAGACGCCACGACAGGCGCGTCCGCTACGTTCGCCGAGAGGTTCGTGAGAATAGCCATCTCGGTGTCGCCATCTCGCGTTGGCGTGTCGAGCTTGATGACGATGCGGCGCGCTTGCAGCCGCTCCCCGCCGGCACGGGCGATCGTGACGCTCTGCTCCCAGACTTCGCCGGTATCCGTTCGGCCGCGCTTGCGCATGCTGCCGGCCGACACGATCGGTAGATTCGCGTGCTGGCGGACCACGTAGAACGCCTGGCGCTGATCGATGCCTGTCAGCAGCGCGATGGTGCAGAAGTTTCGGTCGGCGATCCAGACTTCCCCGGCTACGACGAGGCCCAGGATCTGGTCGGTGAGCGACCGTTCCTGCGCGTGACCGTCCTCGCATGGGATCATGTGCGTGGCGAGCATGAGCTCCGGATCGAGCACGACGAGCGCGTGCCCCGGCAGCGGTCCGGCGATACTGCCGCGCAGCACCTCGAGGCGCCGCTCGGTGGCAGCGAGGTGGTTGCCGTCGATGATCCGCACCGGGAAGCCCGGCAGGAGCGACGGCATCATTCCTCCCATCGCTGCGATGACCTTCGCCAGCCGCTCGGCCGTATGCCGGACCAGGACGCGGACAATGCCCGCCTCCGTCCGGTTGATCTTGTTGTAGAGCGCGACGACCGAGACCGGCAGGTCCTTCTTGACCGCCTGGAAGGCAGCATGGATGGACGGCTGGACCTTCGTCACGACCATCGCCATCAGGTTCACCACGGACGAGAACAGCAGTTCCCGCGTGTACTGCCGCTCTGTGTGCTCGGCGAAGAGGGCATCCACCGCGTCAGGTGCGAGGGCGTGCTCCATCAGCGCCCTCGCCATCACGCTCGCTGGGGAGCGCTTGACGAACCGCTCGAAGATCTCCGACAGGATCATGCATGGCCTAATGCCATGATCTTGGCCCGATGGACATCGTACTCGTGCCGTGGCGCCAAGATGGATGGGACAACGTGCGATATGGAGCTGATGGAACTACACTTGATACACGTTGAAAGGGCTGCCGTCGGGGGCCATGACGAGCGGCCCGTGCATCGAGTCGCCGACGCAGAGGTCG
>JBMOIG010000455.1:0-1620 GCA_049317445.1 Myxococcota bacterium | reverse complement strand
GACGTCCACCTGACGCATCCTCGGCGCCCGCTCGAACCGCCGGCCGTCGGGGGGAAGCCGGTCGGCGACCTGGACGGTGCGTGTTCGCGACGCATCAATCTGCAGCACCGGTTGGTGTATCAGGTCGAGGTGGAGGCGCGGGTCGTCAAGGTGCTGCGGATGTGGACGCACTACGAGTAGCGCGAAGCGATGCGGGCGTCACACGCCCCTCCCCCTCGGTGCCCAAGGTGATCGCCCGCCACGCTAACAAACCGAAATAGTATCGGTTTCCTGTTGATGGCGGGCGTCGACGCACCGGTTCCCCAGCGAGCGGGACTGTTTGGCCGCTAGCAGGCGCAACAGCCGGGAATCCGGATCTGGCGCGCGGCGCCCGGCACGTGGTAGCTTGCTTTGGGGCCAAAGTGGTGGCCCGGCGCAACGAGAGACGGCAATGACCCCGGCGATCGATCCGCAGGCGCGCCACATCATCACGACCGTCGCGCTCGCGACGCACGCCGAACGCGTGGTGCTGTTCGGGTCACGGGCACGCGGTGACGCGCGGCCGGACAGCGACCTCGACCTGCTGGTCATCGTGCCGGACGACGTGGACCCGCGCCTGGCCGGGCACGCGGGCTACATGGCCCTGGGCGCGCACAAGCTTGCGGTGGACCTCGTGGTGCTGCGCAAGGCGGGCGGTGGGCGCAAGCGGCGGTGGTGGGCGAGCGAAAGGCCATCGCCCCTGATCGCTCGCCAGGCCAAACCGCCGCGCGGGTACAGGATCATCCGGGGTGGGGCGACCCCGGAAGAGCCGCGGGGGTAACCCCCGTCACCCCCGCCGAAACGCCGCCTCTCGCCCATACCGGATCGTCCGCGCCATCTTCTCCGCCGTCATGCCAGGCAGCGCCGCAACCCGCGCATACTCCTCGGGCGCATCGACCTGCGAAAACAGCACGTTATCGGTACAAATCGTCGCTCGCACGCCCAAGTCCAACCACCTCGACAACGGGTGGTCCTCCAGGCTGGCAATCGCCCCGACATGCAGGTTCGAGGTCACGCAAGCCTCGATGGTCACGCCCTTTTCCATCACCAGCTCGACCACCGCCGGGTCGTCCAGCAGCGTCGTTCCGTGGCCGATGCGCTGCGCGTGCAGCTGCTCAATCGCCACGCGAATCTCGGCGGGCGGCCGGCCCTCGCCCGCGTGCACCGTGCGCCCCAACCCCAGGTCGCGGGCCTGCTCGAAGGCCCGCGCATAGTCGGCCATGCCCCACCGCGCCCCCGGCGCCGGGCCTCCCGCCAGGTCCAACCCCACGACACCCGGCCGGTGCCGCGCGACCTTGACCAGGTACTCCAGCGACGGCGGCGGTTCGCCATACAGGCCGCACAGGATCAGCCCGGCGCGACCGGCGATGCCCTGCAACGCCGCGTCGACGATGGCGTCGATAGTGCCGCCCAGGTGCAGCTGCGGTGCGAAGCGGATCTCCAGGGTCGTCACGCCCTCCGCCTCTGCGTCGTCGCACATCTCGTGCGCCACCCGCCACACCGCCCGCGGCGACTGCAGCACCGACAGCGTCATGGCAAAACACGACAGCGCGGCCTCAAGCCCCATGCCGGCGTGGAACCGCAGGGTCGGGTCGATCGGCA
>JBMOIG010000454.1:0-1630 GCA_049317445.1 Myxococcota bacterium | reverse complement strand
TTCGGTGTTCAGCCGCCTGCGCTTCGTGAGATGGCCGAGGCTGCTTTGCCCCAGCAGATGTCGTTGGCACAGAGTTCGGAAGTTCGGATTTCACCATGCTGGGGCGCTACCGATTCCGTATCCGGCTCGCGTACCCCCGTAGGGTCGTCGGCACGGTAGGTCAAGGGCGGCGTCACTCTCCAGACTTTGCGTTCTCCAACTCCGCGACAAAATCTTGCCGTTTCTGGACAAGCGCGTTCCGCTCGCCCGCCGGGGTGCGCCGGCCCCTAAAGATCCGTCTCTTCTTGACAAATCATCAACGATCATAGATACTTGCCATGCAACTGAGGGGCATGGCCATGGCAGATCGACGGGTGGAGAAGTGGACGCGGGAGAGGTCGATGGCGCGGGAGTTCGCCGCGGACCTCGGCGATACGCGGCGCAATCGGCGGGCGCAGGAGGTCGGGCTGGCGCTGGTTCGCAAGCCGGAGTTGTCCCTGCCGAAAGTGTTCGCGGATGAGGCCCAACTCCAGGCGGTGTACGACCTGCTGGGCAATGACGCGGTGGCGTGGCGTGACGTGGTCAAGCCGCACATCGAGCGTACGCACGAGCGAGCGCGCGACGCCGGCGACGTTCTGGCCGTGCACGACACGACGGACGTGGCGTTTCGGCTGTACTGGCCCGATGAGCAGCGTCAGCACATGATCAGCATGTCCACCCGAACGCAGGGATTCTTTCTTCACACCAGCCTTTGCGTGACGGCGACGGGTCCGGTGCTGCCGCTGGGCCTGCTCGACCTTCAGCCGTATGTGAACCGCAAGAAGCTGGAAGCCAGCAGCGAGGAAACGCAGAACTTCTGGGCGATGGAAGCCGGCGTATTCGACAACGAGCAGGAGCGCTGGTTCCGCAGCATCGCGGTGGCGGACGACGAACTGGGCCAGCACGGGGTGCGGCCGGTTCACGTCATGGACCGTGAGACGGACAGCCATGGCCTGTTGGCGTGGATGGCCCACCACGGCTTCCGCTTCGTTGTTCGCTGCGGCGAATCGCGCAAGCTGCGGTGCGACGCCGAGATGCGCGCCGTGGGCGTGGTGGAAGTCGAACTCGGGGAGCGCTTTCCTCTGCGCAGCGGCTCCAAGGCGGACAAGCATCCGCCGCGACGCGCGCGCAGTGCTCGGCTGACCGTGCGTTCGGCCGTCGTCACGCTCCACCGCGCACCGAACGTGAAGGATCTGAGTTGGTCGCCGCCCGGGTTCGAGCAGCCCAAGACGCTGAAGCTGAACCTGGTCGAGGCTGTCGAACTCAACCCGCCTGCTGGCGAGAAGGGCGTGCGTTGGCTGCTGTTGACCCAGGAACCGATCGACACCGAGGCGGAAGTGCTACGCGTGCTCGACTGGTACCGACGGCGCTGGCTCATTGAGGAATTCTTCAAGGCGCTAAAGACCGGGTGCCGCCTGGAGAAACGCCAGATGGACAGCGTCGCAACGATGCTGCGCATGGTGGCGTTCCTGCTGCCGTCCGCATGGCGCCTGCTGCTGCTGCGCAGCGCCGCTCAGCAAATGCCGGACCTCGCCTGGCATCACCTGCTCACACCGTTGGAATTCCGCATCCTGCAAAGGATGTTGCCCAAGTTCAAGCTAACCAAGGCGGC
>JBMOIG010000453.1:0-1638 GCA_049317445.1 Myxococcota bacterium | reverse complement strand
CCGGATCGCTGAGCCCGACGCTGCGTCTGGCTTCCAGAGACGAGTTATAATAGTCGAAGCCGGTGGTGATCTTGGTCGCCATGCCGAACAACCGGCCATCGATGATCGCGCGCGGCGTGACCGATCCGCTGATGAGCGTTCGCACATCCGACGTATCCGAACCGAACAGTGACGAAAACACGGTCTGGTCCTTGCGCCGCAGGTTGCCGTCGAGGATCAACTCGATGCCCTGCCCGACCTCGCGCGCCACGCCGAGGGTCAGGCTGTTGCCCGACTTTTTCGAAAAGGCGTTCGGCGTGGTGGCGCCGCGCCGGTCGCTGTCGACAAGGCTCGAGGTCAATGTCACCAGCCGTGCGCCGGGCAGACCGAGTTTCTGGTCGTCGCTGGCAAAATTCAGCCACGCCTTGCCGTCGCTGCCGGTGTATCGCACGTCGCCGATGGCGTTACGTTGTTTGACATAATCGTTGATGCGGTAACCGTCGGAATTCACCGCATTGCTGGACAGCGACACAGCGAACGGCCCCTTCGACGCCGACGCACTGGCATTCACCTCGCGTTGCCTGAACGATCCGAAACCCGCTTCAACCCGTGCCGATGGCGGCCGGTCGGCGCCCGTCTTGGTGATGATGTTGATGACGCCGCCGACCGCGCCGTCGCCATACAGCACCGCGCCACTATTGCCGCGCGTAATCTCGATACGCTCGATGCTGTCGCGCGGGATGGTGCTGAAATCGATGCCGGAGAGATCGATGTCGGTGAGCCTGCGGCCGTTGAGCAGCACCAGCGTATTGGACACCGCGGTCGCGCCGAAGCCGCGCAAATCGACCGTGGTGCCGGCACCGTTCTTGGCACCGCTGGTCGAGAATGTCTGCACGCCGACTTCGCGCGACAGCAGATCCTGAATGGTTGCGCCAGGCGAACGGGCGATGTCTTGCGCGGTTATCACGCTGGTCGATGCGCCGGCGATGCCGGCGTCGGTGCGGCTGGCCCAGACATCGACCGTCGGCAGTGTCTGGCTATTGCTCTGCGCCAACGCGGCGGATGCATTCAGTCCGGCCAATGCGACCAGCGCGCTGCAAAGTCCAAGCGGAAGTCCAAGTGGAAGTCCAAACTTATTCTTTATTCCCATGACGCATATTCCTTCCTTTGCGCCCGCGGTTTTTTCGCGGGCGCATCGGGTGAGACCAAACCCGATGCGAAGGACAAGAAAACGCAACCCCACGCTTTACCAACGCGCGTTACGTTTACCTGTCGAAGTCGTGGGAAGATATTTTCCAAGCCATCGCACCGGCATTGACGTCACCGCTGCGAAAGCGCGCTCCGTATGGACCTCCCGTCCACCGGTTGGGTGACCGCGCTGGCAGGTCTCCTGGCTCGCGGGTCAATGCCCAGTTGCGTCCAGCCTTCCCAGGTTCCCGAAGGACCCCAGTGGCCGTGTGGACGCGGGCTCGCCGCTTACAGTTGCGGGGGCAGCCACGGATAAACGCGAACTCGAAAAATTCCGTTCAAACATTTCGAATAAGCGCTACGCCCGTGTTCCCTCTTTCGTCCCCGGAGCGACCCGGGGAACCAGCACAATTAACAATTAAAATGTTCCATTTTATGCGCACATGAGTCAAGCGCCGCCGGTATGAATAA
>JBMOIG010000452.1:0-1646 GCA_049317445.1 Myxococcota bacterium | reverse complement strand
GGTTGGCCGCTGCGACGTTGGGCCAAGGGCGGATGCGTCGTGACGAGACCGTCGGAGTCTTCCTTGCCAGGGAGCTGCACAGCTGGCTCGTCCACGAGCAAGTCCCCTATGGGGGACTCCAAGGTCTCTGGATGATCGCGTGCCGCTTGAGGGAACTCGAGGGCGACGTCACGGACATGCTTCCGCGCGAGACCGAGTTGACGCGGCGCAGCCTAGTCTTGGCCGGGCGTCGCCACGCCCTTCGTCTCGCCAGGGACGAGTTGCTCCCGCGGCTGCGAACCAAAGGATGGGACGCGGATCAGCGATTCCCATGGGCAGACGCTGCTGATGGGCACCTTGCGCAGGCCGGGGCGACTGCAGACGCTTGGTTCGGCTTCGTTCATCAGCAGGACGCAGGTCGAACCGCACGACATCGGTCGGAGACCGGATTGAAGTGGACGTACTGCCTATGGTTCGATTTCGTCCGCCAGCAACGCCGCCCAAGCGAGCGACATTGGGACTGGGTGAACGCGGAGTGCTACGCGCAGGCGCAGGGGTCGAATGTGCATGACCAGCAGTCCCCGCTTGTGGAGGTTGACTGGGCACAAGCGTGGCCGAAGGCGGCGCGAGCGCACCGTGAGAAGCGGGAGACATGGACTGATACCGTTCTTGCCTTGCTCACTCGGCTGCCCGACGACGAGATCCTGGTCGACATAGATGCTTTGCGGTTCAAGGGAGCCCGGCTTTCGTGGCAAGGCGGAGGCAAGCCGCTGCCGGAGGAGAGCACGCCAGGAAGGTTGAGGCCGCGAGAGGCGTTTGAGTGGCTTCGCGCACCGGGCAGGCTGGACGCGCTGTGGGCGTGGCCAGAGTTGGTGGATGGGGCTGACCTCGCGGCTGTTCGGCAGTTGGCGACCCGTATCCGCAAGCCGTCGATCGGCGTGTTCTGTCGGCGTGCGCTCCAAGCGGACGCGCGCGCGGACGAGGTTGCGAAGTGGCTCGGGCAAGCCTTTGACGCGATCCGGTCCGGGCTACTCGCTGCATCCTCAGCGGAAAGGCGGACCACGGCGGATGTCGGGTAGGCCGTCGCGAATAGGCCACGCGACACGCAACAATCGCCAACCGCATGGGTGACTGGTGGAGAGAAATGATTGTCGCCGGGCACGTGGCGGATCTGGAAGTGGCGCGCGCGCCCGGGCGGCTGGCGCATCTGGCGGGCGATGTCTCACTGGCCGCGCAGGAAGCGTTGCTCCTCCTCCAGGCGCTTGTAGTCGAAGCGGATGCCGCGCTTGACCAGGCGATCCAGGGCGGCAAGGAACCGGCGCATCACCCACTCGGTCAGGGGGTACGGGACCTTGTCGATGCTGGCGTCGTCGGACGCGCGGGGGTCCAGGTCCAGGCAGTCGAACAGCATCGTGCGCAGGAGCTTGCGGGCGGCGTCGGGGGCCGTGGCGTCGTCGACGTGCTTGGGCAGGATCTCGATGCGCGTGCCGCAGGGGGTTTCGAGGACGCCGACGTAGTTGGCGAGGCGGAGTGTGCGGCGGTCGTGGATGTGCAGCAGGGACGAGCCGTGTGGCAGTCGGGCGTTCCAGTTGCATAGGTGGTCGAAGGCGGTGGCGGTCAGCCTGGCTTGGGTCAGGTCGGCGGGCACCTGATCGAGGGTCAGGTGG
>JBMOIG010000451.1:0-1649 GCA_049317445.1 Myxococcota bacterium | reverse complement strand
GGTGACGGATGTGAGCGTGACCGGCATTCCCGGCGAGTTCAAGGACTGTGTTCAGGCCTCCTACCAGTCCATCGACCTGAAGGCCAAGTGCAAGAATGGCGACACGTACACGGTGTTCCTGCGCTTGCTGAATCGGATTCCGAAGGCCGCCAAGGGTCAGGCGGCCACGCCCCCTCCACCGGCAAGACAGGAGCGAGGCTTCCTCGAGGAAGTCGGCCACTCGGTCATGAACGAGGTTCGCGCCGACGAGAAGCGCAAGGCTACGGCGGCCCACGCGGACGCGAACGCGAGCATCGAATCCATTCTTGCACCGCCGCCGCCAGGCGTGTCGGAGCGATGGGTGGGCCGCCCGGTAAACGCTCGGTTCGTGCCGCTTCAGGGGCGGGACAACAGGTCGCTCTTCGGTGCGGCCAAGCCGCTGTCGACCAAGACGGCGCAGAGCAAGACCGAGCGCCTTGAGTTGTCTTCGCAGATGCAGGTGGCATACGCCGCGGCGACGAGCTTCGTCATCGGCAGCGCATCGGTGTCGCAAGCTGCAACGGACAGCGACGTGTACACGGTGGCCCGCGCCATTCAGTTGTTGCGTATCGAAGAGGTCGACGACAGTGGGGACCCGTTGCCCGCACCGCCCGGGGCCAAGTACTACGTGCACGCCGTGTACTACGGACGTAGCTACGAACTGTACTTCCGCGCGAAGAAGTCGGACTGGGAGAAGAAGGGAAAGGTCGGTATCGACCGAGTCCTGAGCATGTCTCTCAGCGAGGCAAAGACGGGAACGCAGGAGTGGCTCTCCTTTGTCATCGAGTCGAGAGGGCTCGCGCTGAACGACAAGGCCCTCTTCGTCGACAACCCGGTCGATTTCCGGGCGCACTACGCCTCAACTACAGAAGCGCCGGACCCGGTGCCGGTGCTCGTGGAGTACCGCCGGATCGTCGATACGGGGAGATAGCCTCCCCGCTTCGGCTGCGTACACTGGACTTACAGGTATGGACCCGCGATCGCCGAAGCTTGCGGTCACCGATCGATGTGACCGAAAGTGCCCTTGCCCTGGCCGCCGAGGAGTTGGACTGATGCCCGCCGACCGCAAGCCACCCAAGGCCCACCCGATGACAAACCCCGCAGCCCCGACCCCACCCGCCGGCACCCTCCTCCTCTACCAGACCAAGGACGGGCGCACCCGGATCGACGTAGTCCTGCGGGACGAGACGGTGTGGCTGTCGCTCAACCAGCTCACGGACCTGTTCCAGCGCGACAAGTCCGTGATCTCGCGCCACATCAAGAACGTATTCGAGGAGGGCGAACTCGCCCCCGAGGCAGCTGTTGCATTTTTTGCAACAACTGCCGCCGACGGAAAAACCTATCGGGTCGAGCACTTCAACCTCGACGTGATCATCTCTGTCGGCTACCGGGTCAAGTCGCAGCAGGGCACGCAGTTCCGCATCTGGGCCACGCAGCGGCTGCGCGAGTTCCTGGTCAAGGGCTTCCTGCTCGACGACGACCGTTTCAAGCGCGGCGCAGGTAGCAATTACTTCACCGAACTGCTCGCGCGCATCCGCGACATCCGCTCATCCGAGAAGGTCTTCTGGCGCAAGGTACTGGAAATCTACGCCACCAGCATCGACTACGACCCGCGCGCCGAGCCCACGCGT
>JBMOIG010000450.1:0-1649 GCA_049317445.1 Myxococcota bacterium | reverse complement strand
AGGCCACCAGATGCACGGTGTCGTCGACGAAGCGGAACACGGCCGTCGAGAACCCACCAATGAGCCGGTTCGAGGCGGCGGCAATCGCTTCGAACACCGGCTGCACGTCCGAGGGCGAACCGGCGATGACTTTCAGGATCTCCGCCGTGGCGGTCTGGCGTTCCAGCGCGCGCTGCGTGGCGTTGAAGAGGCGCGCGTTTTCCAGCGCCACCACAGCCTGGTCGGCAAACGTTTCCAGCAGGGCCAGCTCCTTGGCGCTGAAGGCGCGATTCACCTCGCGCGAGACGTTGATGGCGCCCAGCCCAACACCGTCCTTGAGCAGCGGCACCACCGCCAGGGAGTAGCTCCAATCGCCGCCTGTGATGCGCCGCGCGGACTTGCGGATGTCGTCTGGTGTGGTCGGGTCGTTCACCGCGTCGAGATAGGTCAGGCTGCGCCCGGCGCGGATGGCCAGTTCGGTGGCCGAACCCTTGAGCGCAAAGGGCCGCAACTGGCGCATCTGCTGTTCGATGGCGTCGGACTCGGCCGCCGAGTCGAAGTAGAGCTTTCGCGGACCCGCGGCCAAGCGGAAGTAGCCTACGCGTGCCATGCCGTCTTCCTCGATCAGCGTGACCGAGCTGCCGGTGGCATCGGGAATCAGCTGCTCGAAGCGCACCAGAATGGCCTCGAACACCGGCGCTGCGTCACCCATCGAGCCACTGATGACTTCCAGCACATCGGCCGAGGCCTTCTGCTGTTCGAGTGCTTCCTTGGTCTCGTTGAACAGGCGCACGTTCTCGATGGCCACCACCGCCTGGCGCGCGAAGGTTTGCAACAGTGCCACTTCCTTGTCGGCAAAGAGACCCGCTTCGGCGCGGCCGACGCACAGCGTGCCAACCACGTCTTGATCGCGCATCAGCGGCGAACACAAAATGCTGCGCCATCCGGCAGCTGCCAGCACGCGTTGCATTTCGGGCGAGTACTCGCCCTCGTCCATGTCCTGCACATCAGCCACGTTGACAACGCGCCGCTCGCGGATGGCACGTGCTGACACCGAGGTGCTCTGGTCCAGGCGCTGCGGCCACGCCTGGCGCGCTAGGCTCACCGCCGCAGGGTCGGAACCGTACATGCTGGCCAAGTGCAAGGCTTCACCATCGACGCGGATCACCAACCCAAAGCGGGACTGGGTCAACACGGCAGCACGCTCGGCAATGATGTCAAACACCGGCTGCACATCAGTGGGTGATTCGCTGATCACCTGCAGCACGTCGGACGTGGCGGTCTGCCGGGCCAGCGCCTCATGCGTCTCATTGAACAGCCGAGCGTTCTGGATGGCGATCACGGCCTGGTCGGCAAACGACATCAGCAGCGCCTGCTCCTTGGCCGTGAACCCGTCGCCGGCTTGGCGAAAGACGACGATGTTTCCGATACAGCGTTCGCCGGAGAACATCGTGGCACCCATCTGCGCGTAAGAGTACCCTAAGGCCAGGGCTGGCGCGCACATCGCAGGCCCCGCTTTGGGGTCCTTCAGCACGTCGCTGGAGCTGTAGACGCTCTTGCCGCGCCGCATCCAGGCCGCTTCCTTGGCGTTCAGCTGGATCGGGTAGACGGTACGGGACAGGGCGCGCGCCGCCACAAGCTGGGCGTCGCTGAGAAGCACACTCGAATTC
>JBMOIG010000449.1:0-1662 GCA_049317445.1 Myxococcota bacterium | reverse complement strand
CTTCATCGACAACATCTTCCGTTTCACCCAGGCGGGTTCGGAAGTGTCGGCGCTGTTGGGCCGCATTCCGTCCGCGGTGGGTTACCAGCCCACGCTTTCGACCGAGATGGGCGCCCTGCAAGAGCGGATCACCTCGACGCGCGACGGCTCGATCACCTCGGTGCAGGCCATCTACGTGCCCGCCGACGACCTGACCGACCCCGCCCCTGCAACGGCGTTCTCGCACTTGGACGCGACGACGGTGCTCTCGCGCCAGATCGCCGAGCTTGGTCTGTACCCCGCGGTGGACCCGCTCGACTCGACCAGCCGCATCCTCGACCCGAACGTGGTTGGCGAGGAACACTACGGTGTCGCTCTGCGCGTACAGCGTATCCTTCAGGAATACAAGGACCTGCAGGACATCATCGCAATTCTGGGCATGGAAGAGCTGTCGGAGGATCAGAAGCTGACCGTGGCGCGCGCCCGCCGCATCCAGCGCTTCCTGTCGCAGCCGTTCCACGTGGCCGAAACGTTCACCAGCATCCCCGGCAAGTACGTCAAGCTGGCGGACACCATCAAGGGTTTCAAGATGATCGCCGACGGCGAGCTGGACGACCTGCCTGAGCAGGCGTTCTTCATGGTCGGCACCATCGAAGAGGCCATCGAGAAGGCGCGCACCCTGCGGTAAGTCAGGGTCTGGCAAGCGGAAAGCAGGCAGCGAGGCACCATGAAGGTCGAGATCGTCACCCCCGTCGGCGTCAAGTTCTCTGGCGAGGCCGCGGGCGTGCGTGCCCCGGGCGCGCTGGGCGAGCTGGGCATCCTGCCCGGTCACCGCACGATGATGGCGGCCCTGCGGACGGGCGTGTGCATCGTCGCCGTGCCTGACAAGGACCCGCTGCACCTGGTGATCGACGCCGGCTATGTCCACGTGACCGACGGCAAGAACGTCACCATCACGACCGAGCTGTGCGAGGGCTGGCAGGACATCGACGCAACCGTCGCTCGCGTGGATCAGGAGAAGGCGACGGCTGCCTTGTCCGCCATCAAAGACGATATCTCCACGCTGCTGTGGCAGGCCCGGCGGCACGACCTGGACCTGGCCGAGACGCGGCTTCGCGTGGCAGCGTCGAAGTCGTGAACGGCCGGCGGGTCCCACAACAATCGATCATTCTTGGCTATTTGTGCGCAGCGTCCGTCGGAGCGACGGCGGGCTGCACCACTTCGCGTGCCGTGCTGGCATGGGAGGCGGGCGCAAAGGCCGAGACCGCGGGCAAGTACGACACCGCCGTAATGCGGTACGGCGAGGCTGCGGGGCGCAACGGCCAGCTGGTCGGCGCGGCGCTTGGACGCATCCGGGTGCTTGCGCGACTACCCGACCGGCGCAAGGAAGCCGACGAGCTGCTGACGGACCTGATGAAGAAGCAGGCGAGTCACCCGGCGGTTGCGGCGTTCGCGGCCTATCTGGCGCTGGTCGATGGCGACGCAAAGCTGGCGCGCAAGCGATTCGATGCCGGCAGGGCGTTACTGCCCGAAGACGCGCCGGATGTGGCTCAGGCCCGCCAAGAGGTCGAGGTGGCACTGCTGGCGGCCGAGGGCAAGACCCGCGAGGCGCACGAAAAAGCCGTTGCGCTGGGCGAGCTTCATCCGCGAACCGCGCTGCTGCGAGCGACCCTTGCGTGGAAT
>JBMOIG010000448.1:0-1662 GCA_049317445.1 Myxococcota bacterium | reverse complement strand
GCCGCGCCCCGACAGGTCGGTCAGGATCGGGCTGGTCGACAGCCCAGAGTGGAAGACCAAGTTGACCAGCTCGTCCGCGGCCGTCCGCGTCGCGTCTTGCGGCGTCAGAAGCCCCAGGCGGATCGCAGACTTGCCCACCTTGACCGGGTCGATTCCGGCGCCATCGTCGGCCACCGTCAGCTCGACGCGGTTGCCCTCGGCCGCGCGTGCGGTGATGTGGATCGTTCCATGGCTCGCCTTGCCCCGCTCCAACCGCAGGTCAGGCTTCTCGATCCCGTGATCCACGCAATTCCGCAACAGGTGGATCAGCGGGTCCTTCAGCTCATCGAGCACCCGGCGGTCGATCTCGATGTCCTCGCCGGTCACCCGCAGCTCGGCGTCCTTGCCCTGCGCGCGCGCGAGGTCTCGCACCAGTGAAGGCAAAGTGGCCAGCAGGTGCGAACACGGCAGCAGCAAAAGTCGCTTCGTGTCGTCGAGCAGGCGATCCGCAAGCGCGGCCAGCGACTGGGCATCCTGGTACACCGCCGCCGCCAGGCTGCGCAGGGTGTGTTCCAGCGCCCGCGCGTGCAGCACCTCGGCCTCCAGCCGCTCGGCCAGACCGGCTGCGTCGTCCTTGGCCAGACGCGCGTTGCCCGTCAGTCGCGCGCGACGCTGATTCCAGCTCGTCAGGTCCGCTGCCAATGCGCGAACTTCTGCCGCGCGACCGCCTGCCGTCAGCTTGGCCCCCAGCAGCTCCTCAGCTTCGAGCAGAATCGCTCCCAGCTTCTGCGTCGACACACGCACCGTGTCGTTGGGCCCGGCGACCGCTGCCGGCAGGCGCGACGCGACCTTTGCCGGCTCCGTGGCCGTCTCCGGCGCGCTGGGCTTCGTCGGCGCGGGCGAAGGGGGGGCGGCCCTCGGCGGCGCCCCTCGATCGCGAAAGAGCGCGTGCGTCGCAGGCTTTCGGGGCGCCGGCGGCGCGGGAATCGCAGCGGCGGGCCGCGGTTCCGCGACGGGCGGCGGCGCGGCAACGGCGGCCCGCTGTGGCGCCGGGGCGGCGATGGGAAGCGGCACCGCGGGCGCGGCCACAGGCTCGGGACCGGCCGACCCTGTCCACCTCTTCAGGGCAGAAAGCGCCTGACGTTCGTGCTGTTGCGTGTCCCCACCGGCTGCTCCCTCAGGCTTGTCGCACAGGGCGGTCAGCACGCGCAGCGCCGGGTGCACCGCGTCGAGGATCTCGGTCGACGGCACCAGCGTGCCCCGCTTCATCGCCGCAAACAGGCTCTCGAGTTCGGTGCACAGCGACTCCACGGACGCCAGACTGACCGATCTGGCCGCACCCTTGAGCGAGTGGGCCTCGCGAAAGACCCGCTCGACGATCGCCGCCCGTTCGGCACCCTCGGAGCGCTCGAGCGCCAGAAGGCCCGACGACATCGCACCGATATGTTCGGCCGCCTCTTCGCGAAAGGTCTCTCGCAGGCGCGCGAGGAACTGTTGCTTCTTGTCGTCCATGGAACGCTCGGCCCCCTTGCTCGGCAAGGTGATGTTCGTCCAGTCCCTCGACTACCTGGCCGCGGACTCGTCCACCTTGAGTCCCGCGTCCGACAACAACCGGCCGCCGTCAAGCACCACCAGCATCTGCGGCGTGATCCCCTTGAGAAAGCGATCGCGAACGCCCGCAAG
>JBMOIG010000447.1:0-1663 GCA_049317445.1 Myxococcota bacterium | reverse complement strand
TCGACGCCTTGGTGAGTCTTTGCACGACCCTAGACGGGATGATCGCCCCGCTGGTGGGGCTAAAGTTCAGCCCCAGTGGCAGCCCACCGTTGAAACGATAAGACGTAGGCGAGTTACTCGCGGCCATCGCGTAGTTGAAGGCTGTCCCGACCGTAGCCGCCGCTGCGGCCGGACTTGTAATCGCCGGAATCGCGCCGGTGGCCGCGACGGCGAAATCGAGACGGGCCGCGTAGCCGCCGGTGCCCACGGCGCCCCCGACGCTTGTGGTGTCGCTCGTCGTGGCGTTCAGAAAGACGAGATGAGCGGCATAGCCCGCACCCGGCGTCAAGGTGTTGGCAGGGATGATGACGCTCGTCGTGCCGGCGTTCGCCGGCTCAAGGTGGAAGTCACCGACGAGGCCAAGTCCGACCAACCGCAGCCAGACGCGACTGCCGGCCGCCGGGTTCGCAAACGCCTCGAAGTTCACCGTCTGGTCGCGGGTGGCGTCGATCAGCAAGGCGCTGTTCAGCCAAGTGCCTCCGACAATCCGGGGCGAGTTGGGAAAGGAAGTCGACGCCATGGGTTGGACGTCGAGGCTGACCGCCCTGCCGGCCACCGTCAGGACATAGGCGCCGTCGGCATAGTCGGCATTGAGCGATCCGGAGCCCGAAAGTTCGGAGTACGTCAGCGTCGAATTGAAGCGCCAGAATTTCGTCGCGTCGTCGAACCCGAGCGCGCCGCCGCGGGCCGCACCTGCGGTCGGACTAAGCAATGAAGGCACGCTTAGCCCAGCGAGATTCGAGCCGAACACTCGAGTCTGGAGGCTCAGGGGGGCGGCGGACGACGGCACGGGGACGTCGGTCGACGTCTGCACCGTCAGCCGCTGTTTCATCACGACATACCCGCTCACGATCGGATCGGTTGTCGTCGTAACAGCCAGGATCGCCGCGCTGGAAGTGGTCGCGCCGGTCGCCTGGGACACCTGACAAGTGTAGGTCCCTGCGTCGGCCTGCCGGACCCCGGTCAGTGTCAACGTTGACGCAGTGCCCCCGGCGACGACCGTGCCGCTGGCATTTGTCCCGTTGGCCAAGTCCACGCCGTTCTTTCTCCATTGGTACGTGAGGGCCGCCGTGCCGGCGGCGCCCACGCTGAACGATACGTTGGTGCCCGCGGCCACGGTCTGGGAGAGCGGGTGTGGTGCGATGGTCGGCGTATTCGGCATCGCCGGCGAAGCGGCCAGAGCGTCGATCTTCGCGCCGTTAAACACGATCGCCCAGGCAGTGTTGAATGTGAACTGCGCGTCTGTCGCCGTTAGCTTGAGGTCGATATTCTGCAGCAAGGGATCAGCAGTAAAAGTCGCCTGCCCCGCCGTCAGACTGCGATAGAAGAGGCTGCCGCGGCGTGTGGCAGTCGAGAGGTCGACCACCAGCTTCAATTCATACCAGGTGTTCGGGCTGAGCGTGCTGCCGACATGCGGACTGGTGGTGGCATCGTCGATACACAGGACCACCGCCCCAGCAGTGAAGCCGGCCGGTAGCGCACTCCCGGCCGCGAACCCGCGAAGCCCAAACAGCACGCCTTCGGCCCCGGCGATATTCAACGCGGCCGCCGTGCTGCCATGGCTCGAAGTCGGTTCCGGCACTGCCACCTGGCACCGCCACTCTGCCCGATAGTTTCCGACGGG
>JBMOIG010000446.1:0-1673 GCA_049317445.1 Myxococcota bacterium | reverse complement strand
GTGGCAGGAACTGAAGAGGAAACAACATGATGCAAGCGGACTTGCTGGTGGTGGGCGGCGGACTGAGCGGACTGACCTTGGCGTGGCACCAGGCGCGGGCAGGTCGGACCGTGATCGTGCTCGAGGCACTGGACTCACCCGGCGGCTGCGTCCACAGCGAGCGACTGGACAACGGCTACTGGTTCGAGTTGGGTGCCCACACCTGCTACAACTCGTACCAAGGTCTGCTGGGACTTGTGGAAGCGTCGGGAATCTCCGGAGATCTTCTGCCGCGACAGAAGGCGCCCTTCCGGATGCTGGTCGACCGGCGCGTGGTGTCGGTCCCCTCGCAGCTGTCGTTCGGCGAGTTGCTGTGGTCGGTGCCGCGCTTCCTCGGAGCCCGCAAGGAAGGGCACACGGTGCGCGACTACTACGGCCGCATCGTGGGCCACGGCAACTACGACCGCGTCATGTCTGCAATGTTCGCGGCCGTGCCCTCGCAAAGTGCCGACGACTTCCCCGCCGACCTGATCTTCAAGAAGCGGGAACGGCGTAAAGACGTGGCCAAGAGCTTCACGCTCAAGGGTGGCTTGCAAACGCTGACGGACGCTTTGGCGGCCGCGCCGGGCGTCCAGGTGGTCACGGGCGCCACGGCGGCAGCGATCACCAAACAAGGCGGGGCATTCGCCGTGACGACTGCCGATGGCCTTACCTTCCTCGCTCCTCAACTGGCACTCGCGCTGCCCCCGTCTCAGGGAGCGCGGTTGATGGCCGACGTCGCCCCCGACCTCTCCACGGCACTCGCCACGTTCGACATGGCCCCCGTTGAGTCGGTCGGCGTGGTGGTGCCGTCCGACGCCACACCGCTTGGGCCGATGGCCTTTCTGGTCGCGGCCCGCGACACGTTCTACTCAGCCGTCACCCGCGACACCGTGCCCGACCCGGCCTGGCGCAGTTTCAGCTTTCACTTCAAGGCACAGACCCCAGAGGCCGAACGTCTGGAACAGATCCGCGCAATCCTTCAAGTCGACCGCGCCAAAGTTGCGCACGTGGCCTCCCGACGAGTGGTGCTGCCGTCACCGCGACTGGGTCACGAGGTCAGGGTCGCGGCCGTCGAGCGCGCTCTGGCGGCAGCCTCTGGTCTTGCCGTCGTGGGAAACTACTTCGCCGGACTGGCCTTGGAGGACTGCGTGTTGCGGGCCAAAGCCGAGTCCGACCGTCTGTCCGCGACGACCTCCTGAGGTCCCTGAGCGGAGCCACGGAGCCTCTCCAACATGGCCGACGGACCGTCGCGAGCGGCTGAGTCCGGATCAACAGACTTGGCGAGTGCCTGTGACAGTTGTAGACTGTGTTCCGTGTCAGAACCGCTCGGCGGTCCGAACAGGGGGGACAGAAATGCAGAACTTCTTTCATATCAAGATGATGCACAAACCTGCGGCATGTGCGTGGCTGGCTGTTCTCGCGCTTGTCGCTCTGGGCACCGCGTGCGGTGACAAGACCGACACGAGCGCGCAGGGCGACGCTACGGTCATCGCCGACGTCGATGTCGACTCCCCCGACGGTCTGACCGACCAGGACACCACCGCCGACGGCGTGGTCCCCGCGGACGTCACCGAAACCACGGACACGGCCGACGCCGCTGACGTGGCTCCCATCGATGGCGACACGGGCGGTGACACCGACGTGGTCGACCA
>JBMOIG010000445.1:0-1674 GCA_049317445.1 Myxococcota bacterium | reverse complement strand
GCGGAAGGTGTTCGAGCCCAGCTGAAATCGCAGGCCCACAAGTCCCAGTGCGTCCGCCAGACGTGCTGGATCCGGAGTCTCCGCGCCGCCTTTTGGCTTGGCGAACACCGCGGCGATCACGCCCTCGACGCCCAGAACCGCGTGGATTTCACCCTGATCGACGAAGCGTTCCAGCACCGGACCCAGTCGCGGCAGCAGGGCCGCCAGCACGGGCTCAAGCACCGGACAGGCGTCGGTCGCCACCAAGAGCTCGCTGCCCTTGGCCATGAACCCCGCGTGCAACCCTGCAGGATCACGTCGCAGATGCAGACGCACCCGGCGCCGATGGGCCAAGTCCGGCACCCGGTCATCCATGCGCAGCTCGGCCGCGTCGGGGCCCAGCGCCCGGCGGGCGGCGTCCAGCTTGGTGGTCCGCTGCACCCGAAGCGACACGTGCTGCCAAGTACAGCCGCCGCAGCGCGACGCCACCGAGCACGCGGGCTCGACCCGATCCGCAGACGCTGCGACCACTTGCAGCACCCGACCCCGGGCCACGCCGCGATGCGTACCCATCAACTGGATGCGCAGGCGGTCGCCCGGCACGCCCTCGGGCAGCAGCACCACCCGACCGTCGTCCAACCGCACCACCGCGTCGCCCAAGCCGCCCAGAGCTGCGACGGTGACCTCGAGCGGTGCGCCGGACGGGCGAAGTTCATGGGGCTGTGGGCGGAGTTCGCGGGGGTCACGACCGCGGGGCGCGGGCTTCGACGAGCGAGGGGGAGGGCGACGCGGCACTTGACGACTCCTGGCGCGGAAACGAACCTGCCCGCCGCATTCGGGGCCCCGAAGCACGGGCACCCCCAGGCGCCACCGGAACAGGGAGCGACATGAAACGCCGATCCGCCGTCATTGTCACCTTCTCGACCGCACAGCGAGTCGATTGATGCGTCCCGTTCACCTGAATTGGCCGGGACGGCAGCCGGAGACCTTCGCGGCGGCGTTGCCCGTCGACCTGCACCCAACCCTGCATCTGCCGGCCTCCAGGACCGACCGGGGCCGCCTGCGCCTGCTGCAGGGGCCAGCGCAGCGCGTGGCGGACCGGCTGCTGCAAGAGGGGATGGCAGGAACCTTCGACCTGATCCATCTGGACCCGCCGTTCGGCAGCGATGCGAATTACGGGCGGATTCGCGACATTGAGGTCGATGGCCGCACTGCGACGCTGAAGCTGCCGGCCTACGGGGACGACGACGGCGGCGATTTGGCGGGCTACCTCGAGGGCCTCGAGCCCGTCCTGCGCCGCTGCCATCGGCTGCTGTCGCCTCGCGGATCCTTCTACCTTCACCTGGACTTTCGGCGCGGTCCTTACGTCCGCCTGCTGTTGGACGAGATCTTCGGCGCCGACCATCTGCTCAACGAGATCGTGTGGGCGTATGGCTTGGGCGGTTCGTCGGGGCGGCGGTTCCAGCGCAAGCACGATGTGCTGTACTTCTACGCGAAAGACCTGAAACAACACTGGTTCTCTGCGCCGTTCGAGGCCGCGACCTCGTCGATGCTGGCCGGTCAGCCCAAGCGCGCGACCGACACTTGGCAGACGCCGGACCGCGACGACGCCGCGCCGCTGCTGCGCGCTTGGCCGGATCCGCTGGTCGAGAAGACGCTGTCGAACCGGGATCCGGAGCGCACGGGCTATCCCAC
>JBMOIG010000444.1:0-1687 GCA_049317445.1 Myxococcota bacterium | reverse complement strand
CTGCCGGCAAAAGAGGGCATTCTTCTCACGGATCAAGTGTCAAGTCCTGACACCCCGCCGCCGCCGAGCCCAAACCAACACCACGAGCGCAAAGCCAACCAGCCATGCCCCCGAAGTCGCCTGCGGCCCTGCGGTGCACGACCCACTGCTGGCCGAGCCGTAATACGGCGCCGGCGTCGCATCGCCAGCAGCATCGGTAGCGCCAGCATCGGCCTGCGTCTGCGGAAGTCCCAGGATCGGCAGGCTGTTGGGCAGGTCCTCGTCCGCACGCGGCACGCCCATCTCGTCGAGCGCGGCGCCCTTGAAGTTGCCGTTGCCGTTGCCGCCGGACCAGAAGGTGTAGAGCGTGTCGACCGTGTAGCTGCCCAGACCGCCCTGCGACAGGCGCACCCGCTCTTTGCCGCCCCACGGGTCGTTGATGATCAGGCCGTCCTTGTCGGCACCGACGACCAGCACCCAGTGCCAGTTCTCAGCCTCGTCGTGCTGCGACGGGTTCTCGGGCCAGTGCACGCCGGCGACGACGGGCATCCCGGCGTTGAGCGAATTGGCGATGAATTGCGCGGCGACCTGCGTCAGGCAGCTGTTCGAGTCGTTGTGCTTGTCGTGGGGGACCAGACCTCCCGCGGCTTCCGACCACGCGACCAGACAGTCGCCCGTGACCATCTTGCCGCCGTACGAGTAGGGGTCGGTCGTGCCGTAGCCGCCGGACTCGGCCTTGCGCCACTTGTTCTCGAAACCGGGGTCGTTGCCCGACTCGCTGCCAATCGTCCGGGTCAGGTCCAGCAGGTTGTGCATCATCGACAAGGACGTGATGGTGCATCCGGAGTTGTGAATCGTCAGGCCGGGGCAGGTGCCCAGCTGGTCGCCGCCCCACTTGGGGTCCTTCTGGTCCCAGACGGGCAGGCCAGAGTCCTTCCACAGGTCGACGAAGCCCGTAAAGGTGGCGCAGCCCTTGAACTCGATCGGGGTCAACAGGCCGCCCTCGCCGCTGGGGGGAGGATTGGGCACCTTGAACGCGCACGCGTCGGCCGTTCCGGGCGGGTTGGTCTGGCAGCCGGCAGAGCACGGCACGACCTTCGACGTCTTGCCCGATGTGCACGTCGTCAGCAGCTCGCCGTCGCACCAGTCGCCGTTGGTCTTGGCGCCGCAGAATCCGGTGGTGGTGGCCTTGCAAACGGCCGAGCCCTTGCCGCCCATCGCCAAGCAGCCCTGGGCGCACGACATGGCAGCGATCAGCTGCTTACCCTTGCACTTCAGCAGGTTGACGTCGCTGCACCACTGACCGTCGGGCAGCATCGTGCAGTCGTCGGTGGCCGCAGGGGCGCAGACGTCGGGGGTGCCGGGCGGCTTGACCAGGCAGCCGTTCGGGCAGGGCGTCAGGGTCTGCGAATTGCCCTTGAAACACTCGACCAGCTGGGCTCCGAGACAGTACGCGCCGTCGGCCTTGCCCTTGCAGGGGTCCAGACCGTCGATCGGCTTGGGCTTGCAGGCGTCGGGCGTGCCGGCAGGGTTGGTCTTGCAGCCGGCCGGACACTCGGCAGAGCTGGCCACCGCGCCGTTCTGGCAGCTCCGCAGGGCGGTGCCGTCGCACCAAGGGCCGTCGGCTTTGCCGGTGCAGAACGTCGGCTGGACGGCGTCGGCCTTGCACTGGTCCGACGTTCCGGCGGGCATCGACTGGCAGCCGTTC
>JBMOIG010000443.1:0-1688 GCA_049317445.1 Myxococcota bacterium | reverse complement strand
GGTTCAACATCGCGTTGTGCATGGCTAAACCTTGGACAGGAGCTGGCGAACCAACGGGTGCATCCGCATCTTGACCTGCCGGCCCTGTTCGACCTCCAGCAGGATGCCGTGGGTGAGCAGGCGGAGCTTCCTATCGAGTTCCATCTCCATGCCATCGGTGTCTTCGACCGCCTTCAGCGCAGCAGCATCGCCTTGCTGAAGTAGCCGGCGATAGCTGTCCATCATGTCCTCGGCAGCTTCGCGCAGATCATCGACGTTGGGCCACTCCTCGCCCCGCTCGTAGGCCGCGCGCGAGGCTGCGTCTGTCATGATCTGCAGGAAGGTCCGCGGCACGCCGCCGCTGACCACCGTGGCCACCTTGATGATCTTCAGTGCGGCGGCCGTCGGAACGGCGCCCCGGATGCGTTGCGCCAGTAGCTTGAGCAGGAAATTCTTGCCGGCCGTCGCACCCTCCCCCTCCACCGTGACCGGCCTGAGGTGGGCGACCTTCTCCGACGGGTGGATCACGGCCTGCGACAACCCGCCGTATGTTGCGAACCACGGCACAACCACGACAAAGCTTGCTTCATCCACCAGGTCACCGAGCAAGGCGAAGACGCCTTGGGCAACCGACGCCGGCGACTTCTCGAGGCCATCGAGAAGAAACAAGACCTCGCGGCCGGTCGACGACGTTGTCTCTCGCAGCCGCGACAGCAGCAGGTCGAACTGCGACATGGTCAGCGACATGAGGGTATGGGCGCCGGCACTGTCGCCGGGGGACAGGCGATAGAGTGCTGACACCATCAGGCGAAGCGCGTCGTCCGGGGTGACGGTCCGCATGCTGGCGGCCCTGTCGAACTGAACGAGGCACGGCAAGTAGTCCGCCTGCATCTTAGAACCGACATGCGCGAGCTCGGTGCTCTTGCCAATGCCCGCCGGTCCGGTGACGAGCACCACCCGTGCTCCCCGCTGCAAGCGGGTCACCACGCCCGCGCTCGCGGAGGTAGGCCGCTCGACGTACATCGGATCTCCCGGCTCGACAGGTCGATTCGGGTCGATGTTGGACCAATTCACCGCCACGGTAGCCTCCAGAACAACAGGGCCAAGGTAGCCCACGTCAGCACGTCCGCAAGAAAGCGCAAGTGCGCGCGGTGCCGGTGCTTCAGATGTCGAGCCGCGGCAACCCCTTCACAATCTTCATAGTCTCCAAGCTCACCGTGATCACCCGCAAGAACAGCTCGAGCGGGTACCGCGGGTTGCCCATGGTCTCGACCGCCCAATCGTTCGCGTCGTTCACGATGCCGCTGTCCGGATCGGTCTTCACGCACTGGCGTTCGACTACCCAGTCGAGCGCCGGCTTGCCGTTCACGACGTACTCGTAGGCCTCCACCGGGATGTCGCGGACGGTGATCCGGGCGTTGTAGTGCAGCGTCGTCAGGTCCTTGTCCTTGCCCACCTTGGCGTAGCGCATCTTCTCGACGCGGTAGTCGGCGGGGGACAGGGGCGTCAGGCCGGTGTCGAGGGTGGCGGGGTAGGGCGTGACGGTTTCGTAGTTCACGTGCAGGTCGGCGAGTTCGCGGCCGGCTTTGCTGAAGGCCCAGAAGTCCGCGGCGGTGCGAACGCACGGGATGCGGGGGAGTTCCTTCGACAGGTTGTCGGCGTAGCGTTCTCGGTAGTCGGGGGAGTGGAGCAGGCCGTAGACGTAGTAG
>JBMOIG010000442.1:0-1690 GCA_049317445.1 Myxococcota bacterium | reverse complement strand
GTTCGATTCTCCTGCACTTCCGCCAAATCATTGAGCAATCTTCCGCACCGGGAGCGTCGACCAACACCACGTCAGCGGTGACGCCCAGCCTGCGTCGGTGACAGTCCGGCGGTGGCTCGCACGCAAACCGACATCCCATGTCGCATAGACGACAGCCCTCGCGCCCCGCGTCGTGACCTTGGCTGGCCTACCGCGCCGCCCGCGTGCGGGTGCGGCGGCGAACCGCGACGACACCAATCCCTGCACGGCGGACTTGTGCGCCGCGACAAAGGGCTGCACGCACGCGGACTTGCCGAACGGCGCGACTTGTGGTCTCGGCGGCGTCTGTACCGATGGCACGTGTTCGAAGTAGCGGACCGAGGGGGCTCCTGACCTCGCAACTGGCCTATGTCGCCCCCTCAAGCCCCTCGGCCAGCGCCCGCATCAGCACATCCTCGTGGACGATGGCGACGTTCTTTCCGGCTTCGCGCATCGCCAATACCGCCTCGATCTTCCGCCCATACGCCGCGTACGCCCACGCAGGCTGCGACAGCGCCCCCACCACCAGATAGTCCAGGTTCGGCCGTACCTTGGTGATGGTGAGGCCGCCTCGCGCCTCGACAGCCCGTCGCAGCCTTGCGCGCTCTTGCCTTGCCTGACCGGTGAACAGAAACGTCTTGCCCGCAAAGGCAATCTTCGCCTGCGGGTCGCAATTCGACGTCAGCGTGTGCCCGACGGGCGCGGTGGTCTTGGTGGTAGCCGGGCGCTCGACAAACGGCCGACAAAACGCAAGCAATTCTGCGTACTCGCTCGCATCGATGTGTCCGTCGTCCAGTACCCGATCGATCAATGTCCGCAGCTCGCGAAACAGCGGAACCTCGGAAAAGGCCTCGTAATCCCCCAGCCACCGGGCCAGCTGCGTGACCTCACCCGCCGTCACCCTGCCATCGGCCGCCACCCCGTGCAGCACGCCATGCAGGCGACGCAGGGCATCGGTCGTCGTCCGCACCGCCACCGACTCGTCGTCGATGTAACGTTGGCACCAGTCGAGCAGCTCCTCGCGCTCCGCCTCGTCGATTCGGTCGTCCAGCGTGATGCGGGTCAACAGGCGGCTGAACTGCGAGAACGGCCATCGATCCAACAGGTTCTCGTACATCAGCAGCCACCGCGCAAGCTCGGTCGCCTCGTCGTCGGAGACTCGCTTGTCAAGCGCAAGCCCCTCGCAGATGCCGGCCAGCGACTGCATCGCGCGGGTTTCGTTCGTGATCTGGGACCAGTCGACCGTGCTCATGGCGTTCCTGCGGCAGCAGTGGGGTGTCGCATGGTGAGCTAGTCCCGCCGCGGCCCAAGTGTCAACGGCGACAGCGTTGCGCTCACGCGACGGTTTGTGTCGCATGGGAGTAGACGGAGCGGGGCAGGGCCTCGGCTGGGTGCCTCCGCCTTCGGTTGTTTGAACAGCACCGGAAGCCCCAATGCTGGACATTGGGTGCCGAAAGGATACCTTGCGCGACTGTATTCCGCGTAACGCGCCCCAATTTGGCGCATGGAGCCGTCCCCATGAAGCGTACCCTTGTCTTGACCCTGCTCACCGCCTTGCTGCTGGCCGTCATGGCCGTTCCCGCCATGGCTCAGGAAACCGGTGCTTCCAAGGTCGGCACCACCTCCAAGTTCGGCGTCGGTCTGGGCGGCGGCACCATGACCAGCGGTCTGA
>JBMOIG010000441.1:0-1696 GCA_049317445.1 Myxococcota bacterium | reverse complement strand
GCGCCGTCGACGCTTGCCGATAGTAGGGGTGGTGCAGGATGCGGTCGCGGCTCTCTGCGTCGGGGGCGTAGCGGGTCACCACGCGGTCGAATGTGCTCTTCACGTCCAGCATTGCCGCGTCCAGCGGCTGGGAAACCCTGCAACCTTGCTCCGCAAATACTTGGACCGGGATCCGCTGCACCAACTCGTCGAACGCCTGAAGCCCCAGCGCGTTCGCCAGCCGGCGCGCCGGATCGACCGTCAACACCAGCGGTCGTCGTCCCATGCGCGCCGCCGCGACTCCCAGGGCCGCCGCCAGCGTCGTCTTGCCAACGCCACCGGCACCGACGCAGACCAGGACCTTGCGGGTCGCGATCAGGGACGCCAGCGGCTCGGGGGGCGAATTCGATGACGGAACGGGCATGTCAGGGGCCTCACGGTCGGGTACAGCGGCCCTCGATACACGGCGCGACGGCCGTCGTCAAACCGCACAGTGGACCGCAGGCGCGCATCGGGCTATAGACACACTCCTCACCGCCCAACTGGAGGACGCATGGATGCTCGCAAGGACCGACTGATCGAGCTGTTGCTGCTTCACGCGTTCCAGGACCGCCCCGACCTTCCCTATCAGGCTTCGGGAGGCCGCCCGTCGCCGTATCACCTCGACGGCAAGGCCGTCGCCCTGACGACAGAGGGACAAACCATCTTCGGCGGGCTGGGTTACGAGTGCGCCAAGCGACTGGGCATCACCGCGGTGGTCGGCCTTTCGGTCGCTGCGGACCCGTTCGCCCACGCCGTGGCGACGCACAGCCTCACGAGGTCCCGGAAGGTGTCGGCGTTCGTGGTGCGTCCAGGCGGCGCCATTGAGGGCGCACCGGCTGCCGGGACCCGCGTGCTGGTCGTCGACGACGTCTCGATGACTGGCGCGTCGCTGCAGACGGCCGTCGACCGTGCCCGCGAAGCTGGCTTGGTGGTGGAGGATGCGCTGGTGGCCGTCGACCGCGAAGAAGGCGCTCGCGAGGCCCTGCGTGTTCACGGCGTCGAGCTGCACGCACTCGTCACGCTGCCCGAGATTCTGGCTCGCCGCGACATCGCCCGCGCTCATGGCGGCGAGATGGGTCCGACCGTCTGACCCGCAAGACCCGTCAGGCGGGCGCTTTCAGTCGAATACCCAGCTGACGCCGAATTGCGCTGAGAAACCCGTCTTTTGCATGTTGTTGACGGCTCGCACGCCGATGCCCAGCTGCAAGTGCGGTCGCTCGTACGTCCGCACCTGATAGCGCATCCCGCCCTCCAGAAAGAAGCCGAGGGTGTCGAACAGGCTTGTGCCCGCGTACATCAGCTGGGTGCCGAACTCGCCATAACCGCGCAGCGGTGCCCAAGCATCCTGGGCCGTCTCGCCGCCCACCGTCGCAGCCGCGGTGATCCACGGTCCCTGGCCGGTCGCACCAAGCTGCGCCTCAGCGCCGAAATACAGGGCGCGGGTGTGCCGTCTGGCGGTACCGCGCACAAACGGCCCCAGCGGATGGCCGTCCACAGGCAGGACGGCGACCCCGAGCGCCAGCTCGCGCCCCATCACGTCGTTGCGGTCGTAGTCCAGCGCCAGCGCTTCTCCCGCGGTCGCCGTCAGCAGCAACGCTGCAGTCAGGCTCAGCAAGCACAGCACCGGTCGTTGGTTGGGCAGCAGCATGCGGCCTCGGTGTAGCGCAGGCACCGG
>JBMOIG010000440.1:0-1697 GCA_049317445.1 Myxococcota bacterium | reverse complement strand
CCGGCCAACGCACGGCGGAACCCGCGCACCGGCGGCATGGCCAGGGCCTGCTCGCAGACGCGCGACCACGCCATCCCCACCGCCTTTGTCAAGGCGCCGGCCACCGTGGCGGAGATCGCCGATCCGGCCAGGGCACCGCCGGGTACGAGTTTCAGCAGACTGGTCACGGCGTAGCGACCGGCCATGGTGGCTCCGCCGGTCAGCACCACGGAGCCCGCGGCCGCGAGCGCCTTGGACCGGTTGGGGGGAAGGCCGTAGGCCGCGGTGATGCGGGCGATCATCGTCACCTGGTTGGGGACCAGGAGGGCGGCATCAGCGAACGGGATTGGTGTGGCGCCAACGCCAGCGGCGACCATCACGGCCTGATTGATGATCGCCGCCACTTCTTTTTTCTTGCGCCCGATGTCGACGACTTGCGCCGCCGTGAGGGCCCGGGCCACGACCTCCGGGACCACGTCGTAGGTGTCGTCAAGGAGGGTCTGCAGACCGAACTGCGGGCTCCCGCTGAAGTCATCGACGAGTGCGTTGGTGAGCACCACCCGCCCGTTGGGTCGAAGGGGCATCCCCAAAGACTCGATGTAGTCCGCGAACTGCCGTGCCTCCGGATGCACCTGACCGTCGCGATTCGGTACCTGCGTCATGACCATGATCGCCGGCAGGCCCAGCGCATCGAGTTCGCGCACGAACTGCTCCTGGGCGCCCTCGAAACGTCGGTCCGACCAGCGGACGAGATACCACGCGGCGTGGATCCGCTGGTCGACGGCGCGTGTGCGGTGATCGGCGACGAGTCGGCGAAGGCCGTCCACGATCGCATCGCCGGATGTCCCGGTCTCGAAGCCCTCGGAGTCGTACAGACCCAGGAACCCGTCGGGGTGGCGGTAGTAGACCAGCCCACGCGTCACCGGCTGGCCGACGCCGGTAGCAGCCACGTCCCTGCCGAAGATCGCGTTGACGAGGGTCGACTTCCCGACCCCCGTCTTTCCGAAGACCGCGAGGTTGAAGCAGCCCAGGGCCGCAAACGCCTCCTGCAGTCGCTTCTCGAACATCCCTTCGACGTCGGCCTGGCTGAGGTCCGGGGTCGAGGCCGCGCTGGGACTCGCCCCCGGCTCGATACTCATCCGCCCACCGTACGCGGGGGGTAGGGGTTGGACAATCACCGGCGCCGTCGGGTTACCGTGGAGCATGACCGACGCGGGCAGGCCATTGCGTACGCGTGGCCGACGCCGCTCAGGCGCCTGGGCGGTCGTTGCGGTCCTCGTTGCCCTCAGCCTCATCACTGCCGCCGTCGTGGCCGGCGTCAACGCTCTGGGGAGCGTGCGCGACAAGGGCTACCTGGGCGGCCCGGTCGTCGTCCCGGACGAGTTCCGTCCCATCCTGCGCAAGGCCGCCAAGCGATGCGATGCGGTGCCCGTTGAGGTACTCGCCGCGCAGATTGCCGCCGAGAGCGGGTGGGACCCGCAGGCGAAATCCGGCGCCGGCGCACAGGGGATCGCCCAGTTCATGCCGGAGGTGTGGAAGCAGTACGGCATCGATGCGAACAAGGACGGCCAGACCGACGTCTGGGACCCGGTCGATGCCATTCACTCCGCGGCAGAGCTCAACTGCCTCAACCGGCGACTGGTCAAGGACGCCTCGGGCAACCGCCTGAGGAACGTACTGGCGGCGTACAACGCCGGCTACGGATCAGTGCTGAAGTA
>JBMOIG010000439.1:0-1700 GCA_049317445.1 Myxococcota bacterium | reverse complement strand
CGGAACAATGCTGACCGACGGCAGGTTTCTGGTTATACAGCAGACAATCCGAGACGATCATCGACGGGGAGCACGTTCCGCCATGAGTGCCGCCCTCCCGATCACACGCAGGTCGTTAGTCGCCGGACTCGGCCTGACTGCCCTCTCGCTACCCACGGTATCGTCGGCCCAGTCGTCGAGTTGTTCCCCGCCTGTGGACCTCTCGGATGGCTGGCGCATCGCATCACCTGCAGCTGTTGGCCTGGACGGCATGCAGCTGTGCGGCATGACCAATTGGCTCGAGAGCTATGGCCGGAAGTTGGTGACGGTGCGAATCGGGAAGGCGGCATATCGTGGGGGTGCTTGACGCCTCCACTTCTCCAGCAAAGGAGCGATATGCCGTGTCGAACGATACCGTCGTCAAACTGAAAGAGCCAGGGTCCTTCGAGGACCAACTCACTGAAGTCCTGCGCAACGGGGCCCGCGCCCTGATCACGCAGGCGGTCGAGACCGAGGTCGCAGAGTTTCTCGGCAAGCATGCCGATCTCAAGACCGAGGCTGGACGCCAACGCGTCGTGCGTCACGGGCATCTGCCCGAGCGCGAGGTGATGACTGGCATCGGCCCCGTCACCGTGCGCCAACCGCGCGTGCGAGATCGTGCGGCGGGCGTCGATGATCCCGCGCGCATTCGCTTCTCGCCATCGATCCTGCCGCCCTACATGCGGCGCTCGAAGTCGATCGAGATGCTTTTGCCGGTCCTCTATCTCAAGGGCATCTCGACCGGCGATTTCTCCGAGGCGCTGGCAGCCTTGCTCGGCCGGGATGCGGCGGGTCTGTCAGCTTCAGCCGTCGGCCGCCTCAAAGATGGCTGGCAGGATGATCATGCGGCGTGGCAGAAGCGCGATCTTTCGGCCAAGCGCTACGTCTATATGTGGGCTGATGGTATCCATATGCAGGCCCGTCTGGAGGACGAGAAGCAGTGCATCCTCGTGATCATCGGCGCGACGCCGGAAGGCAAGAAAGAACTCGTCGGTTTTACCGATGGCACAAGGGAAAGTGCGCACGATTGGCGCGCGCTGCTGCTCGATCTCAAGCGGCGCGGCCTCGACGCGCGGCCCGAACTCGCCATCGCCGACGGGGCCATCGGATTCTGGAAGGCAGCGGGCGAAGTCTGGCCCAAGACGCGCGAGCAACGCTGCTGGGTGCACAAGACGGCGAACGTGCTGAACAAGTTGCCAAAGAGCCAACAGCCGAAAGCCAAGCGCGATCTCCAGGAGATCTGGATGGCCGAGACCAAGGTTGTCGCGGTCGCCGCATTCGACGCCTTCATCGAAAGCTATTCGTTGAAATACGAGAAGGCGGCGGCGTGCTTGCAGAAGGATCGCGACGCGTTGCTGGCGTTCTACGACTTCCCCGCCGAGCACTGGAAGCATCTGCGCACCACGAACCCGATCGAGAGCACCTTTGCGACCGTCCGTCATCGAACGGTCCGCGCCAAAGGATGCCTCTCGAACAAGACCGCGCTGGCCATGGTCTTCAAGCTGGTCGAGGGCGCGCAGAAATCCTGGCGCCGCCTTGACGGTCACGCCCAGTTGCCAAAACTGATCCTGGGTGTGAAATTCGCCGACGGGCTGGAGGTCGTGCCGAAGACAGCCGCCGCCAAGCCCGAAACCGCCGCCGCCTGACCGATCAGGCCATCACCAAGATTTGGCCATAGCTCC
>JBMOIG010000438.1:0-1725 GCA_049317445.1 Myxococcota bacterium | reverse complement strand
TGTCGAAGTCGCCCAGCAAGCCGCGGCGGTTTCTCGAGTTCCTGCGAGGCACGCCGGTCTGGCCGCACATCGAGGTCACGGATGGCTTTGCGCCGGTCACGCGGGACGACCTCTTGCTCGCCCACGAGGCCACTTACGTCGACGCTTTTCTGTCGGGGAAAGGGCCGCTGGCTGAGAGCAACAACATGCGCTGGTCGCCTGAGTTCCGCGATTCCGTGCTACTGACGAATGGGTGCTTGCTGGCGGCGATGCGGGCGGCGACCGACGACCCGACGCGGATCACGATGGCGCCGGTCTCGGGTTTCCACCACGCAAGTCCGGACGGTGGTGGCGGTTTCTGCGCCTTCAGCGGCCAAGTCGTCGCTGGACTGAAGCTCTACCGCGACGGTGGACTTTGCGGCGCGTGGATCGACATGGACGGTCACTACGGCAACTCGATTGAGGATTCGCGGGAGTTCGCCCCGGACCTTGAACGCGCCATCCCCGACGGCTGCAACGTCAATCCCGTCGGCATGCACGCCAGATACCTGACCAGTCTGGCCGACCAGCTGCGGGAGATCGAGGCGATGGTCGGCAGGGGAGAGCTGCAGTACGTCTGCGTGGCGCACGGTGCTGACTCGCACGAGTGGGACCAGTTGGGCCTGCAATGCACGACCGCCGAGTGGCTTCAGGCTGGGCGCATGGTCTACGAGATGCTGGCGCGGTGTCGGAACGAGGCGGTCGCGTCTGGGCGGCGGCCGGTGGCGGTGACGCTGGCGCTGTTCGGCGGCTACCGCGACGACCACCCGAGTCGGTGCTGGGGCTGCACGCGATGGACACGGCGATTTGTCTGGAGGTTCTGGCGGGCGTCGAGGTGGTGTACGAGGCAGAGGTTCGGGCGCGGGACCGGTGGAGTTGAGGGCGGTGTTCTGTCCGCGTCTTTGGGTGGGGACAGGCTTCCACGCCTGTCAGGTCGGATCGTGTTACCAGTTCAACCGGCGAGTGTTGCCATCCGGCAACACTGGCCAACCTTTCAAAAGGATTGACGACATGCCTCGAACGGGCCGCGAGATCAGCAGGACGAATGCCATTGTTCCAGTCGTTTTGGGTCACCACCTGCTGGTCGCCAGGATCGGTTACCCGGACCGGGTCGCCACGTGCTATCTGGCGCGCGAAGTCACTGCAGCGCCCGACGGTCCAGAAGTGGTCATCCGCATCCTTCACGAACACCTGGCCGAGGACCCACGCCACGTCGAGGAGTTCCAGAGCGAGGGTCAGGAGGGCTTGCAGCAAGGCGAGATGGCACCGATCCGGGTGTTTGAAGTTGGACAAGTCGACGGCAGGCCGTTCTGGGTGCTCGAGCGCGATGCGGCGATGAGTCGTGCGTTGGTTCCTGAGCCGAAGCCTGAGTATCGACCGTTGGCGCGGTGGCTACCCGGTCCGGCATCGGGGGAGAAAGCGCCGACGTAGCGAGATCTGAACCGGATGCGACCTGGTTTGTCGCTTACCGTGTCGGTTCTCCCGCACAGGTCCGCAAAGGTCCATGGCACACGGTACGATCGACGGCCAGAACGGCGCGTCGTTCGCTGCCCATGTGTCCCCGCCACCCCCAAGGGCCCATGACCAAACGCAATTTCCCCACCGCGAGCCACCAAGCGCTCGCCCAGGTCATCGACTTCCAGACCGAGCGCCTGCGGCGAAGGTCGCTGCCGCAACCCGGTGCGCGGCGGGAGTCTGGTGCGATGC
>JBMOIG010000437.1:0-1730 GCA_049317445.1 Myxococcota bacterium | reverse complement strand
CTCTGGCTCCGATGGCGCGACTTGAACACGCGACCCGGTGATTAACAGTCGCGGAGTGTTACGCTCCATACGAGACCTCCGGGCCCCAGCGCACACCACTATACGGTTGCAGAGTCTAGGTATTACCGCTACCATTGGTCCAGGCGGGTCCAGAGGAATCCGGGCGCTGCCGGGGTCGGATTCCGACCCCAATCCGACCCCGGTTCCGACCCCGCGAGGCCCGACATGCCGACCATCAAGTTCAGCGACCGCTACGTTCTGAACCTCAAGCCCAAGGCGACCCGATACGAGCTCCGCGAGCCCAACGCACACGGCAACGGCACGCTGGCACTCCGCGTGAGCCCGAACGGACACAAGGCGTGACAGTATCTCTACACCGCCGACGGTCGCGACCGCCGCTTGACCTTGGGCACCTATCCTGAAATGACGGTTGCGCAAGCTCATGCCGCACTTGGCGAAGCAATGACAGCGCGTGAGGCTGGCCGCGACCCGGGCCAGACAGCGGTGCAGGCCAACCTCGCCGAGCGGCAGGCGCCTACGTTTGCCGTCCTAGCCAAACTCTACCTCGAGCTACACGCGGCGCCACGCAAAAAAGACAAGGGCGACCGGGACTCGCGAGCACTACAGCGTGACGTAGTGCCGATAATCGGCGCAATGAAGGCCGAGACCGTGACCCGACGCGACGTGATTGCGCTGCTCGATGGCATCGTGGCCCGCGGTGCGCCGATTCAGGCCAACCGTACGCTAGCGTTGGTCCGCAAGATCTTCAACTTCGGAATCGGACGCGACATCCTGCAACAGAATCCGTGCTACCGGGTGGCGGCGCCAGCGCAAGAACACCAGCGAGACCGCGTGCTGGCCGAGGGGGAGTTGCAGTCGTTGCTGGCGAATCTATCGACGGCTGCAATCTCGACCGAGTCCCGACTAGCGTTGCGGTTCCAACTGCTGACAGCACAGCGCTGCGGCGAGGCGCTTGCGGTGCGATGGGACGAAATCGACCTATCGACGGGCTGGTGGACGATTCCGAGTAGCAAGGCCAAGAACAAGTTGGCGCATCGGGTGCCGTTGTCGCCGCAAGCACTAGCCGTGTTGGCTGACGCACGCGGCCTGAACCCCGACCGGCAGACGGTGTTTCCCTCGCCTCGCGGGGACAGGCCGATGGTCGAGACAGCGGTAGCTCGCGCGGTGTTTAGGAATCTGGAACACCTGGGCGCCGGCAGATTCAGTCCGCATGATCTGCGCCGCACTGCGGCCTCGCACATGACCGGCATGGGGCTCAGCCGGCTGGTGGTGTCCAAGATTCTGAACCATGTTGAGCGCGGCGTGACGGCGGTGTATGACAGGCACAGCTATGACAGCGACAAGCGTGCGGCGCTGGACGCCTGGGGCCGGCGTTTGGCGGCGCTAGAGGCCGGGGCGGAGCGCGGGTTGATGGTGGTTGGCGAATAGGCGAGACTTCGGAGTGCCACCAGACAAACCGGGCGATTTTGCGTCCGCTGCGTCCGACGTGGGCAGTGCCCGAGGATTCAACGGTTATTTTGCGGACGCAGTGCGGACGCAGGTTGATGGTGCTCGGCAATGACGGATTATCGCAAAGTGGTTGAAATCGCGAAGATGCTCCCAGCATCCCCGCTTGCAGTGTGCGCAGCGGCCGAGAGGCATGGCGTGCTAGTGGCGTTCAAGTTGGACGCGGTGCAGGTCCTGTGGGCGCAAGACGACGCTCTGCAATC
>JBMOIG010000436.1:0-1760 GCA_049317445.1 Myxococcota bacterium | reverse complement strand
CGCAGAACGTGTTTCTGGATGGTGGGCTGCGCAGTGTCTACCAGCAACTCCTGGACCTGCTTTATCCGGCCTGGCCCAACGCCGCCAAGCCCGAGTACCCGTTCCGCCACTTGGAGAACGACGGGGTGTGGGCGCTTGTGCCCATCGCCGGGTCTTCGGCCGCGCTCCAGGCAGCCAAGGACGCCAAGGCCGAGTCCTGGAACATCCTCAAGCACGTCGAATGCGCGCAACTGCCACACGCCGTCTTCGACCGGTTGGCTGGCAGTCCCCTGGACCGCATCAGCGTCATCGAGCTCCTGGCGCACAGGTATTTCCCGGCCGACAGGGTTCCATTGTTGCGGGAGATTCTGGGTGACGGTGTGCAGATCGCCCATGCCCACGCCGCCGAGACGGTCGAGCGGTTCACCGAACGGGCGCTGGAGGAGCATCTGGAGCAGCACTGGTCCGACACCCCGTTCGCGCAGGACGGCATCGAGCTCGCGACGCCGAAGGTGCACGGCTACGCGGGTCGGCAGGTCTTGACCCAAGTGAACTCCATCGACCTCCTGGGCTTTCAGGAACAGGCGCGACGGTGGTGGGTCTTCGAGCTCAAGCGCGACCGCGCCGCCGACGCGGTGGTGGGTCAGGTGAGCCGTTACATGGGCTGGATGGACCGACAGCGCAGCGCCCACGACGCATCCACTGTCGGCGCAATCATCGTCCAGAAGGCCGACCTCAAGCTCCGCTGCGCGGTGGAACCGCACGAACGCCTGACGCTTTGGGAATTCGACAGCGGCCTGAACATCACTCGGGTGGCATAGGGGCCGCGAGGTAGTTGCCCTTGCCGGGAATGACGTGGCGCACGCCGCCGCGCGGGTCAGGCACGTCGCCCGTGTAGCGCGGGATCAAGTGCACGTGCAGGTGCATGACGGTCTGGCCGGCGGCGGCACCTGCATTCCAGCCGATGTTGTAGCCGTCGGGGTGGAATTCCGCGTCCAGTCGAGTCTTGATCTGGTCGACCAAATCGAGGATGGCGTGCTGCTCTTCACGCGTGGCGTCGAACCAGGTCGCGACGACGCGCTTCGGGACGACCAGCGTGTGTCCTGCACTGACCGGGAAGCCGTCGCGGATGGCGAAGGCGAGGGCGTTCTCGGCGATGCGGTCGGTGGTGGGGCGTGCGAGGAACGGTGAATCCATGGCTTGGGCTTGTCGCTTGCCTTGGACGGAGCGTCAAGTCGGGTTCCAGAGGGTGCTTCGGTGCGGGGGCAGGTGCCTAGAATCCCGGCGCGACGCTAAAGTCCACGTACACAAGGCCATTGTAGAGCTTGCCCTTCTTGCCACCGACCTTGACCAGCGCCGCGACATCCGCCCAACAGCTCCCGTCGGCGTAGTCGTCTGACAACGCGTCGGAGTCATATGCGGACATGCAGAGCTTGTCGCCCCATGCCAAGGTAATCGAGAGCGTCGTCTCGAACGGCACGGTCAATGCGTCGGAGGCAGGGCCCGTGCAGGCCAGGTTGTCGGTGTCGTTGCCCACGCAGATGTTTGGGTCAAGCAGTCCGCCGCCGAAGTCCCAGGCTGCTCCCGTGCCGTCGTACACCGGGAAGGTCACGCTGTGGATCGTCACGTCAAGCGAGACCTCGTAGGGACTGACGCAGCTGCCGAACACGCTGCAGACCTCGTTTGTCGCGCAGTCAGACTGCCTCGCGCACGGCCCGCATCCTGCACCAGTCAGGCACACCTCACCGCTATCACAGCCTTTGGCTGCCAGTTTCTTGTAG
>JBMOIG010000435.1:0-1774 GCA_049317445.1 Myxococcota bacterium | reverse complement strand
TCTCCTTCACGCCGTCGATCGAGGCCATCATGACGGCCAGCGCCAGCAGGTCGCGCTCGACGGGCGACAGGCCCAGTGCGTCGCCCAGCAGGTTCACGTTGATGAACAGCGGTCCGTTGCGCGCGGGCTTGTCGGGCTCCAGGGCTTCGAGCCGCTGCTTCACCTGCGTCAGCACCTTGGCCGCGTCGCTCTCGCGCCCGCGCAGGCCCAGCAGCCGCCGCGTGTCGGGGTCCATGTCGGCCAGACGGGGGCCTGCCCCGCGCTTTTCGACGCCCGCGAGCAGCATCCGGGCCGTCCAGATGGCGCACTGGCGCATGTGGTCGTCGTTCTCGCGGGGCTTGGTGGGCATGGGGCAACCTCCTGCCGGCACCCTAGCAGAGGGTGGCGACAGATCCTGTCGGATTGGTGAGCGGCGGGGGCGTGGGGGCACGAGCGGTTGCCTTGGCGGCGCGAAAGGCACGTGGCCGAAGGGGTAGACGCTGGTGACGCGGCGGGTCTGACAGTTGCGGAAGGGGGCGAGCAGATGGCGGATCGGGACCTGGTGAGCGGCCGCGCGCGTCAGGTGCCGTCGGGGCAGTGCTGGCGGTCACAAGTCGAGGCAGCGCTGCGAAGGCATCGGCCCGCGCGGCTTGGGTCCGTGCGGCGTTCACGGGGCGCTGTCGAGTCCGCAATTCGCGGCGTGGCCAGGCCATCGTCACGACAAGCGACAATCTGCGTCGCATAGCCACCGGATGGCCGTCTACGGGCCTTCCCCCAGTGTGACGGAGACCCTACCTTGCGTGTCCCAACGAACGGAGGAATGCCCATGACGCAGTCCCAGCCCCTTACGGTGTTCTACCGCGACGACATGGCGCCCGCAGACGCGCCAGGCAACCTGTCGAAGTCGCCCAGCAAGCCGCGGCGGTTTCTCGAGTTCCTGCGAGGCACGCCCCTGTGGCCGCACGTCGAGGTTACGGACGCCTTCGCGCCGGTCACGCGCGACGACCTGCTGCTGGCGCACCAGCCCGCCTATGTCGACGCGTTCTTGACCGGCAACGGGTCCCGGGCCGAGAGCAACAGCATGCGGTGGTCGCCCGAGTTTCGCGATTCCGTACTGCTGACGAACGGGTGCCTGCTGGCAGCGATGCGTGCGGCTGCGAACGACCCGACGCGGATCACGATGGCGCCGGTGTCGGGCTTCCACCACGCAACGCCCAGCGGTGGCGGCGGCTTCTGCACCTTCAGCGGCCAGGTCGTTGCCGGCCTGAAGCTCTATCGCGAAGGCGGACGCTGTGGGGCGTGGATCGACATGGACGGGCACTACGGCAACTCGATCGAAGACTCGCGCGAGTTCGCACCGGACCTCGAACGCGCCATCCCTGTGGGCTGCAACGTCAATCCCGTCGGGATGCACGGCAGATACCTGAGCAGTCTGGCCGACCAGCTGCGGGAGATCGAGGCGCTCGTCGGCAAGGGCGAGCTGCAGTATGTGTGCGTGGCGCATGGGGCGGATTCGCACGAGTGGGACCAGTTGGGCCTTCAGTGCACCACCGCCGAGTGGCTTCAGGCCGGGCGTTTGGTTTACGAGATGCTGGCCCGTTGCCGGAGCGAGGCGGTGGCGGCCGGGCGGCCGCCCGTGGCGGTGACGCTGGCGCTGTTCGGCGGGTACCGCGACGACCACCCGGAGTCGGTGCTGGGGCTGCACGCGATGGACACGGCGATTTGTCTGGAGGTCTTGGCGGGGGTTGAGGTGACGTACGAGGCTGAGGTTCGGGCGCGGGACCGGTGGAGTTGA
>JBMOIG010000434.1:0-1777 GCA_049317445.1 Myxococcota bacterium | reverse complement strand
GGGTCCGGCTCCATTGCAACGACGCCCCGCCAAATCATTTGACCACGCGCAAGTGCCTTCCAGAAATGGCATTTCTCACCTCCGGCGCCTTGCCGCCCGCGTAGCGTAGCTCATGATTTCGTTGCCGCTCGCACAGTTCGTGGTACTCCCAGTACGCCTCAAAGTCGCCGTTGGCGACCAGCGCGCGCAGCTGCATCACCGCCTCGGCGCGGTCCAGTGTCCAGCGCGCACCCGCCTTCTCCAAGCGGTCGCAAATCAGGTGCCGACACGCGCCCTCGATAACCCCGCTGCCGATCGGCGTACCCGCTGCCAGCAGTTCGCCGTACGGCATCATGTTCTTGCGCTTAATCAGGTACTTCACGGCCTTATCGACGGGCGTGCGCTGTTTCTCGCTCAGGCCGCGCACGGTCGCCGAGTGCGCCATACCGGCCGCCACCTCGCTGACTTTGCCGTGGAGCACCTTGGTCAGCCGCTCGAGCACCCACTTTTCGCGCTCCGCGTCTTCCTCGCCAAAGAATGCCGTCGACGCCCGCCACAAGTACTCGACTGCGTGGATGAAATCGAGCACGAGCGTCACTTTGCGACCCCGGCGCGCCGCCTCGGCGGCAATGTGCTGCTCCAGCGCGGACTCGCCGTCGACCAATGCATAGCAGGCCTTGGTCTTGTCTGGGTCCCGCAAGTCCGCCTCGTTAAACAGGTCTTCGACCACCTCTTCGACGGTCTTGTGCAGGCTCGACCACACCCGCTTGTACTCGGGCTTGGGCGGCTTTGTCCTTGTAGCATCGCGCACATGCCGCAGCCCGGCGACGACTTGCTCCGGCGTTCGCAGGTGCGGCGCGATGGTGTAGACCGCGGCCACCAGCGCCATGCGCTTCTTGTGGTCCTTTTCGCCTTTCGTCTTGCGGGAGTCCAGCTTCTTGGTGCTCGCCGCGGCCCGCTCGCGCGTCGCATCGGTCAAGTCGCGCGGCACCATCACCACACCCTTACGGTCCAGCGACAAGATGAGCAATTCCGAAGTATTCTCGGGGCTCACACCAAAGGCACAGTGCCGGTAGAAGGCGCCGAAGTCCACTGTCGCGCGCACCACCAGCTCTTCGGCCTGGCGTTTGGCCACATGGGCCGCGGTCGTGCGCTTGATCGTCGCCAAGGTGGTGTCAAACGACGTTTGTGCAGCCTGCAGAGCCACTTCCTTGCGCACCACGAACGAAAAACTGTCGGCCGGCAGGTTCAGCGCGGCGTCGTGCGGCGACAGCTGAGTGGCATGGCGCGCCCCAAACAGCGGTCGCGGACATTGCACTTTGCCAAACGATGTCATGAGGTCCCGCTCTGTGCACTGGCGGACATGGGTGCGCTCGCGGCCGTCGCGGCCGACCACTGGCCCGACGACCTCGGCCGAGCCCCGCCAGTTCAGGTGGTCCTGCATCAACAAGCGCATGAGTTCAGCACCTTGATTGCGCAGTCCCTGCTCGACAGTCGCGGCGTCCATGTCGCCACACGCGGCGGAGACAAGGTTGCGCTTGATCTCTTTGAACTTTTGGTCGGCGGCGGCGAAGAGCGGTTGCGTGTCGATGTTGGTAGACTGCAAGATGTCCAAGAGGGGCCTCGTCTTGTTTGCTGGTTGGTACCGCAAACGTTAGGACGTAGGCCCCTCCTTGTATCGGGCTGGTTCCGCAAGTTCTTGAAAATCCGGGCGGCTGGTGTCGTTTCAAAGGATCTAGACCCATTGGCAATTCGAGTGCCAATAGTGGGATTTTGGATTTCGCCGAGGTGCGTGGAA
>JBMOIG010000433.1:0-1785 GCA_049317445.1 Myxococcota bacterium | reverse complement strand
TCCGCCGAGACGCCGAAACGATCGGTGACCCGCAGGCGTACGTCGTACTGACCGAGGGCCCCCATGCGGGCGGCCGTGAGCTGCTGCCAGGTCACCGCCTGCTGCCCGGCGTTGGCGCCGGAGAACTCGAACGACCCATCGGCGTTCAAGTCCCAGTCGTAGCGCACGATGGCGTCACCGCAGGCTGCGTCGGGCTCGACGCTCCCGCGCGCGTCGAGGGTGACGGCGTCGTTGAGCGCGATGACGTAAGGCCCGGCGGGGTTCGCCACGGGCGGGCGATTGCCTTGATTGATGTTGACCGGCACGACGACCGTGCCCCGGTTGCCGTTGTTGTCCGTCACCTGCAGACCGACCTGCAGCGCGCCGGCGAAGGTGAACTGATCGAACTGATGCACCACGATCCGACCGGTCTGGTCGTCGTACTGACCGTCGCCGTCCGTGTCCCAGTTCCAGGCGACCACGTTGATGTCCGGATGCGGGTGGTCCGAGGCGCTGCCGTCGAGCGTGATGCGCGCGCCGCAGGCCGCGGGATTCGGGTTGGCCGTGGCCGACGCGACCGGGTTGCGGGCGTAGATGTTGAGCGTCGCGGTGTCGCGGGAGGTCAGGGCCGTGGTGTCCTCGACCTCGAGGAGCAGGGGGAAGACCCCCGCGCGGTTGAGCCCCATCGCCGCGAGCTCCTGCGCGGTCAGGTTCAAGATGGCCTCGCGGCCGTCGCCGTTCGCGTCGACCAGGTCGCGGTCCCAGACCGGCCGCGCCACGTCGGCGTTCAAGTCCCAGCGATAGTGCTGGATGAAGTCCTGGAACTCGGCCGTATCCGGATCGAAGGAGGACGTGGCGTCGAGCGCCACGCCGTCGCCGAGTAGGATGTGGTAGTTGCGCTCCGGAGGCTGGGTGGGATCGGCGTCCGCCGTCGGCGGCGTCGGCGGCACGCGATACTGGACCTGATAGCAGGTCGTGGCCGTCCGACCGTCGCGATCCGTCACGCGCAGGCAGACGGTGACGACCGGGATGTTGCCCGGGCCCGGGATGGGCAGGAACTGCCGCTGGAGGTCGACCACCGGCGTGTTCGCGCGCTCGAACGTCCCGTTGTTGTCGAGATCCCAGTCGTAACGGGCGATCGTCATGCCCGGGATGGGCGAGCTGCTCTCGCGGCCGTCCAACGTCGCCACCGACGTGCCGTCCCGAAGGCTGATCGGCGCCGGGCGGGGCGACTGGACGATGACCGCCGTGGGGATGGCGCGGTAGATGGTCACCGTCGCGTTCACCGTCGCGGTCAGGCCGAAGGAGTCCGTCACGCGCAGCGCGATGGTATTGGTGGGCAGGCCGGTCACGCGATCCGCCGGCCAGCGGAAGAGCGCGTTCACGGTCGCCCAGGGCACGGCCGGGTTCGCGCCGCTCACGTCGACGCCGGCGTCGTTGAAGCGCCCATTGTTGTTGAGGTCCCACTCATAGGACGCAATGGCGTCGCCGCAATTGGCGTTCGCGTCCGAAGACGGCCGCCCGTCGAGGGGCAGTGCGTCGCCCTCGAGGACGACGTAGTTCGCCGCGGACGTCCGCGCCACGGGGGGTCCATTGCCCTGGTTGACCTGCACCTGCAGCGTCGTCTCGTTGCGCCGGCCGAGGTCGTCCGTCACGCGCAGGGTGACCGTGTAGTTGCCGAAGCGGTTGTAGGTGTAGGTGAAGCGGGGACTCGCGCCGCCGCCGTCGAAGCCGGCCACGCCGTCGACGTCCCACTGATAGCTGGCGATGGAGCGGGTCGGGTTCGGGTGGTAGCTGCGGCTGGCA
>JBMOIG010000432.1:0-1805 GCA_049317445.1 Myxococcota bacterium | reverse complement strand
CAGGCGGAGGGTTCACTGCAGTGGGGTCTGGCGCCTCCAGTCCTTCGCTTCAGCCGCTGGCCTGCGCATCGGCGCGCCAGGCTTTCTTCGCGCTCGTCGAGAAGCGCGGGGCCGTTGGTCGAGGTCGAACACGGCGGGATAGTGCGCACCGCGGAGCGCCGCGGCCAAACCATCGCTCACCCGCTCCCAAACCCGTTGGTGTGTCGCTTCGCCGGGCGGCACAGCTCGATGCGCTCGCCTTCGCTGGGCGCGTTGAACACCACGTCGCGGTGGTACAGCTGGTCGCGAAGCGGAATGGCAAACGGCATCGGTGCAGAAGCTTAGCGGCGGCGGCGTCACGGCCGAGTGGCAGACGGTCGCGATCGACGACGGTCAGGTCTGTCTCGCGCGGATGCCCTCCAGGAACTTGATCGCGTCGGTCTCTTCCTTGGAGACCCAGCCGCTTCCAAGAACATCGCGTAGCTTCTTGTTCAGCAAAGGGTATATTCTCAACGCCGCAATCCATCCGGGCTTGTCTCGTACCCGCTCCACAGGGCGACGTCATCAGCTGACGCAGTGAAGTCGGCGTCTAAGACGCGCACGACTTCATAGACCACGCTTGCTTGAGCGGTAGACAGTGCGGCCCGAAGGGTGACGCAGCGGCTGAACCGCATCTCGCAGCCAGTTGCGGACCACGCCTTCGCGACCGCCAATCATGTGGACCACGTCGGCGGGCGTGAGCACGGCGTCGGCAGACACAGTGGTGCGGATCAGGGTGTCGGCGACCGTGCCGGTCGAGGTTGGGGCTGGCCAACGGAAGGTCATGAAGCCCTCGGGTGGTGGCAGCGGGTCGTCGAAGAGGTTGTCGTCGTTCATGGTTTTCATTGGGCCGTGCCGATTTTGCCGGGGGCGACCAAAATGGTCGGCTTGGTGGCGGTCATCGCTGCGGCTGCCGGGCACGGCCTTGGTGGGCTTCCGCGTAGGGATCTACTCGAACCTTGGCGAGCTCGGCCTTGACCGGGGCCACCAGGCTGTCCGGGATCTCGTGGTCTACGCCGTCCAGGGTCATGCGTGGCATCGGGGCCTCCAGGGTCGGGTCGAAGCGGGCCGGGTCGGCCGCGTCGTTGGACCCACGAAGTAGCGCGTCCTGCACGCCGCTGTCAAGCCTCACCTTGACGGACGGGCCCGCGCGGCCCTTGTCCACCAGCGCGACGTGGTTGCCGCGGATCTGGCGTTGGACCGCGTCGTAGGCCTGGCCCTCCCACGTTCCGGGCGTGAAGTCGAGCTCGCAGGTGTAGCCGCAGGAGACCTCCTGGGCCTGGCCGGTCAAGACCGCGTCGACCGCGAGCTTGTCGCTCACCAGGAGCTTCGTCGCGACGTAGCGGTTGTCGGCCGCGCGCACGTCGTCGCTGGTCGCGCCGCGGGCGTAGAGCTTCGCGTTGGACGCGTCGACCATACAGGGCGGGTGCTGGAGCGTGACCACCACCTGGGCGAAGCTCGCCAGGGCGTCGGGGTGGAATACCTCCTCGGGCGGGCGTAGCTCGCGAATCACGCGCCCGTCCGCCGTGGCGTATTCCTGGATGCCGGTCCGGGCTATGTAGGCCGGGACCCGCAACATGCCGTCGGCGCCAGCCCTGCTAGGGCGGGGCCCGTCAATCTTGCCGCGGTCGTATCGGGTGGTCAGGTTCATGGCCTAAGCCTGCACTAGGCCCGGGCCCGGGCGCAAGCCCACAAGCGCCCCGCGCGCCAGGCCACCAGGTCGGCCACGGCGAGCCAGGCCAGGCCCCAGAAGGTCGGGTCCAGGAGCGCCGCCAGGAGCCAGGTCA
>JBMOIG010000431.1:0-1806 GCA_049317445.1 Myxococcota bacterium | reverse complement strand
GGTTCGGGGGGCCGCGGACTTCCGGCAGTGGCGAACGGGGACGCGACTACCGCAGCGTCCGCCGCAGCTTTTCCAGCACCGAAGCAGGCGCGCGCAACATCAGGCGCACGCCTTCACCATGGTACGTCTCTTCGAGGACGCGCGTCGCCGCGCGAATCTCACCCAACATGGCGAGCTTGGCGTAGGGCACATCGACCTGGGCGGCCGCCATTTGCGAGTCGAAGTAGTCCACGATGGCCTGCCGCAGCGCCTGCATCGTGTCGGGGTCGCGCGTGCTGGTCCGTAGGGCCTCGGGAAACTGGGCGCTCAGCTGCTCCAGCGCGGCCGGCTCGACCCGGTCGGTCTTGTGCAGCAGCAGTTGCACCGGGATGTCGCCCGCGCCGATCTCGGCCAGCACCTGCCGCGTCACCGCCAGATGCGCCGGCATCTCAGGGTCGGACGCGTCGAGCACGATCAGCAGCAGGCCAGCCTCTCGCGCCTCCTCCAGCGTCGACCGGAACGAAGCAACCAGACCGTGCGGCAAATTGCGCAGGAAGCCGACCGTGTCGGCCACCAGAATGCGCGGCGTCGTCTCGGGTTGCAGCGCGCGCACCGTCGTGCCCAGCGTGGCGAACAGCGCATCCTGAACGTAGACCTCGCTGCCGGTCAGCACCCGCATCAGCGACGACTTGCCGGAGTTCGTGTAGCCGACCAGCGCCACCCTGGCCTGGTCGGTGCGGCGGGCACGGCGGGAGTCTTCGGTCGCGCGGACGGTCTCCAGCTCCTTGCGCAGGGCCGCCGTGCGGTCGCGGGTGCGCTGCTTGGCGAGCTCGAGGTTCGTGTGGCCCCGACCGCCGCGACCGCCGCCGCCGCCCTCGCGGTCCGCGATGTTGTCGTCATCGCGCAGGCGAGGCGTGTCGTACAGCAGCCGGGCCAGCTCCAGCTCCAACCGAGCCTCACGCGTGCGCGCGCGCGCCTCGAAGACCAGCAAAATGATGCCGGTGCGGTCCAGCACCTCCACGCCCAAAGCCCGCTCGAGGTTGCGCTGCTGACCGGGCACCAGCTCGGTGTCCACCACGACCAGATCGGCGCGGCGCGGCTCCGGCGTCGACTCCGGCAGCTCTGCTTCGTCCTTGTCCTTCTTGCCGCCGTGGGTCTTGTTGCGCGGCCCAACGTGGATCTCGCCAGTTCCGCCCGTCCACGATGCCGCCTCGTGCAGCTTGCCGCCGCCCAGCAGCAGCGCCGCCGTCAGGTTCGGGCGCTTCTGGGTCAGCCGATGCACAACCGTCAGGCCCAGCCCCTTGCACAAATGCTCCAGCTCGTCGAGGGAGATGGTCACTTCGGCATCGGGGACGTCGGGCAGCTGCACGGAAACGAGCATCGCGCGGCGCTGCGGGCGCTCTGTGGCGTGGTGACGATCGGTGGGACTGGGCATGGAACTCCGGCGCGGCGGTGCGAGCGGATGCCGGCGCAGCCGGGGGACCGTAGCGCCCTCGCACGAACCGGTCAACGTGAAGCGCAAGCCGGTCGAACCCGGGTGCTCGACACCACCGAACTCGTCGGACCAGACCACCTTCGCGTGGCGCAGAGGATGTCGCGGAGGACAAACAGGGGTGTGACTTGACCAAGAACGCAACAACGGTCTAGGTTCGCGCGTAGTTACACGCGAACGGCCCCACCGCACAGGCCGGAGACCCGAAGATCACTTTGCCCGACGCGGCGATGGTGCGCCCGAATGCAGCAAGAAGTGAAAGCCATCCCCGCAACGCAGAATTTGGACCAAGGTGTGCTGGGCACCGAAGACCTGCGCTCGCTGCTCGAGGCGCG
>JBMOIG010000430.1:0-1809 GCA_049317445.1 Myxococcota bacterium | reverse complement strand
TACGGTGTGACGGATTTCGTCCGGTCTGCTCGCCGACACAAATAGGACATCGACGTCGCCCTGCGGTCCAAGGAGGATCGCAGGATCGGCAACTAGACCACGGGCGACGGGGCTCACCGACGACCAGGTTTGCCCCTCACCGACCGTCTGCACGTACAGACCATCGTCGGCGCCGCGCAGGGCAATCACGTCGCCGCCAATTCCTCGCGCAACTGCGGGAGTGCCCACGGCGAAGGGTGGAAGCAGGTCGTCGGGCCGCTGCGGACCCAGCCATGGGAGAGGCGGAGGTGGTGCGCAGCCGGCCGCCGGGTCGACGTGCGAGGCGAGGCTCTCGAAGAAGCCCCAACCGAGGTTACGTTGGGCTGAGTAGTATTGATGAACTCGCGACACGTCGCCAGCGCTGATGGTACGTCTGCGCCCAACCTTCTGATTGCCATGGACGTCGGCCGCGAAAACTAGGCTGCCGTCTGCCCGCACGACTTTGGCGCTGTTAAGCGAAATGCCGGCGTAGTCGAAACTGTCCAGCGCGGGGACGGCAGTCCAAATCGGCGCATCGTCCCGAATTGTGTTGCCACGCACCTCGACCACCCGTTCGGGGCAGTTCGTGCGGTTCAGTTCACCTACGGTCTCGGCCCGCAGCCACTCTGCCCGATCTGGACGATTCTGCAAGTGGCCGATGCCAATGGCATGGGCCAACTCATGGGCAATCAGCCCCCATGACGTGCCTGACACCAGGATGTCCTGTGAAACCACACTCGCGGCCAGTTTACCATCGATTGCATACCCGTTGCGACTCCGGTTCTTGTCTGACCGTCGCACGGCAAGGAAGTGAGCACTGTCAGAGGGCGCTTGGAGCTCGAACCGAACCCAGCCCTCCAACGACTCGTTCCACTTCTGAACCGCCAGAAGGAAGTTCTGAAGAACGGGAAGCGCAGCAGGGTCGGCGAGCGACCAGTCTCCCACGAGTCGGTAAGGGATGACTCCGCAAGGCCACAGCTTGATCCGACCCTGAGGATCACCGGGTCGCCCAATCGTGAGCTGCGGGCAGGGATCCGGGTCGGGCGGCTGTTGGCAAAGCGGAAGGTCCGGGTTGGCGTCACAGAACCGCTGTCGATGGGTGGACCCGCTGTAGATCGTATGCAACCTTTCGCTAGCCCTGGGTTGGCCAGCGAGAGGCCACATGGCCACAACCGGGGACAGCCTTTGAATCGACACTCCCGAGCCCACAGTGCGCCGCGTGCGACCCGCCGCCGTCCCTGCGCGCTCTGTTTCCGACGCGAGACAGACGTCGTCATCGAGCTGTGCCGCTTCCGCCGATTTGATCGACAGCCAGCGGCCGGATCTTTCGCCTTGTCCCCCGCGGCCCACCGGGATGAGCAGGCGTCCGGTCATCGTGGCTGTGTCGCGAGACTTCGGAGGCGTCACGAGGTTCGTGACATTGCCTTGCCTGGGCCGGGTCACGAGCCAGGGGAGGATCTTCGCCTTCTCGACGAGGCCTGACCGCACGACCTGTTTGCCTTGGCAGAGACAGACCTCCTCCCGTGGCGGTGCCGGAAGCGGGCGCTTGGCCAGTCCAGTGCATTCACACGCCGTAGCCGGCGCGCGAACGCCGCCAAGCCCGCCCATCCCTTGGGCTTCACATGAATGATGCCCCGACACGATGAGTACGAATGAGGTCCGATTAGCCATGAAAGTGCGCTCCCACGCCGGCGTCAGGCGCCGTCGACTTGACCAACGGCACGCTGGGCGAGCGGCTGCGAATGATGTCGTGCTTCCACCCTTCGATGGTCGATGGCTCGAGCACCGCGT
>JBMOIG010000429.1:0-1809 GCA_049317445.1 Myxococcota bacterium | reverse complement strand
CCGAGCCTCCAGCGGATGCGTCGAGAACTCCCCCGACTGCCACCCACCCGCCGCCGTCACCTCCCAAACCAAATAGCTCTCGAGCGCATCCACAAGAACCACCAAGGCACCAGCCTGCGCAGGCTCGTCCGGCGCAGGACTCGCCACCCGCCAGAACGGACAGCGCGCCCACGGGTCATACCCGCTCTCAGCCGCGCGCCGGTCCGCCTGAAACGCCCGAAGCGCCGCCGCCAACCGGACCTTCGCCTGCCGCATCGCACCAGACTCCCGCCGCGCACCGGGTTGCGGCAGCGACCTTCGCCGCAGACGCGCGGCCTGGAAGTCGATGACCTGGGCGAGCGCTTGGTGACTCGCGGTGGGCAAAGATCGTTTGGTCATGGGCCCTTGGGGGTGGCGTGGACACATGGGCAGCGAACGAAGCGCAATCCGTTCCGTCGATTGTACCGCGTGTTTGAGACCCTTGCGGGAGAGCCGGCACTGTAAGCGACAGGCCAGGTCGCATCCGGTTCAGATCGAGCTACGTCTGCGCTTTCGCCCCCGCCACCCGACCGTGAAGCCACCGCAGCTCGCCGTGCATCCCACCCGCCGAGCCCTCGATTCCCTGGACCTTCTGGAACCCTGGCCAAGGCCTGGTGCTCGCGGCCACGAGCAGCCACTGCGGCCACGTCTGCGTCCGCGCCGCGATGTTCGCCAAAAGCCCGTCGGCACCAAAGCGGTCGTAGTTGGCGCCGAAGCCGTGATCCTGCAACAGCACGGCATACGGGGGCGGAAAGCGATCCTGCTCCTGGCAAAAGACCGCGTCGTAAGTCGCAATGCCGTCAGCGCCTAGAAACAGGATGGCCAGCCTCTCGGGTCCGTGGTCGTCACCGAACGCCGGCTCACGCTCCAACACAACGAACAGGGCGAACGGGGTGATGGCCAACGGCCACGGGTTTCGGTCGGGACCGTCGCTCGCATCGACATGTGGCCGCCAGCCGCCCGGTACCACGTCGACCTCGCGAAGCGTCTGCTGGACAGCCACGCTGTAGCCCGCGAACCGGCGCAAGCTTGCCGGCGCGAGCTTCCGCAGGAGGTCGCTTTCGGCCACAAGATAGTCGGCCATGACGAACGCGTGAGCGGCATGGGCACCGCCGAAGACCTTGACGGCGTGCCCATCGTTGCCGCTACCGGGGTAGAAGACGACGCGGGAGCCAAAGAAGTCGTTGCAGTCGAAGCGGCTCGACGAGTCGAAGCGTGCCAGCCAGGCTGGCGTCGGCTCGGCGTCCTGGTGAAGGTAGTCCTTTAGTTTCATCGCAGTTTCTCCTGTTCGGCCCTGTCATCCAACCACCGCGCCAACGGTCGATACTCAGGCACCGGCCGCGGCACCAACGCCCGCCGCATGGCCGCCTCGCGCTCGAGCACCCAGAACGCCACCCCGTCCACCAGCCCGACTTCGAGCACCCGTATCGGCGCCGACTCGCCTTGAAGCAAGCCTTCCTGGCCCTCGCGCCGGAACTCGTCGACGTGGCGTGGGTCCTCGGCCAGATGTTCGTGAAGGATGCGGATGACGACCTCTGGGCCGTCGTGCGCACCGGCGACTTCTCGCGCCAGATAGCACGTGGCGACCCGGTCTGAGCCGATCTTCGCGACCAGCAGGTGGTGTCCCAGAACGACAGGAAGCATGGCTCTCCTCCACAGCGGCCCGCGGCCGATTCGCGGCCGCTCGTCAATCGTTTTAGCTGGTTGGCGAGTGTTGCCATGTGGCAACACTCGCCGCTTGAAGCTTTGGCGCGAGCCCTTGGAGAGAAAGAACCTCTAGACGGTTTTTCT
>JBMOIG010000428.1:0-1810 GCA_049317445.1 Myxococcota bacterium | reverse complement strand
AAGCAGCCGGCGTCCAAGGCCGCGCACTGGTAGTCCCCCTCACAGCTCTCGCCCAAGGTCCGCAGCGGCTTGCAGAGGGCCTCTGGGTGGTCCTCGGTCCCGACGATGGCGCAGATCAAGCCGTCGGCGCACTGGCTGGGCTCCTCGGCAAACGGCGTTGGGTCTTGGCAGGCCTCCCCTTCCTTCAAGAACGGCGGGCACTTCCCCGTCTCTTCGTCGCAAGTCAGGCTCCGTCGGCAGTCGAAGCCGTCGCTGCACGCCTGGCCCGGGCCGACCTGCTGAACACACACCGGCGACTCCCGACCCCACGCGCAGTACAGGCCGTCGGTGCACGGAAGGGTGTATTCTTGGCACGGCTGACCCTTGGCCGCCGGCTGGGGCGGCGAGACGGCGGTGCACTGGGCCGCGACGCAGTACAGGTCGCCCGCGCAGTCCGCGAGCGACTGGCAAGGGCTGCCCGCCTGCCCCAACGGCGCGCAGGTGCTCGGGCAACCGTCCGGCGTGCCGGGGGGGCGACTGCAGTAGGCACTCGCGCACCACGCCCCGTCGGTACACGGTTGGCCATCCGCCAACGACCCCACGAACATGGCACTGCACGAGGCTGGCGCCTTGACGGCGAGGTCGCAAATCCGCGCCGCCATCGCCGTCAGGCATGCCGCCGCCTGTGCGCCGTCGAACGTCACGACACCGTCTTGGACGGCCTGCTGGAGCTCGGCCCAGTACGGTGCGCTCTCGGCCATCGTCAGTGCCGGGCACGAGTCCGGGCTGGCCAGTGCCTTGAAGTCCTTCACGCAGCGGGTGGCATAGGCGCAGCGCGCCGCGACAAACGCAGCCGGGAACTGCTCGACGGTCAGCGGACCGGACTGGGCGCTGTCCGGAGCGACGTCGGAGGTGTCGGAGCCGGCGTCTACCCCACCGGCGGCGGGTGTGTCGCAAGCGAGCGCGAGCAGGGAGAGGGTTGCGGCCAGGGCGATGCTGGGGATGCCGCCGGAAATGCGCTGCATGGGCCACCTGCTGCGGGATTTCCCGTCCACTGAAGGCTGTACCGGTTTCGGCGCGGGGGCAAGGGCGTGACCGCGACGCGCTTCACGGCACCGAACGCGCGCAGGTCGAAGGCGATGTCGATGTCGCGGGCGATCACGGGTGTGCGCTTCGCGCGTTTGATGCCGTGGACGTGCCCAGGCGACCCCGCCATGGTGGCCGCTGCCGGTCGGGTCGCGATGCGGGACGGTCCGCCAAGCCTGATTCGCATGACCTGCGCCTCAAGCCCCGTACCCTACTTCAGCATCCGCAACAGCACCTCGAGCCGCGCCTTCGCCGCTTGGACGGCCTCGACCGCCTGGGTCCGCTGGGCGCGCGTCAGCTTGTCGGGCGCGACGGCGGTCCACTGCGCCGACCAGGCATCGGTCTCTGCCACCCACTTCTGGGCGCGCGCCAGCAACCGCCCGGGCGGCAGCAGCTTGACGGTCGGCGCGGGTGGCGGTGGGGGCTGCGTGCCGGGCGTTGCCGGATCCGTGTCGTACCAGTCGCCGTTCTTCGCCGCTTCGATGGCCTGCTGCAGGGCCTGTACGGTCCAGCCTTGGTCGACGATGGCATGGGCCAGACGGGCGCGCAGGGTCGGGTCGGAAACGCGCGTGAGCTCGACCACGTGCGAGAAGCCCAACGCGTCGCGGACCGGCGCGGGAAGGGTGTCGAACACGATGCGGGCCAGGATGCAGTCGCGCAGGGTTCTCTCGCCCAAGCCGAAGACGCGCAGGTTGTCGGCGCAGGTGGTTGCGAAGGTGGTGAAGCGGGGGTCTTTGTGGGGCGA
>JBMOIG010000427.1:0-1812 GCA_049317445.1 Myxococcota bacterium | reverse complement strand
CCGGGTCGATTGGCGTTGCGGCGCAACCTGCTGGAGATCCGCATCCACCTGCGCCAACTGCGTTTGCAGGCGGCGGCCGACCTGCTGTCCGGCATACCGCGCGAGTCTCTGTCGCAGGCCGAGCGGTTTGCCGTGGAACTGGTTGCGGCCGAGATCCGCGGTTGGCTCGGCGACCGGGACGGTGAGGCGCAACTCTTGGACCTGATGGAGCAAGCCGACGCGGCGAGTCCGCGCGAGGCGGCGGCGGTGCGGTCGGGACAGGCCTCGCTCGCGTACTTGGGAGGCAATCTGGTGGCGGCGCGGGTGTTTGCTGCCGACGCGGTCGAGCGCTGGTGGGAGTGCGGCGAGCCACTGCCGGTAGTGCACGCGCTGGTGCTGCAGGCGCGCATCGACGCACTGGACGGCGCAGCGGTGTCTCAGGACGCTCTACTTCAGCACAGCGCGAGAATGCGCGACTGTGGCGCGACCGACGCGGCGCTGGCCATCGAGCTGTTGGCGGCGGCGCTGAAGCTGCAGGCGGGGGATTCGCAGGCCCGCGAGCATGTCGAGGTGGCGGTCTTGGCGCTGCGGCAGCTGGGAAACGAGCTGGCGGCAGCGTGGGGACTGGCGCTGGCGGCCCGGCTGACGGGCGACATGTCGTGGCGGGCATCCGTCGAGGCTGCGCTGGCAAGCAGGGGAGCGGCGCTTCCGGGTTGGTGGCAGCAGCGGCACTGACCGGCAACGACGACGACCACGACTCGGCGGGCGTTCTTCAGATGCGCGCCGCCGTGTGCGACGAGAATCCTGAAGCATTGCAAAGCGTCAGTCCGTAGGGCGCGGGGGACCTTGATTTGCGGTGCCCCCGTGCTTCCTTATCATTCGAATCAGGCGACGGCGAACTCCGCAAAGACGTGGCAGCAAGCTCAGCAACCTGTTTCCTCGCGAGGGACCCATGACCGACAAGCCCACGACCGAACCGACCTCCGAAAGCGGCACCCTGCACAACCTGCCGATTCTGGCGTTGCGCAATGCCGTGCTGTTCCCGGGCGCTGTCATGCCGGTCGTCATCGGGCGCGGCAAGTCGATCAAGCTGCTCGAAAGCCTGGGCGACCGCCGTGCAGCCGTGGTGGGCGTGGTCGCGCAGAAGGACAAGGGCATCGACAACCCCAAGCCTGACGAGCTGTACTGGGCCGGGTGCACGGGCCAGCTGATCAAGGTGTTGCGCAACGGCGCCGAGACCTATCACGTCGTCATCCGTGGTGTGGAACGCTTCAAGATCAATCGGTTCGATCAGGAGGATCCGTTCCTGTCGGCCGAGGTCGAGATCTTGCCCGAGAAGAACGACACCGACCCGCAGATCTTGGCGCTGGTGCATAGCGTGCGTGATACGGCCATCGAGCTCGTGAACATGGTGCCGGAACTGCCAATCAACGCTGCGGACCTGCAAGAGAATTTCGAGCATCCGGCGCGGCTGGTCTACCTGCTGCTGACCCACTTGGGCGTCTCGGTCGAGGAGAAGGTCGACGTGCTGCAGGCAACCACGCTGCAGGACATGCTGACCAAGACCTTGCATCTGGTGATCCAGCAGGTTGAGGTGCTGCGCATTTCGCAGCGCATCAACAGCGAGGTGAAGGGCGACCTGAACAAGAGTCAGCGCGAGTACGTGCTCCGCAAGCAGCTCAAGGCGATCCAGAAGGAACTGGGCGATCTGGAGGGCGGCGAGGGCGACGAGCTGGGCGAGCTGGAAGAGCGCCTGCACAAGGCCGGACTGCCTGAGGACGCGGCGAAGGTTTCGACCAAGGAACTCAAGCGTCTGCGCAGCATCCAGCAGGG
>JBMOIG010000426.1:0-1814 GCA_049317445.1 Myxococcota bacterium | reverse complement strand
CCATTCAGGCGGCCCTGCGACAACGGCTCGAGGCGAATCGAGCCACGCTGGAGGCCGCCTTCCGCAACACCGAAGTGACCGTCCTGCCCGCCGACGGCGGCTGGAGTGCGGTGCTGCGTGTGCCGTGCGGTGCGGGCGAGGAGGCGCTGGCCCTCGATCTGATCGAGCGCGAGGGCCTGATCGTGCATCCAGGCTATTTCTTTGACTTTCCAAGCGAGGGTTGGCTGGTCGTGGGCCTGCTGCTGCCCCCCGACGTCTTCGCGGACGCCCTGCGCCGCCTGGCGCACCATGTGCTGCAAGAGGCAGGAACGGATGCGTGAATTCACGGTCGGTGCGACGGCGTGCGGCCCTGTGCGGGTCCATGGTCCCCATCCAATGACCTGAACGGAATCGCCCCTTGCTGAATGGGTGCGGCAACCCTAGATTGATACCTAAGGGTCGCTCTCTGGAGCGCACTCGGTCTATCCGCCCAGCACCGGTGGGGCAACCGGCTGCAGACGGGTCAGGAGGCGTGTCATGCGTACGACGATTTTCACGACCACAAGCGGACTTGCCACGGCCGGACTGGCGCTTGCGCTGTTGGCTTCGGCGTGCTCCGGTCAAACAACGCCGCCGGGCTCGACGTGGGTGCCCGACATCGTCGTCGCCAAACCGGACACCACCGTGCCGCCGCAAGACATCGACGACGACTCGGACGCGGTCACGCCCGACGTCACGCAGCCCGACGATACCGCAACGGTCGACGACACCGCAGCCACCGACGACACCACCGTGCCCCCGGTCGACGTCGAGCAACCTGATGCGGACGCGATCCAGGTCGACACCGACATCCTTCAGCCCGACACGGACGCCGACATCGACGTCGCCAAGCCCGATGCCGACGTCGACACCGGCCCGAGCAAGTGCATCGACGAGGATGGCGACGGCTTTGGCAAATTCTGCGTCGCTGGACTGGACTGCGACGACGCCAATCCGAACTTCGCGAAGGCCTGCCCCAACTGCAACGACGGCAACGTTCCCGGTTGCGCCTGCAAGGGCATCGCGGCTCCGTGCTACTCCGGCGACGCCAACTGGGTTGGCAAGGGCATCTGCAAGGCCGGCGTCCAGCCGTGCAAGGACGGCTTCTGGGGCGCCTGCAACGGCGAGGTGATGCCGGAGAACGAGGCCTGCGACAACCTGGACAACGACTGCGACGGCCAGACCGACGAGGGCGTGAAGTCGTCTTGCGGCACCTGCGACATGTCGTGCAGCCAGCAGGCGATCGGCGCCAACACCGGCAACGCGTTCCAGCTGAACTCTGAGAACTCAACCGGCGTGGGTCTGGACGCAAACGGCTGGATCGTCATCGATCAGGCGAAAATCAGTCTGAATCTGAAGTTCCTGTGGGTGTCGAACTCGCCGCAGAATTCCGTGTCCAAGGTCGACTGCAAGACCGGCGCTGAAGTTGGCCGGTACTACGTGTGCAGCGACCCGTCGCGCACGTCGGTCGACCTGATGGGCAACGTCTGGGTCGCCTGCCGCGGCGATGGCCGGGTCGCCAAGATCATGGCCGAGAAGCAGAACTGCATCGACAAGAACGGCAACGGTGTCATCGAGACCTCCGAGGACAAGAACGGCAGCAAGACCATCACCCCCGACGAGATGATGGGCGGCGGCGGCGCCGACGAGTGCGTGAAGTTCATGACCCCTTCGTATGGCGGTGGCCCGGCGCGCGCGGCAGGCGTGGACAAGGAAAACCACGTCTGGATCGGCTACTACAGCTCCGGCACGCTGGCACGTCTGGAGCCTGAGAACGGCAACAAGGTCGACGGCAT
>JBMOIG010000425.1:0-1822 GCA_049317445.1 Myxococcota bacterium | reverse complement strand
GCCTCTCGCCCTGTATCTGGGCGAGCGTCAGGTCGCTGTTAAGCAGCGCACGCTGTGCATCCAGTTGTTCCAGATACGACGAGTATCCAACCTCGTAGCGGTTGCGCGCATGGCGCAATACCTCGGCCAGAGCCTGTCGCTGCGCAGCCACCCGCGCGTGCTGGGCTTTCAGGCGATCGGTTGCGGCCAGGGCGTCCTCGACTTCCCGAAATGCAGCCACCACGGAGCGCCTGTAGGCGTAGATGGCCTGGTCCCGGCGCGACTCGGCGCCCCTGACCTGGGCCTCCGTTCGGCCGGCATTGAAGAGGGGGGCGAGGATGCTGCCGCCGACCGACCAGATCGTGATGGGATCGTTGCGAAGCAGGGTTGAGAACACGCTGCCGCCGGAGGCGCTGAGACGGATCTGGGGCAGGAACTGCGCCCTTGTTGCGGCCAAAGACGCGTCGGCCGCCGCGATGTTCGCCTCCGCCTGGGCGATGTCTGGCCGGCGACGCGCCAACGCGGAGGGCAGCGCCGTCGGCACCGGGGGCGCCGCGACGCTGCCCAGGGCCAGGCCACGGGCAATGTCCGCAGGGGCGCGGCCAAGCAAGACGTTGATCGCGTTCTCCTGTCGACGCACTGCCAATTGCAGCTGGGGAACGAGCGCAGCAGTCGCCTCAAGCTCGGCTTCGGCCTGCCGCAGCTCCAGCTGGGACGTATACCCCGAGGTGGTACGCGCGCGGGCGATGCGAACGGCTTCCTGGCGCGACGACGCAGTCGTGCGGACAATCTCCAGGCGCGCGTCGAGGGCACGCAGTGTCAGGTAGCCGGCTGCGGTCGCGGCTGCGACCGACAGTTGCGCCGCGCTGTGGGCTGCTTCGACGCCCATGGCGCTCCCACGGGCGGCTTCCACCTGATTATCAATACGGTGGAAGAGGTCGAGTTCGTAACCAACTTGGATCTGCGGCTGGACGCCCGTTGCCTCGACGGGCGTACCAAACGCGGACACCGAGCGCGACCGACTTGCACCGAGCACCGCATCCACCACCGGAAACAGCTGGGATCGAGCAGCCAACTCCTGCGCCCGTGCCTCGCGGATTCGGGCGGCTGCAATGGCGACATCGTTGTTGTTGAGCAGGGCTTGCTCGACGAGCGTGGTGAGCACCGGGTCGCCGAACAGCGCCCACCATTGGGGCTCGACAGGGACGGTGTCGGCCACTGCTGTTCGCCACTGGGCCGGCGCGTCGACCCTGGCCTCAGGCTGCGGCGTGACGGATGCGCACCCGACCATCAGCACGAGCGACGCCGTGAGCAACAAGCCCCTCATGGCTGCTTCCGAGCCGGTCGCGGAGCCTGCGCTGGCGCGGCTTTGCTCGTATCCACTGAAGCGACCACGGAAATACCTGGACGCAGCCGGCTGGCACCCGGCTGGTCAGGCGTGACATCGATGCGGACGGCGATCCTCTGCGGCACCTTGACGAAATTGCCTGTCGCATTCTCGGGCTTGATCACCGCAAACTCGCTGCCTGCGGCCGGTGACAAGTCACGGACGATGCCTTCGAGCTCGGCATCGCCCAGGGCGTCGACGGTGAAGGTGGCCCGTTGCCCCGGCACGATCTTCGCGGTCTGGGCCTCCTTGAAGTTTGCAACGATCCACACCTCGTCGGGGACGAGCACGAGCAGCTGGGAGCCGGCCGAAACGAACTGCCCCAGCCTGACGCCAATCTCGCCCACGCGGCCGTCCTGTGGCGCGCGGATCACCGTGTTGGACAGCTCGATCTCCGCAAGTCGCAGGGCGGCACGTGCGCTCTGGACGGAGGCCTCGAGTGCCCCGCGCCCCACC
>JBMOIG010000424.1:0-1824 GCA_049317445.1 Myxococcota bacterium | reverse complement strand
TGGTCGACCACGTCGGTGTCACCGCCCGTGTCGCCATCGATGGGAGCCACGTCAGGGGTGTCGGTGGAGTCCGCCGTGTCGGCCGTCTCGGTCGTATCGGTGGGGACCACGACGTCGGCGGTGGTGTCCTGGTCGGTCAGACCATCGGGAGCATCGACGTCGACGTCGGCGATGACGGTTGCGTCGCCTTGTGCGCTGGTGTCGGTCTTGTCGCCGCAAGCGGTGCTCAGCGCGACCAGCGCGAAAGCAGCCAGCAAAGAGCCTGCTGCCGACGAGCGCATCATCTTGATCTGAAAGAATTTCCGCATTTCTGTCCCCCCCTGTTCGACCGCCGATCGGTTCCTGACTGGGAGACATTCTACGAGGTGCACAACCACTCGCCAAGTCCTTTGATAGGGACCGAGACGATTCCGACGGCCGCCTCGGTCAGGCTCAGCGGGGGCAGCCTTGGGGCCTCAGGTGGCAGCAGCGGACAGTCGGCCGGACTCGGCTTCAGCCCGCAAGACGCAGTCCTCCAGGGCCAATCCGCCGAAGTAATTACCGACGACGGCAAGGCCAGAGGCTGTCGCCAGAGCGCGTTCGACGGCCGCGACCCGGACCTCGTGGCCCAACCGCGGCGAGGGCAGCACCACCCGGCGGGAGGCCACGTGGGCGACCTTGGCGCGGGGCACTTGAAGAATTGTGCAGATCTGCTCCAGTCGCATGGCTTCCGGGGTCTGAGCCTTGAAGTGGAAGGTGAACCCGCGCCAGGCGGGGTCGGGCACCACGTCGCGCGTCACGGCGGAGTAGAACGTGTCGCGGGCGGCGACCAGAAAGGCCATCGGCCCGAGCGGTGTTGCGTCGGACGGCACCACCACGCCCAGCGACTCGACCGGGGCGACCTCGAACGCGCCAAGTGCGGTGGAGAGTTCGGGGGCCACGTCGGCCATCAGCTGGGCTCCCTGGGACGGGGGCAGTGCCAAGCCCAGCCGAGGAGCGAGGAAGGTGCGGCCATCGGCCGTCGTCACGGTGAACGCCTCGCCTTGTTTGGTGATCGCCGTCGCTGTGGCTCCCGTGACCACCTGCACGCCCGGCGCAGCCGCCAACGCGTCCGTCAGCGTCTGCAAGCCGCCCTTGAGCGTGAAGCTCTTGGCGACTTCCTTGCGTCGCTCACGCTTCTTGAAGATCAGGTCGGCGGGAAACTCGTCGGCGCACTGCGAGGGAACCGCAGCGAACATGGCCGACATCACGCGGTCGTAGTTGCCGTTGCCGACGATGCGGCCGTAGTAATCGCGGACGCTATTCCCCTCCTTGCGGGCTCCGACGAAGCGCGGCGCCGACCACAGCAGCTCGCCGAACGACAGCTGCGACGCGATTGACGCCACGCGGCCGTCCACCAGCATCCGGAAGGGCGCTTTCTGGCGGGGAAGCAGTTCCTTTGTGATCCCCAAGTCTTCCAGAAGTCCCAACAGCGCCTGATAAGAGTTGTAGCAGGTGTGGGCACCCAACTCGAACCAGTAGCCGTTGTCCAAGCGCTCGCTTTGGACGCAACCGCCGGGCGAGTCCTGCGCCTCGAGGACGACGACGGTGCGCCCGGCGCGCGCCTGATGCCACGCCAGCGTCAGCCCGCTCAGTCCGCCGCCTACCACCAGCAAATCCGCCTGCATCATGTCGTTTCCTCTTCGGTACCGGCCACTTCTTCAAGGGTCCGGCGTAGGGTCTGGGCCGAGACCGGCTTGTCGAGCCGGGGATTGTCCACCGCTTCCAGAAAGGCCCGCGATCGGTCGGTGAAAGCGCCGCCCGACAGGAAGACCATGCGGCGGGCGTGTTTGGGGTGACGCGTGA
>JBMOIG010000423.1:0-1826 GCA_049317445.1 Myxococcota bacterium | reverse complement strand
TTGCGGGAAGTGCGGCAGGCCGTGAGCCATTGGCGCGCCGAGGCGACCCTGGCCGGCTTGTCGGCCGCAGAATGTGCTGCCTTTGCGTCTGCGTTTGAGGCGACCGAGCGGGCTTGAACATCGCTCCCGTTCGGCTTGTCGTTCGGGGCGCGCAGCCATCGGCGTCGGCCCCGTTGCGGCCGGGCCTCGCGCGCAACGTCACCGGTCCGGTTCGCCGCGTCAACAGCCGGCGTGCATCTTCGCCCATGCCGCAGCGGCCGCCGGTCCGTTGCCCCTGTCGGGGGCGTCGGGCGCAGCGGCCAGAGCACACACCGACGCGTGCACGCCCCTTCCCGCAGAAAGCCAGCAGGCAAGCGCACTTAGAAGAATTCCGGGAAGGTTTTCCCGAGCTGGGGTGTCTCCCCCACAGAAACGGCTGTCGCAGCCCCCACCCGAACCCGCCACAGCCCCGACGCACGCCCGCGCCGGGCGACGAGGAACGCCATGCCCACACCTGCCCACCACACCGCCCCTGCCAACGCCGACGACGGGGTCCAAGACCTCGTGCTACACCTCACGAAGCAGCCGGACCTGCGCAAATTCACCGCGCGGCTGCAACGGTTCGGCGAGGTCATGGCCCACCACGGCGACCACCCCGACGCCGCCGCCCTGCTGTCGCCGGACATCTGGCCCCAGCTCGACGTGGCCCTGTTCTTGGGCATCGTCGAGGGCGTGCCACCGGGCACCCGCCTGACGGAGTTCACGGTCGACGGCGCGTGCAACGTCGTGCCCGGACTTCGGGAGTTGCTGGCGCAGGTCGCGGCCCCGCTGCCCCCGAGCGCTGGCTCGACCGGGGCCGAGGCCGAGACCGCGTGGCGTTCGCCCCCGCGCCGCGATCACGGAGGTGCCCGGCGCAGTGGCCGCTGACGGTGGGGCATGAGAGCTCAATCCGTGCAGTGGGTTCCATTCATTCCTCACTCAAGTCGCCTGAAATCGGGGTCGCGATACAGATGCATGGACCAACATTTGCCTTGAATCTCAACAGGTTGAGCGGAGTTTCCGCTTGCCAGCCACGGGCATTCGATGGTAACCCTGAGCTTGCTGACCTCGCTGCGGCGCAGGGGCGCGCTCCGGTTACGGGGCGACGCACGCCCCCACGGTCCGCGAAGTCGGGCGTCGCTCGCGGTAGGCGACACCGCGGGCGTCGTCAGCGGGTGCAGAAAGGTATCGAACCCAAAGAGGAGAGACACGACATGATCCGGATCAGCCCCAATGACCCAAGACTATTGACGTTAAGTACGAAGCGCCGTCACAAGGCCCCTGCGGAGCCGCGCCCGTTGCCGGACAACGTCTACCCCTTCGACCCGCACGGGAACGTTGACGCGGTGCCCGAGCTCGAAGCGTTGCGCGCTCGCGTCGCGCGCCTGGAGGAGCAGGAGGCTCGCCAGCACCCTCGTCCGCCAAGCGGTCCCGCGCCACTCTTGCGCGTTGCAGACACGGTCTCGCGCGCCTCTGGGCGCCGGGTGCCGGGGCCTCCCCTCCGTCGCCCGGATGCTGCGGCGGGTCCCGTGATCGACGTACAGGCTGAATTTCAGGCGACGCTGGACGCAAACATGCCGATATTCGAGGACATGGTACGCACTGCGGTTCGCGACGAGCTTCTCAATGCGCCGGCCGATCCGAACCGGCTGGTGGATGCGGGCGAGGCCGCGCAGATGCTCGGCATGACCGAGACAGCCGTACGCCGCGCCGCGAACCGCGGGACGCTGCCGTCTCGCAAGAACGGCAAGCTGCTGCGCTTTCGTGTGGGGGATCTTCTTCAGCACGGCTATGGCACGGGCTCGCCG
>JBMOIG010000422.1:0-1826 GCA_049317445.1 Myxococcota bacterium | reverse complement strand
GCCGGCGTAGTTCTCGATCATGATGCCGATGAACCGCTCGAACGAACCGAGGATCGCCCGGTGCAGCATCACGGGACGCTGCTTGGAGCCGTCCTCGGCGATGTATTCGGCGCCGAGCCGTTCAGGCAGCACATAGTCGAGCTGCAGCGTGCCGCAGGTCCATTCCCGGCCGATGGCGTCCTGGACGATGAAGTCCAGCTTGGGCGCGTAGAAGGCGCCGTCCCCCTCGGAGATCACCGGCGTGACGCCGGCCAGCCGCGCGGCCTCGGCCAGCATGCCCTCGGCCTTGTCCCAGAACTCGTCGGACCCGGCGCGGACTTCCGGCCGCGTGGCCAGGGCGATGTATTTCGTCTCCATGCCGAGGTCGGCGTGGATCATCTTCGTCAGGCGGATGAACTGCTCCGTCTCCTCGACGATCTGGTCCTCGCGGCAGAAGATGTGGGCGTCATCCTGGGTGAAGGCGCGCACGCGCATCAGCCCGTGCAGGGCGCCGGACGGCTCGTAGCGGTGACAGGCGCCGAACTCGGCCATGCGCATCGGCAGCTCCTTGTAGGAGCGCTGGCCGACGCCGAAGATCTGCACGTGGCCCGGGCAGTTCATCGGCTTGAGCGACAGGATCTCGCCCTCGACCGTCTCGCAGACGAACATGTTGGGCCGGTACTTGTCCCAGTGGCCGGAGTTCTCCCAGAACGTCCGTTCCAGCACCTGGGGCGTCTTGACCTCGATGTATCCGGCGGCGTCGAGTCGGCGGCGCATGTAGGCCTCGAGCGTGCGCCACAGCTGCCAGCCCTTGGGGTGCCAGAAGACCATGCCCCGGCCCTCTTCCTGCATGTGGAAGAGGTCCATGGAGCGGCCCAGCTTGCGGTGATCGCGCTTCTCGGCCTCCTCGACGCGCAGCAGATAGGCGTCGAGGTCGGCCTGGCTGGCCCAGGCCGTGCCGTAGATGCGCTGCAGCTGGGCGTTGGCCTGGTCGCCGCGCCAGTAGGCGCCGGCCAGCTTGGTCAGCTTGAACGCCTTGCCGATATGCTTCGTCGACGGCAGGTGCGGCCCGCGACAGAGGTCGGCCCACTTGCCCTGACGGTACAGCGTCACGTCCTGGTCGGCCGGGATGCCTTCGATGATCTCGGCCTTGTACTGCTCGCCGATCGCGTTGAAGTGCGCGATGGCGTCGGCCCGGTTCCAGACTTCGCGGACGATCTTCTCGTCGCGGTCGACGATCTCGGCCATGCGCTTTTCGATCGCCGCGAAGTCGTCCGTGCTGAACGGCTCGTCGCGGGCGAAGTCGTAATAGAAGCCGTCATCGACGTTCGGACCGATGGTCACCTGCGTGCCGGGGAACAGCTCCTGCACCGCCTCGGCCAGCACGTGGGCCGTGTCGTGGCGGATGGTGTCCAGCGCGTCGGGGTCATTGCGGTCGACGAACTCGACCTTGCCGCCGCCCGGCAGCGGGCGGTCGAAGTCGAGCAGCTGGCCGTCGAGACGGACCAGCAGCGTGCGTTTGGCCAGCGAGGGCGAGATGGCCGTGGCCACGTCGCGGCCACTGGAGCCTTGCGGATACTGACGGACGGAGCCGTCGGGGAAGATCAGGTCGATCATGGTTCTGGTTCGCACTTTCGTGGCGGCACCGGATCGAATCCGGAGCGGCCCCAGGGATGGCAGCTGCACAGACGTTTCGTGGCGAGCCAGCCGCCGCGAACCGGTCCGTGCGTGATCAGGGCCTCGCGCGCATAATCCGAACAGGTCGGCAGAAAGCGGCACTGGCGTCCGATCCACGGGGACAGCGTGAGCTTGTAGGCGCGGTGCGCCAGCGTAACGCTGCGTTCGTA
>JBMOIG010000421.1:0-1832 GCA_049317445.1 Myxococcota bacterium | reverse complement strand
GGTCGTAGACATGGTTCCGGTGCTGGGGTTGCAGAAGTTGAGGGTGTCGCCGGTGCAGGAGTCGTCGGCCTGGGTACAGGGCAGGGTGCACTGGCCTTCGACGCAGACGGGGGCCGCCGAGGGGCACTTGGCGCACTCACCACCGCAGCCGTCGGGACCGCACTCTTTGCCCCCGCAATTTGGCGTGCAGGTCGCTGAGCAGCCCCCGTTCGCGCAGATCTGGCCGTAGGGGCAGTCGCTTGGGGTGGACCAGGACCAGCAGTTGCCCCCGTAGTTGCACTGGAGTCGCTGGCCAGAGGCCGTGCACTGGACGGCCCCCGGCGAGCACGTGTCGCTGCAGCCCTGCCACGAGGTTTCGAAGGCCGCGTCCTCGGTCGGGACCGGCGAGCCGCCGCCGCCGGTGCCGGACGACGCGCACCCCGCCACCCCCAGTGCGACAAGGGGTGCCAGCAGGTGGAAGCAAAGCGCACGGGTGCAGCGCGTATGCTGCACACTTGGATTGAGGCGCATGGGACTCCTTCTGGGTAGGTGCGTTGGGATAGACTGCAGCTATGGTGCCCGCAATATGAATTGTAACGCCGTCTAACATGACGCTTCAAGTCCTGTCAAGGTGCGGTCCGACCCCTAGATACTCGCCGGAGTTGAGGAGGCTCCCTGTGCCCAGACGCTCACAAGACAAGTCCCAAGCCGATGACGTGGCGCGCCGGATGGCCGAAGCCCTCCGCAAGCTGCGTCTCCAGCACGCCAAGACCCAGGCAGAGCTCGCCGAACAGATCGGCATCTCGCTAGAGGCCTACTCCCGTATCGAACGCGGCCAGTCACTGCCCAGCTACCCGACGCTGATGCGGCTGTGTGAGCTGCTGAAGGTGACACCCGACGCGCTCTTGGCCGGCGAGGTCCCGACGTTGACGCCGACGAGCCGGCCCAGGGTGCGTCATGCGGCTGTCGCCGAGCCCGCAGAGGCGATGACAGTGGCCCATGAGCCGACGGACAGCCAGGCCCCGCGGCGCCCCAAGAACTTCCCGATGATGCGGAATCCCGAGCCGCAGGATGAAGCCGACGACCCACCCGGTGCGGCGCCGGAAGGGCGCGTGCGACTGGGGGCGCGCGAGAAGGCGAAGTTCGACTGGATGGTGCAGGTGCTCGAGCGGCTGGATCGGGCGGACCGCGGGGCGGTGCGGGACCTGGTGCGGCACCTGGCGGTCAAGGCGGGCGTGTTGCCGCCGGAGCCGGAGGGGCTGCTGGAGTGGGGGACGGTGGTGGTGAGCGTGGGAGCACGTGGGCGGCGCGACCCGATGAAGGTGGTCGCGCAGCGGCGATTGCGGGAGGTGGGGCTGGAGGGCGGAAGCGTCTGAAGCACGGCGAGCCCACGCACCGCGAAGGCCCTGCACCAACGGTGGCACAGTGGGCCAGACTCAGCCCTGAATAGCGTGAGCGTCCCGGAGTCTCAAGGTCGACGACAGTCGACGGCGCGACAGCCGCCTCGATCAAGGATACGCTGCGGCTGTTGCGACATCGGAGGTCTGGTGCGAGTCAGCGTTCCATGGACACGGGAGCATCTGCTGGCGGCGATGCAGCTGTACTGCCTGCTTCCGTTCGGGAAGATGGACAAGCGCAACCCGGTCATCGTCGCCCTGGCGGGGGCCATGGGCCGAACGCCTTCCAGCCTCGCGATGAAGCTCGTCAACTTCGCGTCGCTCGACCCCGCTGAGCAAGCGAGGGGCATCAAGGGTTTGGCCGGCGCGAGCGCGAACGACAGGAAGATCTGGAACGAGTTTCAGGAGGACTGGAACGCATTGGTGGAGGAGAGCGCGCAGGCGACTGAGCGGCTC
>JBMOIG010000420.1:0-1842 GCA_049317445.1 Myxococcota bacterium | reverse complement strand
AGGTACATCTGCGTGCTGCCGGACGTGTCGACCGCCACCGCAACCTTGAGCTTCTCGCCGTTGTGGCCGGGCAGGAACAGCCCCTTGTGGGCGTGCCTGCGGTGCGGGGGAGACCACGTGCGGCGCGAACCGTACGCGCTCGTCACGAACTGGCGCAGCAGCTCCTGCCACGGCACGCGTGGACTGCGCAGCCGCTTCACGACGCGGCCGAACCCTGCCGGCAGGTGCCCGTTCTGCCGCTCCAGCTGCTGCGCCACCGCCAAGATCTTCTCGGGCCAGCCCGCCATCGCGTCCCCACTCCGGATGGGGAGGTAGTCGTCGTCGACCAGTCCGGTATCGCCGGCGGCGACGTCGTCGTACTGGTGTGTGTCGAACGACACGCCCATCGCCTTCATCAGTGCGAGCTTCGCGTCCGTCACGCCCTTCAGGACGTCGTACACCTCCTCGGCCGACTGCTCGTGCAGGTCCTCATACATCACGGGACGGATACGGGTGGGCCGCGGGAAGCCGTCGTCCACCAGCAGCCAGTTGACCTCGTGGTCGATCGCCAACCCCCACAGCTCGTCATCCCGCATCATCGCGCGAGAGAAGTGGCGCAGCCCGCAGTGCCAGACCTCGTGCGCCATCACGAACACGCGCTCCTCCTGCATCAGCGTCCCCAACCAGGTCGGGTTGATGAAGAGGTGGCGGCCGTCCGTGGCGGCCCTCTTCACGCGGTCGTCCTCTACCGGCACGATGTCGAGCTGCAGCGCCAGCACCCCCATGAAGGGCTGGTCCAGCAGCATGCGGGTACGGTCCTTCTCCCACAGGATTCGGGCCTCGTCCTTGGTCATTCGGTCTCCTGTCTAGGCGGCGCGCAGGCCGGGAGTGGGGGCGGAGGGGCGGTACTTCTCCGCGAAGGCGGCTCCGTGCCGGTCGCTCCACGCCTTGAAGCGACGGTTCCCCAGCACCAACGCCTTCTTGGCGGTGTCGGCGCGCAACACGTCGATCATCAACATGCTGGCGAAGTCGCTCGGGAGCTTGTCGCCGACGTCGAACAGCGTGTTGATCGCGCGCTCCTGGTCGGGGTAGCGCCACACGTGGTACGCCACCGCCAAGCAGGTCGCGTACTTCTGGTCGGCACGGGTGGGCGGCGAGAACGTGCGCCGACCCTGGAACACCTCCAAGATGTTGGGCAGCTCGATCGACATCGACCGAAACGCCGCGAACTCGGTGGCGGCGCCCGCCCCCACCAGCCCGCACAGCTGCAGGCGCTCGACGTGCGCGGTCAGTCCTTCGTTGTTGTGCAGGAAGGCGGCGACTCGCTCCCAGCTCCGCGGGCTCGGCCAGCCCCGCTCGAGGTTGCCCGCCATCGTCAGCAGCAGCTCGGGCTTGTAGCGAAGGAACGCCAGCACGTCCGGGTGCAGCCCGCGGTCCTGCGCGTACCGAACCCACTCCTCGACGTCGCACGCCACGTCCACGTGGCAGAAGCGGTTCGCCAGCGCGGACGACATCCTCGTCGAGACGGCCCGGTCGCTCGTGCGGTTGCCCGCCGCCATGATGTACCAGCCGTCCGGCACCTTGTAGGTGTCGCCCAGCCGGCGGTCCAGGATGAACTCGTACGCCGCCACCTGTAGGGTACGGTCCGCCGCCGTGAGCTCGTCGAACATGATGATGCCGCGGCCCTCCCGCGGCCACTCGGCCGGCAGGAGCCAGTGGACCTGATCGCCGATCGGCACGGGCAGTCCGCGCACGTCGATCGGCTCGCGCTGCGCCAGGCGCACGTCCTTGAAGCCGATGCCCAGCTTCTGGCACACCTGCCTGGCGAGCGCGCTCTTGCCGACGCCGGGCGCCCCCCACACC
>JBMOIG010000419.1:0-1846 GCA_049317445.1 Myxococcota bacterium | reverse complement strand
GTCCCAGCGCCATCTGCAGCTGCGGCGATGTCGTGGTCGTCCTGACGCCCGAGGCAACGCCGCTTTCGCCCGATCCCACGGGCACGACGCTGCGGCTGCGCCTCGACCCGTTCGAGCGGGATGCGCTGTCGGAATCGGGCCCTCCGGAAGACCCTGCGGACCCTGCCGATCAGGACCTGGCGGCTGAGTTGACCGAAGCAAGCTGGGAGCTGCTCGAGCACCACTGACCGCCCCCGCCCACCCGTCTTGCAAAACAGAAATCCATGTCTATGCTACAACAATGCTCCAACGCCACGTCACCGACCATCTGCAGACCCTGCTCCGAGCCCATCCCGCGGTCGCCGTGCTCGGCCCGCGCCAGGTCGGCAAGACCACGCTGGTCAAGGCGTTGGCGCACCACTACTTCGACCTCGAACTCCCCGGCGATCGCCTGCGCCTTGACCTGCAATGGCCGCAGCTTCTGGCCGACGGCGCGCTGATTGCGCTGGACGAGGCCCAGGCCTGGCCCGAGGTGTTCCCCCGGCTGCGCAGCGCCATCGACGCGGATCGCGGGCGGATGGGGCGGTTCGTCCTGACGGGCTCGGTCTCGCCCGCATTGATGCGCGACATCAGCGAGTCGCTCGCGGGCCGGCTGGCGCTGTGCCCCATGACGCCGCTGCTGGCGACCGAGCTGCCGGCGGCGGCGCTGGACGACCTGTGGCTTGCCGGCGGCTTTCCCGACGGCGGCGTGCTCGGCGGCGGGCGCTTTCCCAAGTGGCAACGCGACTACCTTGACCTGCTCTGCGCCCGCGACCTGCCGGATTGGGGCCTGCCTGCCAAGCCGTCAGAGTCCCTGCGGCTCCTGCGCATGCTCGCGGCGCTGCACGGCCAAGCCTGGAACGCGTCGGAAGTGGGCAAGAGCCTCGGCCTGTCCTACCACACGGTCAACCGCTGGACCGACGTGCTGGTCGGTGCCTTCCTGGTGCGCATGTTGCCGCCGATGCTGCCCATTCTCGGCAAGCGCCTGACGCGCACGCCCAAGGTGTGGCTGCGCGACAGCGGTCTGGTGCACGCCATGCTCGGGGTCCGCACCTACGACGACCTGCTGGCCCAACCGTGGGTCGGGGCCAGCTACGAGGGCTTCGTCATCGAGCAGATCCTCGGTGCGTTGCAAGGTGCGGATCGTCTGGACGACGCGGGGTATTTCCGCACCAGCGACGGCCACGAGTGCGACCTGGTCGTACGCACGCGCGGGCAGGTGTGGGCCATCGAGGTCAAGCTCTCGACCAGCGTCAACCCGCACGATTTGCGAAAGTTGAAGCAGGTCGGGGCGATGGTCGGGGCGACGGGACTGCTGCTGGTGTCGCGGGACCCTCAGACGGTGCGGGTCGGGCGAGAGGTGGTGACGGATCTGGCTGGGGCGCTTGGGGTTTTGCTGGAGGGGTGAAGGCGAACGTGCTCAGGGCACCGCCACCCGCTGCGCGAGCACCTCCCCCAGATCCAGCCCACCGCGCGGTGGCGTTTTCGCCTGCTGCACCACCCCGCCCGGCCGCAAGTACACCGCATCGTTCGGCGCGAACGTCGCACAGACGGCAAGCCCGCTGGCGTTTGAGTACAGGGCGACCGCTTCAAGCACCGACCGTCGTCGCTCGGGCGTCAGCACCTGCCCCGCGTCTGGCGTCGGGTCGAGCACGCGGTACACCCTCGCTGCGGCGTCGCTGCCCAAGTGCAGGGAGTCCAAGGTGAACTCGACGGTCGCGCGCTGATAGACGGCCGCCATGTAGCGCACGACGAGCTGCGGGTAGCCGTCGCCGATTCGGGTGGCCTGTGAGGGCAAGGCGGCAAAGGCAGCGGCGGCGAGGGACTT
>JBMOIG010000418.1:0-1866 GCA_049317445.1 Myxococcota bacterium | reverse complement strand
ATCGTCTACACGTCGGCCGACAGCGTGTTCCAGATCGCCGCCCACGAAGGCGTGATGCCGATCGACGAGCTGCACCGCATCTGCCAGATCGCCCGCGAGATGCTGGACAAGTACCGCGTCGGCCGCGTCATCGCCCGCCCCTTCATCGGCCAGCCGGGCAGCTTCAAGCGCACGTACAACCGCAAGGACTTCAGCATGCCGCCGCCCAAGGGCACGCTGCTGGACCAGCTGGTGCAGGCCGGCATCCCGGTGCTGGGCGTGGGCAAGATCCAAGACATCTTCGCCGGTTGCGGGATCCCGGAGTCGATCCACACCGAGGGCAACACCGATGGCATCGCTCACACGCTCGAAGCGGTGCGCGACCGGCGCGGCCTGATCTTCACCAACCTCGTCGACTTCGACGCGCTGTACGGCCATCGCCGCGACCCGAAGGGTTTCTACCGGGCGATGGTCGAGGCAGACGCGGCCCTGCCGGCCCTCTTGGACGCGCTTGGCGACGACGGCCTGTTGGTCATGACGGCCGACCACGGCAACGACCCGACCTACATGGGCTCGACCGACCACACCCGCGAGTACGTGCCGCTCATCCTCGCCTCGCGCCGGTTCGACCGCACGGGCGGCGCGGACTTGGGCACGACCGACAGCTTTGCCGCGCTGGGGCAGACGCTTGCCCAAAACTTCGGCGTGGCGCCCTTGCCCATCGGCCAGTCGTTCTACCGCGAGATCACGGCAGGCTGATCCTTCGCAACCGCATGTCTCCGCACTGCTTTCCCCCCAAGCCCCCGGAGTTCTCCCATGACCTTGTTTCGTGCCGTCGAGACGATTGGCCGCAAGCGCGATGGCCTCGAGCTGTCCCCCGCAGAGATCCAAGCCTTGGTCGACGGTTATGTCGCGGGTACCGTCCCCGACTACCAGATGGCGGCCTTCGCGATGGCCGTGCTGCTCAAGGGCATGACGTCATTGGAAGTGGCGACGCTGCTCGAGGCCATGCAGCGCTCTGGCGACATCGTCACCTGGCCCGGCCTGCCGTGGCCGACGGCCGACAAGCACTCAACCGGTGGCGTGGGCGACAAGATCAGCATCCCGCTGGCCCCTGCGGTGGCGGCGTGCGGCGTGGCGGTGCCGATGATCTCCGGCCGCGGTCTGGGGCACACCGGCGGCACGTTGGACAAGCTCGAGTCGATTCCCGGACCCGGCCGCGACGGCACCGGGGGCGGCTTCGATGTGCGCCTGTCGTTGGAAGATTTTCACAAGGTCGTCGCTGACACCGGGCTGGGTCTGATCGGCCAGACCGAGCGCCTGGTGCCCGCCGACCGCAAGCTGTACGCCCTGCGCGACGTGACGGCCACGGTCGAGTCGATCCCGCTGATTGTCGCCTCGATCCTGTCCAAGAAGCTGGCCGAGGGCGTTGCCTCGTTGGTGCTGGACGTGAAGGTCGGCTCCGGCGCCTTCATGAAAACCCGCGAACGCGCGATGGAATTGGCGTCGGCGATGGTCGGCGCGGGCCAGGCGGCCGGGCGCAACGTCACCGCCTTCCTGACGGCGATGGATCGGCCGCTCGGCACCCACATCGGCAACGCGCTCGAGATCGTCGAGTCGATTCACCTGCTGCACGGCAAGGGCCCGGCCGACTCCCGCGCGCTGGTCATGCGCTTTGGCGGCGAGATGCTGCGGCTGTCGGGCGTGGTGCCCACGCTGGCTGAGGGCGAAGCGCGCATCGCCAGGTCGCTGGACGACGGCAGCGCGCTTGCCAAGTTCCGCGAGATGCTGGTGGCGCAAGGCGGCGACCCGCGCGTAGCCGACGACCCGGACCTGATGCCCAAGGCGCCCGTGGTCGTGCCGCTGCACGCATGGGACGGCGGCTTC
>JBMOIG010000417.1:0-1867 GCA_049317445.1 Myxococcota bacterium | reverse complement strand
CCCACGCCAACGCCATCTACGTCGCCTTTGGCCGCGCCATGGGCTACATGACCGCGCCGTGGGATGCCACGCTCTCGTCTTGGCTCGACGTCCACGGCGCCGGCGCGCAGCGCAGTGATCCCAAGAACGGCGACCCCGCGCAGTACGCGCAGGGGAATGGTCCGCAGGGCGATGCGATTCGCATCCACAACTTCGTCCGCCTCGTCCGCACCGCCACAGCCACGCCCGCCAGCACGCAACCACACGCCGCGTTCTCGTGGTCGCCCAGCCTGCCCAAGCAGAGCGAGAGCGTGCAGTTCAACGACCTCTCCGACGGCGCGCCGACGTCGTGGGCGTGGACCTTTGGCGACGGCGGCACCAGCGACAAGGCCAGCCCGACGCACGTCTTTGCCGCCAAGGGCGCATTTCCGGTCACGCTCACCATTCAGAGCGCGCAAGGCACGAACAGCCTCACGCGGACCCTTACGGTCAGCACCTTGACCAGCGGTGGCCCCGTCGCCTGCAGCAGCGAAAGCGACTGTTCACTCGCCAACGCCTGCCCGCCCGACGCCACCCAGGGCTGCGGTTGCACCGCCGGTCCCAACGGCAAAGCCTGCATCCCCAAGTGCAGCGTCGCGGGCGACTGCCCCGCAGGGCCAGGCGTCGCGTTCAAGTGCACGGGCGGATTCTGCGTGCCGTGAAGGCGGGGCGTCGGCTCGCGCGGCGTCCAACAACCGGCGATGATGCAGCGCCTTCTGGAGGCAGGTTGGGTTGAACCAGGACGAGCTCACGGCACATGTGCTGGCAGCACGCAACGGCGACCGGGCGGCGCAAGGCGCTCTGGTTCAGGCGTTTCTGCGGCCGGCGTATGCCGTCGCGCTGGGCGTGCTGCGCAACGTGGCGGACGCCGAGGATGTCGCTCAGGACTCGCTGCTGGTGGCGTTGGGGGTCCTCGATCAGTGCCGCGAACCGGCGCGCTTTGCCGCATGGCTGTTGAAGTCGGTGCGCCATCGTGCCCTGAACCTGGTGCACCAACGCGGCCATCGCACGCGCCTTCTGGGATCGCTTCCGCAGGCGGCGGACTTCCCGCCGGCGCCGCTGGCCGCACGGCAACGGCTTGTCGCGGCGCTGGCGATTCTGAACCCCGCCCAACGCGAGGTCGTCCTGCTGCACGACCTGCAGGACTGGACGCACGCGGAGGTCGCCGCAGCCCTGGAGATCTCGGAGACGATGTCACGCCAGCATCTGTTCGTGGCGCGCCGCGCGATGCGCAAGTACCTCGACGACGGCACCGGCAAGGAGGGGATGGATGGACAATGAACGCATCGACTTCAAGGCCTTGGACCCTTGGAACGATCCCGAGCGGTTGCACGCTGCGAGTCAGCGGATTGTGGAGGCGCACCGAGCAACGCCACCACGCGCGACGCTGTACGCACTCCTTGCATCGCTCGCCCCCCGTGCTGTGCTGACGGCCGCGCTTGCAACGGCGCTGATCTGGTGCGTGCCCGTCTGGATGATGGAGCGCAATCCGCCCGCCACCGTTCCGCCCGCCACCGCGATGGCGAAATGGGTCGAGCACGGCCAGATCCCCACCGGTCTCGAGCTGCTTCAAATCGCAGAGGTTTCCGATGACAAGTGAACGCAAACCTCGCTCTCGCCTGTGGCTCGCCGTTCTCACGCTTGTCGCCGTCTTCGCGCTGGGCGTCGTCGCGGGACTTGGCGTTGCGTACGCGTTCAGGCCGCCACCGCCGCCGGACTTCCTGACGCGCGACTCCGATGCCGTGCTGTCGCCTTTTGACCGGTTTGGTCTGGATGCCAAGCAAAAGGCCCAAGCACGCGTCATCGTCGAGCGCCACGCCGCGGCGATGGAAGAAGCGCTGCGCGTGGC
>JBMOIG010000416.1:0-1878 GCA_049317445.1 Myxococcota bacterium | reverse complement strand
TCCAACGCCACGGCCACGGCCACGCTGGCGCCGACCATGGGGTTGTTGCCCATACCCAGGAATCCCATCATCTCGACGTGCGCGGGCACGGACGACGACCCGGCGAACTGCGCGTCGGAGTGCATGCGGCCCATCGTGTCGGTCATGCCGTACGACGCGGGGCCGGCCGCCATGTTGTCGGGGTGCAGCGTGCGCCCGGTGCCGCCGCCTGACGCCACCGAGAAGTACTTCTTGCCCTGTTCGAGGCATTCCTTCTTGTAGGTGCCCGCGACGGGGTGCTGAAAGCGCGTCGGGTTGGTCGAGTTGCCGGTGATCGAGACGTCGACGCCCTCGAAGTGGTTGACGGCGACGCCTTCGCGGACGTCGTCGCAGCCGTACGAGCGGACCTTGGCCTTCTCGCCCTTGGAGTACGGGATCTCGCGCACGATCTCGAGCTTGCCCGACAGGTAGTCGAACTTGGTCTGCACGTAGGTGAAGCCGTTGATGCGCGCGATAATCTGCGCGGCGTCCTTGCCCAGGCCGTTCAGAATCACGCGCAGCGGGTCCTTGCGGGCCTTGTTGGCGCTGCGGGCCAGACCGATGGCGCCCTCGGCCGCCGCGAACGACTCGTGGCCGGCGATGAAGGCGAAGCACTTGGTCTCTTCCTTCAGCAGCATGGACGCGAGGTTGCCGTGGCCGATGCCGACCTTGCGGTCATCCGCGACCGAGCCGGCGATGCAGAAGGCCTGCATGCCCTCGCCCAGCGACGTGGCGATGTCGACGGCCTTGGTCTGGCCCTTCTTCAACGCAATCGCGCCGCCGAGAATGTAGGCCCAGCAGGCGTTTTCAAAGCAGATCGGCTGGATGCTCTTGACGACGGCGTAGATGTCGACGCCCTTGTCTTCGCTCATCTTGCGGGCCGCCTCGAGCGACGGGATCCCGTACTGGGCCAGCACGACGTTGATCTGGTCGATCCTTCTCTCGTAGCTTTCGAACAGTGCCATGGAGTCCTCCTGCGTCGCCTACTGGTGCCGGGGGTTGATGATGCGGGTGCCTTCGGCGAAGCGGCCGTAGCTGCCCTTGGCCTTGGCCAGAGCGACGGCGGGCTCTTCTCCCTTGGCGATGGACTCCATCATCTTGCCGATGTGGACGAACTCGTAGCCGATGATCTCGTCGTTCTCGTCCAAGGCGCAGCGGGTCACGAAGCCCTCGGCCATCTCGAGATAGCGCGGGCCCTTGGCCACGGTGCTGTACATGGTGCCGACGGTGCTGCGCAGGCCCTTGCCCAGGTCTTCCAGGCCGGCGCCGATCGGCAGGCCACCCTCAGAAAACGCCGTCTGCGTGCGGCCGTACACGATCTGCAGGAACAGCTCGCGCATGGCCGTGTTGATGGCGTCGCACACCAGGTCGGTGTTCAGCGCTTCGAGAATCGTCTTGCCCGACAGGATCTCCGCCGCCATGGCAGCCGAGTGGGTCATGCCAGAGCAGCCGATCACCTCGACCAGCGCCTCTTCGATGATGCCGTCCTTGACGTTGAGCGTGAGCTTGCAGGCGCCCTGCTGGGGTGCGCACCAGCCAACGCCGTGGGTCAGGCCAGAGATGTCCTTGATTTCGCGCGACTGGACCCACTTTCCCTCTTGCGGGATCGGGGCGGGGCCGTGGTTGGCGCCCTTGGCCACGCGGCACATGTGCTCGACTTCGGTGGAATAGATCATGCCCGAGTCTCCGTTGCGCGCCCGAAGGCGCCGTGATGCATAAGGAATGTCAATCGGGTGGGGAGCAGTGACCGCGCGGCCCGAGGGGGGGGACTCGCCGTGCGACCGTCCGGCAAACCGGGAACTCGGCCAACCGCGGCGCCCAGATAGCACAACCGACGGCGTCTGCCCACCGGAAAGCGGT
>JBMOIG010000415.1:0-1886 GCA_049317445.1 Myxococcota bacterium | reverse complement strand
GCAGGCCGCCCTGGACGTGGTTGGCCGGGAGGTCAAGCGGTTCGAGGCGACGCAGGACGAGCTGCACGCCCTCATGGAGAAGAACGCGGACGTGTTCGAGGCGTTCTTCCGGCTGGCGGACGAGCACAACGCCAACCTGGAGGCCGCCTAGACCGCGATCCGCGCGATCCCCGGCACCGAGAAGGTGACGGTCGGGGCGTTCGTTCGGTCGGCGCCGCCGGTCTCGAAGAACTACCTCGCCGACCTGCTGCCGCCCCCCATCCTCGCGATCCCCGGCGTCGTCAAGACGATCGACGTCGCCATGATCGAGAAGCTGGTCCTGGACGGCAAGCTGCACCCGGATGTCGCGAAAGCCGCGCGCTGTGACACGGAGGGCACGCCTCGCGTCTCCGGGCCGGGCGCGATCGTGGTGAAGCTGTGACCGAGCGCCGCACCACCGTCGTGACGACGCACAAGGCCGACTCCACCAAGGGTGGTGGCGACAACAAGCGCGTCACGGACTACCCGCTCGACCTGCTGACGGACGACCCCGCCAACGCCCCCGCCAGCGTCACCAGGAGCGTGGGGATCGAGGTGTCGGACTACGTGTACTGGGGCAAGGGCACGTACGACCGGGTGTCGTACGGCGTCAAGGTGTTCAGCTCGGTGACGCTGCGCTGCGAGCAGAACGAGTCAGCCATCGTGACCGCGCAGAACATCGCCAACGAGTTCGCGTGGCAGGGTGTGCACAGGGCGATCCAGCCTGCCGTGCAGGGGCACGAGGAAGACATCCGGGACCGTCTGTACCCGGACCTGTTCGAGGAGACGTGACATGAGGGTGACGTCCTGCACGATCAGCGCCGTCGAGTTGGAGGCGCTCTCGTTCGACCGGAACGGCCGCTCCACCGCGACGTTCGGGCTGTACACGGAAGGCCAGCGAGCTGGCGAGACCGCGCTGACAGGCGTGCTGGACGACGATGGCGTCGCCAAGGCGTTCGCCGACCTCAAGAACGCGCTGGAGACGGCCGCCGCCAAGGTGCTGGGCGGCGCCACCGCCGATGCCGAGCGAGAAGTGCCGAAGGCACTCATCAAGGTGATCTGACCTACAACCGTCAGCGTAAGGACGCCGTATGAGTTGGGATTTGCAGCTTATTTCCGCCATCGTCAACGGGGTGGCGGACCCTCACGAAGACGCAAGCATGCCCCCAGCGAGGCTGTTCGACACGGCCGAGCGCCTGGGGATTCGTGAGGAGATGTTCGGAGGCATTGAGGCCAGGCACGTGTGGACCCGCATTCACGCGCACTACCACCGCCACGACGCGTTCGGGCGGGTGCCATCGTTGCAGACGGTTCAGGAGTGGTTCCCGTCCCTCGACCTGCCCATGCCGGGGGAGGCGATCGACGACCTGTGTGGGCACGTCAAGGAGGCGTACCTACGCAGGCGCACCGACCGTCTGGTCGACGAGTACTTGACCGACGCGAAAGAGGGCGTGACGGCCGCGATGACGCATCTGGTGGACCAGCTGTCGGTCCTGCAGGAGCAGTCGCGCGTCACGACCGACATCAACATGCGGGAGGTCGCGGTCGCGGAGGGGTTGGCCGATACCGACCCCAACCGGCCGTCCGGCGGCATGACGGGCATGCCGTGGCCGTGGAAGGAGCTCAACGAGGCGACCGGCGGCATCAACCCGGGCGACTACATCATGCTGTGGGGACTGCCCAAGTCGGGCAAGACCATGCTGGGGCTGTACGTGGCGGTCACGCTGTACAAGGCTGGCTACCGCGTGCTCGTGTACTCGAAGGAGATGTCGTGGAAGGCGTGCCGGCAACGCATGTGCGCGATGCTGGGCCACATCGACTACGACAGCCTCAAGAAGGGGCGCCTGTCCGAGATGGAGATCGAGCGC
>JBMOIG010000414.1:0-1891 GCA_049317445.1 Myxococcota bacterium | reverse complement strand
GCTGGCGTATTGCGCCACCTGGCTTGCGATGAAGGCGGCGAGTCCACTGGCGCAGTACATCGTTGCCCTTGCCGTGCAGGGAGCACGCAGGGCTTCGGCGCTCGGGTAGAGCGTGTCTTCGTACCAGGTGCCGTACGAACCCACGCACTTGACCGTGCCGACCTCGGCCCCCATGCGGGCGTCGATGTAGAGGGATGGCCTCGGGTGAAGCTCCCTCCAGATGTCGATCCGCACGTCCATCGAATCGACGGCGCAGATCGTGACCTCGGTCGCCGGCTGGCCTGTGAAGCGCTCAGCCACGGTCAAGATGCGCACGCCCGTCATGTCGAACACGAGCTGCTGCAGCGCCTCGACCTTGAGCTGGCCGACGTCCGCCAGCCGGTACCACTGGTTGGGCAGGTTGTGGGTTTCGACGGTGTCGTCGTCCCAGACGGTGATGTGCTCGGCCCCCGACTTGGCGAGCGCGAGCACGGTGAAGGACCCGACCGCGCCCGCGCCGATCACCGTGATCGGAATGCGCGCGAGCCGGGGCTGGTCGATGACGTCGAGTTGGCGGTGGAAGTTCATGGCGTACCCCACACGTCGAAGTCGTCGTCGTCCGGGAACATGCGGCCCGACCGCACTTGCGGCTGACCCAACTGTCCGTGCTGGTAGGGCTGGCGCCAGACCTGTATCGGCGGTGCCGCCTGGACCTCGGTGACGTGCTGCGTGAATGCCGCCGCACACTCCGCCCGCAGCCCGCGCATGTTCGTGCGGACCTCGAGCGGCACCTCGTCCAGCGTGATGCGCAAGGGATCGAACAGGTCGATGCGGCACCTGACGTCGTGACGCTTGTTGACCACGATGCTGACGAGCATCGACTCGTTCGCCAGGCCCTCGATGCACGCGTCGTCCTGTTGCGACCAGAAGGTGGTCAGGTTGCCGTGGGAGTGGATCCACGCGCGGACCCGCTCGGGCCGCGGGTGCTGCACCAGAAACCGCGCCAGCGCCTGCTGGTCGATGTCGGTGCTGGCCTGGGTGCAGGTCTGGTCGAACAGCTGGACGGAGTGGACCAGCAGGTCGTCGTCGACCTCGGCCAGGCACGAGAACTCGCCGCGGGCCAGCTCGGTCCAGTGCCAGATGCGTTCAAGGGCCTCTGCGTCGATGCGCACGCGTGGCCCGTCTCTTGTCTTCATGGGGTTCTCCAGAATGCAGAAGGCCCCGGCACCAGGTGGTCGTCACCCGGCGCCGAGGCCTTCTTGGTGTGCGGGGACCGGCGGCTACGCGTCTTCGTCGTAGTCGGGGTCCCAGTGCTCGATGTGCCGGTAGGCGTCGCGCTCGTTGTAGCTGTGCAGGAACTCGACGATGGCGGCGACGAGACCCGCGTACTGCCGCTCGCCCAGCAACCGCGCGATCGGCGGCCCCAGGTTTCCCCAACATGGGACCGCGTCACTCGACACGTGCGGATGCGGGTAGCGCTGTCCCTTGTCGCTGTAGATGCGGACCGAGTCGGGCCCGATCTGCAACGTGAAGCTGCCCAAGTGCCTGCCCAAACGCCCAAACCGGCCGAAGCAGACGCGGCTGGTAAACGTCGAGCGGACACGCCGTTCGATGAAGTGCCTCAGCACGAAGCTCGGATTGTGACCTCTTGATCCTGGTTTGTTGAGTTGTTTCGGAGCTGATCAGTGCTCATTTTTCCATACTAGCATATTCGAACACCACACTGTATTTTACTAGCTCGGCGGCTCGTGACTCTCTTCAAGCAAGTTACTAGTTATTGCCGAAGGAGATGCTAGCGCAACGGCAGAACTTGAAAGCAGAGTCACAGAACGGCTCGAAATCAAATTCCTTGCCGTGGCCAAGAGCCGGGTGTTCCTCCCTGCGCTCCTTGCTCTTTTTATGATCTTTTTGG
>JBMOIG010000413.1:0-1896 GCA_049317445.1 Myxococcota bacterium | reverse complement strand
GAAGGCCGCACGCCCAACGACGCCTGGGGGGCCAGCGATGGCCAGAACATCTCGTCCCGGCGCGAGACCGAGTGGGATCAGCCCTCCGTCGTGCTCGGCATCACGAGCACCATCACGACTTTCCAGGGCAACATCGAAGACGCCGACATCAAGTTCAACGGAGTCGATCACTCGTGGGCCCACTTCGGTGACGCGCCGGACTTCGACGGCCGCGTGGACATCGCCAGCGTCGGCGCCCACGAGTCGGGCCACGCCCTCGGCCTCGGCCACAGTCAGGTCGAAGGCGCGACGATGTGGCCGAGCACCGGCCCCGGTGACATCTCCAACCGGTCGCTCGCCGCCGACGACATTCAGGGCGTCTGCGAGGTGTACCCCAACGGCGGTGAGGTGCCCGATCCGGGCGTCGATCCGCCGCCGCCCATGGGCGAGGTCGGCTTCGGCGGGGACTGTTCGGCTGCGCTGTGCAGCCACGGCCTGTTCTGTGCCAGTGACGGGCGCGACCAGTACTGTTCGCGCACCTGCGAGCCCAACGACCAGGACTGCGGCGACGGCTACTACTGCGCGCCCTTGGCGGGCGGTGGCGGCGCCTGCGCGCGCGGTGAAGACCCTGGCAGCAATCTGGGCAACTTCGGCGAGGCGTGTGGCCAGGACCGCGGCTGCGCGCCGGGCTTCACGTGCGTGAACGACGCGAACTCGTTTTACTGCACGGGACCCTGTCTCGACGACATGTGTCCCGAGGGCTACTTCTGCGCCGAACTCCAGGGCGGCGGCAGCGTCTGTGCGCGCGGCGAGGCCGGGGGCGGCGGTGGCGCGCAGGGCGAGGCCTGCGATTCGCGGGGTCTGTGTCAGCGCGGCCTCTTCTGTCTGTACGACGAGCTGAACAAGGATGAGACCACGGGCGACGTCGTACCCTACTGCACCAGCAGTTGTGAGACGGACGCCTGCCCGGACGGCTTCCGGTGCGTGGACGTGCCGCCCCTCGGCAAGGCCTGCCAGATCATCCCGACGGCGGGCGATCGGCAGGTGGGTGAGGAGTGCTGGGTCAACCCCGAGAAACCTTGGGAAGCGCCGAGCTGCGGCACCGAGCTCGTCTGCGTCGGGGCCGAGGTGGCCAACGACATGGTCATCAGCAAGGGTCACTGCACCAAGAACTGCACGGCCGACGACTGCTGCCCCGAGGGCTGGGGTTGCCAAGAGCTCACGCCCATCATCGGGCAGTGCCTCGAGGGTCGCGCCGACGACGAGAAGTTCGCGTGTGGCGGCGGCGGTGCGGGCGGTGCGGGTGGCAATGGAACCCTGGACGCGGGCCTCACGGGGGCCGACGCCGACACGACCGCGCCCGGACAAGACGGCGGCGGCGGCGGTGGTGGCTGTCAGCAGGCCCCCCGGCCGGCGTCGGGCGCGCTCGGCGTCCTCGCCCTGGGGGTGCTCGCCCTCGTGCGGCGGCGGCGTCTGTCGCGCTGACATCGGCCTCTCGACTACCCGGCCACACAAAAACCGTTTGACCGTCTCCGGGCAACGGAAGTAAACGCGGTGCCCCATGGCCAAGCTGACCCACATCGACGAGACCGGCGCTGCCCGTATGGTGAACGTGGGCACGAAGCCCCGCACGAACAGACAGCAGGGCGATAACGCGATTGCGAGTTCCGTTTCGACCGCTGCCGACATGAAGGAGGAGTGTGTCGATCTGAGCCTTCGTCAGTGTCTTCGCTTGCTTGCCGAGCGCCATTTTCCGAACCCATGATGAAATGTGATGAATTCATAAGTTCCATCATGGAAAGTCTGCAACCGATTTCGACGCGCTGAAACAACAACTTATCTTTCAAGCGGTTGGCGCGGCAGATGATAAAATATAAGAAATATAATGACATCAGAGCTGTTGGTTCTGAAGCTCCT
>JBMOIG010000412.1:0-1906 GCA_049317445.1 Myxococcota bacterium | reverse complement strand
CAGCAACGTCCGGATGCCCAACGCCGTCAGGCGCGACTCGAGCTTCAGCCAGGCCGGCAGCTCGGCGTCCAGCGTCGGCACCAGCACGTCGATGGGCGTCCGGGCGTGGATCTCGACGATGCGGTCGTACAGAACGTCGGCCCCCCGCGAGGGAAACGGCATCATGTAGACGTGGTCGGCGACCCCATCCATGTAGCCACCCGGGTCCAGGGCGTCGTAGCCCAGCCCCACGATGCGCACGCTGGGGTCGGCGGCGCGCAGGGCGCGGATGACGGGCACGCCGGGGGCGGGGTTCTCTGTCGCATTCAGTCCGGTGACGGCGATGGTCAAGCGATGCATGGCGTCCTCCCCCGGGCTAGCGATCGCCATCGGCGGCGCCTGCAACCTGCAAGTCCTTCAACCGGAACAAGAACTGCTCGACGTCGCGGGCGGCGGTGTCGGGGTCGACCTCAAAGCGTCCGACCAGCTGCGCCGGCAGCATCTCGGGCTCGGCGCCGGCGATGAGTGCGCGCAGCAGAAAGGTGCCCGTGCGGTTCAGCGTCAGGGTGGTGCCCGTGCGGGTGTCGAACAGAAAGCCGTTGTCGCTGAGTGCCAGGTGCTCGTACATGGGGGCCTCGTCGCTTGGGGCCGGCGGTCCGTCGTCCGGCGTCTGGCCATCCCTTGTTGCACGGGGCGTGCCAGCGGCGACGCGTTCTTCAACGGCTTGAACGTGCTGTGGTTTCTGCGCGACGTCGGCGCGCGCCTGAACGTGTGCTGCCCCCGAAAGTGCAAGATTTGCACGTCGGCGTGCCGGAACTGCACCCCAGCCGCACCGCGCGCCGATCTCAGCGCGACCACGGCCCGCCCCAGACCGCCCTACCGCAGCCCGTACTCGTTCAGCTTGTACTGCAGCGTCCGCAAGCCGATGCCCAGCAGCTCGGCCGCCTGCTTACGGTTGCCGGCGGCCTCGTCCAGCGCCCGCAAGATCGCCTGCCGTTCCAGCTCGTGCAGGTTCAGGGGCTGGTCCGCGCCCGACCCGCGCTGCCCGGCGGCAGGGGCCAACGCCGGTCCCAGCCACAGGTCTTGCGGTGCCAGCTCGAGCACATGCCCCGGGCGGTCGTCCGACAGCACCACGGCGCGCTCGACGACGTTGGCCAGCTCGCGCACGTTGCCGGGCCACGGATACGCCAGCAGCGCTTGCCGGGCGGCCGGCGTCAGCACCGGCTCGGCACGACCATAACGCCGCGACACCATGGCCAGAAAGTGGCGCGCCAGCAGCAGCACGTCGTCGCCGCGATCGCGCAGGGGGGGCAGGTGCAGCGGAACCACGGCCAGCCGGTAGTACAGGTCCTCGCGAAATCGCCCGCGCGCCACCTCGGCGTGCAGATCGCGGTGGGTGGCCACAATCACGCGGACGTCCACGTGCAGCGTGGCCGTGCCGCCGACCCGCTCGAACGTGCGTTCCTGCAGCACGCGCAAGACCTTCGCCTGCAGCGCCGGACTCATCTCGCCCACTTCGTCCAGCAACAGCGTCCCGCCGTCGGCGACCTCGAACCGCCCCCGGTGCTGGCGATCGGCCCCGGTAAACGCGCCGCGCTCGTGCCCGAACAGCTCCGAGTCCAGCAGCCCCTCGGCCAGGGCCGCGCAATTGACCGCCACGAAGGGCCTTTCTGCGCGCGACGAGCGGGCGTGGATCAGGCGCGCCACCACTTCCTTTCCCGTACCGCTCTCGCCCGTCAGCAGCACGGTCGCATCGACCAGCGCCACCCGCCGCGCCGCCGCGACCACGGCCACCATCGTCGCGTGGGCGTGCACCGGCTCGTCGTCGTGATCCACAGGCGCCATCGCCTCTTGCGCATCGACCAACCGCCGGTGCGCCATCGCCCGGGCCACCACCACGCGCAGCTCGTCGGGGTCGGCCAGGGGC
>JBMOIG010000411.1:0-1911 GCA_049317445.1 Myxococcota bacterium | reverse complement strand
GTTTGTGCAGGCGCTGGTCGAGCTTGCGCGGGTTCAGGCGGTTGTGCCTTTCGAGCCGCCGGGGTGATGGGTGACCGCCCCGCTCCCCACGGCTCAAGCGGCGTGGACACGGCTGGCAAGTACCCGTTCGTACAGGAACTCGGGCGCGAGGTCGGCGTCATTGGGCCAGGCGAGCGTGCGACGGACCTCGAAGGCAGCGAACGCCGCCGGGTCGGTCAGGGGCGCGAAAACCGGGCCCCACAGCTCGTCCTGCAAGTCGACCTCGCCCTCGACGCCGTCGTCAAAGCGCAGCCAGACGCGGTGGTCGCCGAGATGTCTGGCTTCCTTCACGTAGCGGTGTGCACTCGACATGGGTTACTCCAGGGGGCGGATGGGCAAGAGCGGCTCGCGGCGGGCGGCCAGGTGCCAGTCGGAGAGCAACTCGTCCCGGTGCAGGTCCAGCCACTCGTGGACGAGCTGCAGCGCTCGTCGCGGAAAGCGTCCGTCGATGGCGCCGGTGGTGAGGTCGATCGTCGCATGCCACTCGCCATACTCCACATGCATGTGCGGCGGATCGTGGTCGCGGTAGTACATGCGGACGATGATTCCGAAGAAGCGACTGATTTCTGGCATCGTTCGCTCCCCGTCGTCAGCCTCGATCGCATCCTACCAGCCAGCCGAGGCGGGGTCACTCTGCATTGCGGAGGCGCGACCAAGGGTGCCAAGGGTGTCAGGACTAGGCACTTGACATCTTTGCTTCAGACGAGACCCAGAGAGCACGGGTGTTGTGCGATCCAAACCACTGCTTTGACAAAGGTTTCTCGATCGGCGCATGGGCTTCCCTTGGGCCGGCGCGGGCCGAAAAGGTGTCAGGTGTCTAGTCCTGACACCGTCGCCACCGTCGCCGGTGTGGTGTCCAAGCCCCGCCAACATGGGAATCGCCTGCGCGAGTGGCGGCGTCCCCCCGCAGCGAACGAAAAGAGGGTGTCAGGACTAGGCATTTGACACCTTTCGACCCACAAACAAGGCTCGTGATCCCATGCGCTACCCCAGAATCGACTACCCGAACGCCCGCCACCACGTCATGAACCGCGGCGCGCGGCGCGAAATCATCTTCCCCGACGACGACGCCCGCCGCCTCTTCCTCGACCTGCTCGCACCGTTGCCCGAGCGCTTCGGCGTCGACGTCCACGCCTACGCGCTGATGCCGAACCACTACCACCTGCTCGTCACCTCGCGCGGCGGCCGGCTCGACCGCGCCATGCGGTTCGTCGGCGCCGAGTTCACCCGCCTGACCAACGCGCGCATGGGCTGGGACGGACCGTTGTTCCGTGGACGCTACAAGAACCGCCTGGTCGAGACCGACGACCACTGGCACTACCTGCTGCTTTACCTCCACGCCAACCCGGTGCGGGCCGGACTTGCCGACGCCGATGCCGCCGACTGGACCAGCCACCGCGCCTACCTCGGCCTGGAGCCGGCGCCACCTTGGCTCGAGACGGCGTCGCTGACCCGCGGCTACGGCTCGGTGGCAGCCTACGCCGAGACCTGGCGGCACCACGCCGGGGGCACGCTCGCGCCTCCGTCCGGCTTCGACCCCGACCGGCTCTGGACGCACCAGCACTCGGCCGGTACCGAGGCGATGCCGGCGCCGGATATGCGATTCGAGGTCGCGCGGGTGTTGGAGCGGGTGGTGGAGGTGACCGGTACGCCGCGCGAGCTGCTCGTGGGGCCGACGGGTCGCGGGGTGCGGGTGCCGGCGCGGTGGCTGGCGATGTGGTGGCTCAGTCGCAAGCGTGGGGTCGAGCACGGGCGTATTTGCGCGGCGTTTGGGGTCGGGCATGACGCGTTGACGCGGGATATCCGGCGGTTCGAGGCGCGGCGGGTTGTCGAGGCGCGGTTTGCTGGGTGGGTTGAGGCCTTGGGGGCGGG
>JBMOIG010000410.1:0-1915 GCA_049317445.1 Myxococcota bacterium | reverse complement strand
TATTCCACGCCCCGCCGACCACCGTCGCACAGCTCTGGCTCTGCCACGCCACCCAGGTGCGCTGTGAATTCCCCGTCGAATCCAGGTCATGCCGCCCAAGCGCCGCATCCGTCGGGCTCGGGTCCGCTAGCGAGGTCTTGACCAGCTCGAACGCTGTGCCGCCGAGTGTAAGGCACGCCTTGGCGGTTTGGCTGCACTCGTGTCCATACGCGCAGTTATCTACAAACAGGCATCCTGTAATTGGGTCGCCAGCTTTGACATCGCACTGGTTGTCCGTGCACGGCAAACCGTCGTCGCACTTGTTCGCCTGCGCCTGGTGCTGGCAGCCGCCGCCAGCGCAAATGTCGAGCGTGCAGGCCACGTTGTCATCGGTGCAGGGCAGGGTGTTGGCCGGGTGCGTGCACTGGCCGGCAGCGCACTTGTCGTCGGTGCACGGCTGGTTGTCGGTCAGGCACGCCAGGCCGTCGGCAAGCAAGGTCCATTTATCGTTGGCAGCCGTGGAGTTGCACCAGCCGCAGCCGCCCGCCGTGGTTTCGCCGTCGCCGTAGCAAACCCCGCCGACCAAGCAGTTGCCGCCCGCAATCGGCGCGACGCAGCTCCCCGCCTGGCACGCGTCGTTGGTGCACGCCAAGTCGTCGACCTTGCACGGCGAGCCCGAGCTCAGCGGCGGATTGCTGCACCCCGCGGTCGCGTCGCACATGTCCGCGGTGCACTCGTTGCCGTCGCTGCACGCCGTGTCTTTCGCAGTGTGTACGCAGCCTTTGACCGCGTCGCAGGTGTCGAGCGTGCACGCCACTTTGTCGTCGCACAGCTTGTCGGTCGGCGTGCCGGTCAGGTTGCAGTTGCTTTTGCCGTCGCAGACTTCGACGGTGCAGGCCACGCCGTCGCCCTCGCAGACCACGGTGCTGTCCTTGGGCATCGCCACGCAGCCCTGGACCGCGTCGCACACGCCGGTGGTGCACGGCGCGTCTTTGGCGGTGCACGCCGAATTCTGTAGGTCGTGCAAGCACTTGCCGAGCCCGTCGCAGTGGTCGGCGGTGCATTCCACGCCGTCGGTGGGGCAGGCGACGCTGGCGGCCAAGTCCGTCCACACAGTCTGGCTGACGCTGGGGTCGCAGGCTTGGCAAGGGTTCAGCGGGTTCAAGTCCTTGGCGGCGACGCAGGCGTTGTCGGCGGCGATGAGGCACGAATTGGGGTTGGCGCCTTTGTTTTCGCAGGTGCCGGTCTTGCACTCGCCCAGCAGGCAGGGCTTGCCGGGGGTGCAGGCGGCGCCGTCGGCGAGCGTGCTCAGCTTCTTTGAATCCGTAGCGGGATCGCAGATTTGGCAGGTCAGCTCGGCGGACTGCGGCTCGCCCTTTTGCATGCAGCGCGGCTTGCCGCCGTCTTGCACGAGGCACGTGTCGGGCTTGAGCGTCGACGAGTCGCAAGTGCCCTTGCCGTCGCACGAATCGGCGGTGCAGTCCATGGTGTCGGCGCAGGCGGTGCCGGCCTTGGCGGGCGACCAGTCGGTCTTGCTCAGGGTCGGGTCGCAGACTAGGCAGGGGGTGTCGGGCTTGGCGGTGCCTGCGGCTATGCAAGCGTTGGCGATGAGGCAACCGGTGTCGCTGATGCCGCTGCTGTCGCAGACCTTGCCTTTGCAGACGTCGATTGTGCAGTCCTTGCCGTCGCTTGCGCAGGGGGTGTCGGCTTTGGCCGCAGACCACTCGCTTTGGCTGGCGGTGGGCTCGCAGACTTCGCACGGGTTGCCGGACTTAGCCTCGCCGCTGGCCACGCACTCGCCGGCGATGCGGCACTGGTCTGTGGCGATAGTGTCGTGATTGCAAGACTTTGCCTTGCATTGGTCCACGGTGCAGGCCACTTTGCCCACCGGTTCCAGATCCAGAATTTCACTTAAAATTCAAAGCACATGAAGAAA
>JBMOIG010000409.1:0-1938 GCA_049317445.1 Myxococcota bacterium | reverse complement strand
CGTGACATCATTGGAGTAAACTTCATGGAATCACCTCTGTTGTCGGTCGCACGCGAAGCACTTTAGCGTGGGGGCGGCTGCCGTGGCAAGTCGGCTCGCCACAGGAGGTGTGCCGGCGGGAATATCCGCGCAATGTCGCGAGTTGCAGCCCTTCGCAGGGTGCCAGACCCGCCCCAAAGTCCCCGAACTGCTGAAATCAGAATAAAATTGAAGAGCGCTGTCCTGCGGGCATCATGGTGGTTGCAACACCACCCCGCGGACCGTCCGCGGGGTCCCAATCGACCAGAGGACAGCGCTCCATGGAAAATCTGCAACAGATTGATGCTCGTGTCGAGAGCTACGTGCTCAAGCGGCTGCAACGCATGAGCCGGCTGGCGGCCGAGTGGAGCAGCGATCCTCGCGATCCGCAAGGCATTCGTCATTCGTATGTCGATGTGGTGACTGCGCTGCTGGCGGGCCTGATTAGCGGGCGCAGGTCGCTGCGCGACGTCGAGAAGTTGTCGACGCGCCTCGGACTGGGGCGGCGCGGGGGCGGCATCAGCGACGGTGCGCTGACCCACGTGCTGGGGCTGTGCGACGCGGGACACTTCGACGCGATGGTGGTCCGCACGATCAAAGACATGAATCGCCGCGGCGAGTTACCGCACCCTGGTCTGGGCCAGCACTGGACAAGTATCGACGGCAAGTACTCGTGCTTGGACCACCACTGCGGCGGCCTGGGGCAGAAATTTGTCAGCGATGACGGGGTGTACTGGCGTGCCGGGGTGCTCCGCGCCGTGATGATTTCGGTGCCGTCGCGGCCGGCACTGGGCCAGCGGGCGATGGGGCCCGTCGAAACGACCGAGACGGATCCAGAAAAGGTCAAGCATACCGGCGAGATCACCAATCTGCCGCATCTGGTCGCCAAGCTCCGCGACGACTACGGCGACATGGTCAGTAACTTCGTGCTGGACGCCGGCCTGTGGTCCAAGGACGTGTTTTTGTCTATGGATGCCCAGGGGTTTGGGCTGGTGTGCGGTCTCAAGAAGAACAAGCCGGACCTCTTTGCCGAAGTGGAGCGTTTTCTGAGAATCGAGCGCCAACGGCGACCTGCCCAGGCCGAAACAAACTGGGAGTCCTATCGCAATGGCTGGATTCGGCGACGGATTTGGAGAACCACCGCGCTCGATGGCTGGAACGGCTGGACCCACCTGCGCCAAGCGGTCGTGGTCGAGCAGACGACGCGTGAGCGCGGCCACGATGGCAAGCCGACCGGCAAGGAAACGACAGAACTTCGCTACTTCATTAGCAATGCGACGACTGGGATGGTCAACCCGCGGCAGATGCTGGCGCTGGTCCGACAGCACTGGGGCATCGAGAACGACTGCAACTGGACGTTCGACCTGCAATTTGCCGAGGACGATGGCGCGTGGTGCACCAAGAACAAGGCCATCTTTGCGCTGGGGGCGCTGCGCATGGTCGCGTACAACTTGCTGCAACACTTGCGCAAAGCGCACGTCCAGGTGGTGGCCAAGTCCGGCAAGGCCTCGCCGCGACCTTGGCGCGACCTCTGCGAAACCGTGCACGCGCGCCTACTTGCTCTGGGCACTGGCTTGCGCGCACTGCTCCGCGGAGCGATGGTCAGGCCGCCCACCAGTCGCGCGCCCCCAACGGCGCCTTTGCGACCGGCGATCGCCTAGCCAGAACCCTCGAATCTCGCACTGAATCGGAGAGACATAGCCAGAATTTGGGCAAACCCGGGCGGATCGGCACTCCCACGCTCGACGTGCGCGCAGATTCTGGCGGCGCAAAAAAGGCACCGCGTCGAGTCGGACTGGTCGACTGTGCTGCTGGGCTTTCGATCAGGTCTGGCTGCCGATTCGGGCCAATTGCCGGCTGACGCCGAGGCGCGCTAAGCTAGCCGTTCTGCGTGCGCACTCGGCGCCGCACCTGACCGCT
>JBMOIG010000408.1:0-1939 GCA_049317445.1 Myxococcota bacterium | reverse complement strand
CACCGCATCGAAGGTCCGGGGTCATTCGCCCAGACTCGCCGGACAATCACGAGCGTACGCGCCGGGTTGATGGCTACGCTCGGTGCCGGCTGATTGTTCCCGCCGCTACTTTTTCTTCGCGACGGTGCGAGCCGCCTCCCGAGCCTTGCGGTACTTCACGGGGCCGACCTTGGCGCGCGGAGCGTTGATGACGTCGCCCGCCAGCACGCGCAGGACGTTGTTCGCGCCCCAGCCGCACAGGTTGCGGACCATGCGTTGGCTCACGCCCCAGCCTGCGCGCTTCTTGACCGGGCCTGCGCAAAACCGGCGCAGGCGCGCCATGTTCGCTGCGGCCGTACGGTCACGGATCGCGTGCGCGTCCGCGCCCAGCGTTGCCAAGCATCTGGCAACACTCGCCAATTTCCCGATATGTCGGGCTTCAGCTTCAGGATCGCTACGCGGTTCCGAGGCGGCACCGCCCGTGAACCGCCATCGCGGGCCAGGCGGCGACCCGCCGACCGAGAGTCGGACCCCACTGCACCATCACCATCGTCACCGGCTGCTTGCAGGCCCCGCACCGGTTGCTGCCGGCGCTGGCCTTGCAGTTGTTGCAGATCATCGGCTTGCACTTGGGGCATTGCCAGAACGCGCCCATCGGTGGCGAGCACTTTCGGAACGGTCATGTCAACTGCAGAACCTCGTCGAGCGTGGTGGCGCGCACGTACTTCGCGCTCTCGAAATCCGTTCGGAGAGCGTCGAAGTGTGCCGCCCCGCAGCGGATCTTCCCCTGCTCCGACTCGCGCAGTTCCTCTAGGAAGAGAGTGCTCTTGGTCTCCACGACGAAGAACAGGCGCTCGCCCTCGTCGGTGGCGACCAGGACGGCCCAGTCGGGGTTGTAGGCGCCGAGCGGCGTTCCTATCTCGAACCAGCCGGGAAGCTTGGCGTAAACCTTCACGGCCTTGTTGCCCTCGAGTTGCTCGGCAAACGCGCGCTCGAGGCCGGAGTCGTAGACCACCTCTTCGAATGCGCCCCGTTTGGCGTCCAGCAGCATGTTGCGCAGGTAACCCGAGACCGCGTCCTTCTCAAACAGTTCCTGCGCGTAATACTCCTCGTCACCAATGCGCTGGTAGCGGATGCCATCGACCAGGGCTGCCCGCTTGTGGTGGTCGATGACCCTGGTCGCGATCTCGATGAAGGCCTGCGGGTTGCGCGCGAAGTCCTTGAGGCGCCGACTCTCCGTGAGGATCCGCGCCAGGCTGCGCCGGGTCAGGTGGGTGCGGCGCTCCAGTTCGGTCAGAAGGTCCGGCAGTTCGACGTCGCTCTCGTCAAGGGTCACGGGGGCAAGGTTCTCGGTTTCCGTCGCGTCCACGCCACCTCGGCCGATGGCGATGTCGGCCTTGCGCCACAGCAAGCGCGTCTTGGCGACTTGCGGAGCCTCGGCCAGCGCACGGATGCAGTCGGTGATCAGCCGCTCGTTGTTGAACTCGACCCGGTAGGTCGTCTTGTGCTTGATGCGATCCCACAGCGCCTTGAACTCTGGACCATCCAGAACCACCCGGTTCGGCGTCAGCCGCCGCTTTTCGTCCGCGTTCTTCACCTCGAGCTTGCCGGCGAGCTTGGTCAAGATCCGTACCACGTCGCGCCGCAGGTCCTCGAACTCCGGCGGGAGTTCAAGTGTTTCGGCCTTCAATGCCTTTCGAAGGGTGTCTTGGACCATTCCTTTGGCGTTGATCATCCCGAGCGCTCGCAGGTGGTCGTGCAGTAGCTTCGACCGGTCGACACCGAGCGAGGCGTCGCGGCCGGAACTGTCGGTGACGCGAATCGCCGCGAACTGATCCGCTTCCACAACGCCGAAGCGGATGCCGGTGTCTTTCTCGATCTCCTTCTGCAGGTTCTCTGCGAACTCCTCATAGCTCTCGTTGGCGATGACGGTCAGGGTGTTGACATCGAAGCCGCGTAC
>JBMOIG010000407.1:0-1939 GCA_049317445.1 Myxococcota bacterium | reverse complement strand
GTGGTGGTGCGGCATCCGATGCCGTACGGCGACCTCGTTGCGCAGAAGGTGCAAAGGTTCGCCACGCGTGAAGATCTTGTGCGCCATCAGTGCACCATCGAGGAGATCGAGGAGTACGAGCCCCACATCGACCGTGGCACCATCGTGTACGCAGGCGTCGACTACGAGGCGATCTTGCGCCAGGCCGAGCTGGAGGCCGACGTGGTGCTGTGGGACGGCGGCAACAACGATCTGCCGTTCTTCCTGCCCGATCTCGAGGTGGTGGTGGTCGACCCGCTGCGGCCCGGGCACGAGCTGGCGTACTTCCCGGGCGAGGCCAACCTGCGCCGCGCCCAGGTCGTGGTGCTGAACAAGATCGACAGCGCCGCGCCGCAAGACATCGAGACCGTTCGCTCGAACACCCGCAAGGTGAACCCCAACGCGATCGTCATCGACGCAGCCTCGCCCGTGACGGTGGACAACCCCGAGCTGGTGCGCGGCAAACGCGTGCTGGTGGTCGAGGATGGCCCCACGCTGACCCACGGCGAGATGAAGTACGGCGCGGGCGTGGTGGCGGCGCGGCGGCTGGGCGCGGCGGAGATCGTCGATCCGCGTCCGTTCTTGAAGGGCAGCCTGATCGACACCTTCCGCAAGTATCCCGGCATCGGCGCGGTGCTGCCCGCCATGGGCTACGGTGCCGAGCAGATGGCCGACCTTCAGGCCACCATCGACGCCGCCGATTGCGACCTGGTGATCATCGGAACGCCCATCGATCTGAGGCGTTACGTGTCGTTCTCCAAGCCCGCCGTGCGCGTGGACTACCAGTTGCAAGAGATCGGCCAGCCGACGTTCGTCGAGGTGATCGACCAGTTCGTCGCTGAGCACGTCCGCGGTCGCTGAAAACACGACCGCCTGCGTCCGCTATCCCGCCAAATTACTTTCGTGAAGTTCGGTATATGCGCCGGGAGCGGTCGCGTTGCCGGCTGCGTCGATCAGGCCGAGCCTGCGGGATGGGTGTCGCCCGCGGAATGCTGAACGCGTGCAGTAACGCCAGGACCACTTTGGTCCGATATTGTCGTCGTGAACTTCTTCACGGCAGTTTGCAAGACGGGTTGCATGCTCGCAGGGGGAGGTCGATGCTGGCCTCCACACGGTCGCCTGAGACAGTCGGCCGTGTTGCAGGTTCTGGTGCTCTCGCGGCAGTGCACGCACTGCCAACGGCCTCCAGCGAACGCGCGGTCGGTCCCACCAGTTCTCTTGGGATGCGGTCGCACGACGCCGAGCCGAAAGAGGCTTGCTACTGGTCTAGTTCTCCCGTGTCTGGTCCCGGCCTCGCGTCCCCCCGCGCTCGCTTGGACTTTGCCGAACTTCGAAACTCTTTCGACGCGTGTGTGCGGGTCCGTTGGGACTCGTCAATGCGCGCCGCAGCCCCAGGGGCCGGCACATCCCCGGTCCCGCCACTTCAGGAGGCTTCATGCTGCCCGCACAGCAAGCCCGACTCGCAGCTGACATCGCCGAGCTGGCCGATCACCATGGCCGCTGCCGCAGCGCCCTTTTGCCCATTCTGCAGGGCATCCAGCGCGATCATCATCAGATCAGCGACTTTGCCATGCAGGAAGTCGCTCGCCAGCTCGACATCCACCCCGTCGAGGTCTACGGCGTCGTCACCTTCTACTCGTTCCTGAACACCGGGCGCGAAGGCCGCATGGTCGTTCGCCTTTGTCGGACCATCAGCTGCGACATGCAGCACAAGGACCGCATCGCCCGCCAGCTCGAGAACGATCTGGGCATCAAGTTCGGCGACACGACGTCGGACGGTCGCTTCACGCTGCAGTGGGCCCACTGCCTCGGCATGTGTGACCAAGGACCGGCGCTGCTGGTCAACGACCAAGTGTTTACGCGCGTCACCTGCGAACAGGTGCACGAGATCCTCGAGAACTGCCGCAAGACGTTCACTGCC
>JBMOIG010000406.1:0-1942 GCA_049317445.1 Myxococcota bacterium | reverse complement strand
ACAACGGGTTTCTGCCGGTGCCCGGTCGCTTGGTCCCCGAAGACGTGGTGCTGTCGGTGCGCGCGACCTTGCCGCCATCGCCGCCCGAGCTCGTGGACCCCACCCTGTGGCGCGTGGCTTGGGGCGAGCACGATCTGGTGTGACGTCAGGGACTTGCGCTACTCGACCGTGACCGACTTGGCCAAGTTGCGTGGCTGGTCGACGTCGGTGCCCTTGAGATCAGCGATGTGGTAGGCCAGCAGCTGCAGGGGCACCACGGCCACGATCGGCGCGGACCAAGGCGTCGTCGCCGGCAGCGCCAGGTAGTCGTCGGCGGCGGTGCGCAGCGGTTCGTCGTCCGCGTTTCCGACCGCGATGACCTTGCCGCGCCGTGCCAGAATCTCCGACAGGTTCGACTGCGTCTTCTCGAAGCTGGGACCGCGCGGGGCGACGACGACCGACGGGGTGTGCTCGTCGATCAGCGCGATGGGGCCGTGCTTCAGCTCACCCGCGGCATAGCCTTCCGCATGGATATAGCTGATCTCCTTGAGCTTCAGCGCACCTTCCAGCGCGATCGGGTGCAGCAGCCCGCGGCCGATGTACAGCGCACTGGTCGCGTTCATGAACCTGCGTGCAACATCGCGGACGTGCCAGTTCAGCTGGATGGCCTTGTCGACCTCGGCCGGCACCTGCAGCAACGTCTCGATCAGGCTGCGGGCTTGGTCCACCGACAGGCGGTCGATGCGTCGGCCCAGATAGATGGCGAGCAGGTACAGCGCGACCATCTGCGTCGTAAACGCCTTGGTCGACGCCACGCCGATCTCCGGACCCGCGTGCGTGTAGATGACGTCACCCGCCGCCCGCGCGATGGACGAGCCAATGACGTTGACGATGGCGGCGGTGCGCGCGCCACGGGACTTGGCCTCGTTCAGGGCGGCCAGCGTGTCGGCGGTCTCACCCGACTGTGAGATGGCAATGACCAGCGTGTGCCCGTCGATCACCGGATCGCGGTAGCGGAATTCGCTGGCCAGATCGACCTCGACCGGGATGCGTGCCGCCTGCTCGATGTAGTGCTTGCCGACCAGCGCCGCGTGCCAGCTGGTGCCGCAGGCGATGAGCACGATCCGCCGGATGTCGTCCAGCACGGCGCGGTCGAAGTTCAGCTCCTCGAAGAAGACCTCGCCCTGTTCGACCGACGCGCGGCCGCGGAAGGTGTCCGTGATCGCGCGGGACTGCTCGTGGATCTCCTTGAGCATGAAGTGCTTGTAGCCGCCCTTCTCGGCCGCCACCGCACTCCAGTCGATGTGGACGACCGGACGCTGCACCTCCTGCCCCGTCTGCACGCGGAGGATGCGGTGGCCCTCTGCCGTCACGACGGCCAGATCGCCGTCCTCGAGATAGACGACCTGCCGGGTGTGGCTGATGACGGCCGGGATGTCGCTGGCCACGAACCGCTCGCCCTCGCCCAAGCCCAGGATCAGCGGGCTTTGCTGCTTGGCGACGATCAGGCGATCCGGGCAGTTGCGGTCGACCACTGCGATGGCGTACGAGCCGCGCACCAGCCCCACCGCCTCACGCACCGCCGCCTCGAAGTCCTTGCCCTGCTTCAGCGCGCGGTCGATCAGGTGGCTGAAGACCTCGGTGTCGGTCTCGCTAGCGAACTTGCGACCCTCCGCGGCCAGCTCGGCCTTCAGCTCCAGGTGGTTCTCGATGATGCCGTTGTGCACGACCGCGACGCTGCCCACGATGTGCGGATGCGCGTTCATCTCGGTCGGCCGGCCATGCGTCGCCCAGCGCGTGTGGCCGATGCCCAGCGTGCCCAGCACCGGCGACTCCGTCAGCAACGCATCCAGGTTGCGCAACTTGCCCACCGCGCGGCGCAAGTGGATGTCGCCATCGACGATCGCAAGGCCAGCGGAGTCATAGCCGCGGTACTCGAGGCGACGCAGCCCCTCGACAAGGA
>JBMOIG010000405.1:0-1945 GCA_049317445.1 Myxococcota bacterium | reverse complement strand
GTTGCCTTTCGCGACGTGGCAGGCGAGGTGAGATTGCGGAATCCTCTGGTAACGAGTGGCGACGATACGTCCGACGACGACGAAGCCCGCGATCTGGAAAACGTTTGGTCGGTCCGGGAGGAGCCGGAATACACAGCACCAGAACCGCAAAAAGGGGCGCTCACGGAGCCGGGAGGCCAGAGCGGTAGTCGACACAACTCATCGTCGGGCCGAACATGGGCACCGCTGAGTGCAAGCGAGGTCGCAGCTCGGGAACGGGCCCAGGCCTACGAAGCACACCTACGGGCCCAAGGTGACTCTGGAGTCGTCGCGCAACTGGTCACGGAGTTGGACCGGATTCTCGAAGACATCAGTCTGCTGCGGCAGCTGGTCCTGCTTGCCGAGCCCTGCCATACCATCGCAACTGTTCGACCGGTCGCATGCTTGCAGCAAGCAGGGTGTGAGACGAACACGCCCGATGAATTCTACCCGAATGGCAGCTTGGAAGGGGCCGGCACACGGTTTGCCGATTCGAATGCGGGGCCGGGGCAGTTTGGCAAGGCATTTCTGTCGACATTCGGTTCGATGGTCTGTTGGATTCAGGGTGGCACCGCCTTCCTAATCGCGCCTAGTATCTGCGCGACCGCGGCCCATGTCACGCCCGGTTTTGATGCAAACTCAGGCTATCCCGCTGTGTTCCACGGGCAGACGGAAATTGGAACAGTGCGGCACTGCAAGCCGAAGAAGTTTTCGATACTCATGAAATTGGAGCGGCACAAGAAGTTCGACTACGCGCTCATCTCGCTCGGCTGCGACGATGCCAACTGTGCGGCCGGTTCACTCGGGGCAGCGGGCACCGCTTTTGGCCACCTGAGGTTCCGCGCGTGGCTTCAATGGGCAGGTGAGGAGTGCATCTGGATCGATCACCCAGGCGAGCGGCCCAAGAGATACCACATTGGTACGACCTTGCAGAGCGGCGACACTTGCTATGGCCCCGACAAGGATGGCCTCGATCGATTATGGGCCGGCACGATCAACTTCTTCGGTGCATCATCGGAGGACGGCTGTGCGCGCTGGTCGCAGACTTCCGTACCTGGGGCCTCAGGGTCCCCAGTACTTGACGAAGATGGCTGCGTCCGGGGACTCAATGCAGGGCACATTCCCGTAGGAGCGCTGCCTTCAGTCGCGTGGGGACCCAGCGCTCGAACGATGGCAATGTGGTCCACACGGATTCAGGGAATCATTCGCGAGGCAGCCGTTCGAGTCCGAGGGGGCTCGCGATCAATCTTGGCCACGACCGGGTGGGTCGGGTCCAACAAGTTGGAATTGTGGGTTGTCTACGTCGGATGGCCGCTTACACAGCATCCGCTGGAGGGTGGCCCGCACCTCTTCCAATTGGTTCAACAAAGTCCTCATCGGACGAGCAAGCCTCCCTACGTTTTCGAGGCAGATCCGTGCACCAATTCGGGGTTGCCGGCCCCTGCCGAGGGTGGGCTGGTTTGGCTCGGTTCGTGGGGTGGCCCATCAGACCGTGCGGCGGCAAATTTCGGTTCTCGAGCGGCCATTCGGTTGATCTATGAGTCTCGCCAGACTGGGCAATGTGTCTTTGCCGAAACGAGTGACGCGGACGGCCTATACGGCGGTGCCACTTGGACGCCGTCGGCCATACCAATGGAGGCTGCCCACGGCACTGCGAGCGCGTGTCAGACCCAGAACGGGAAGGCAATTGTCTATGCGGCCAGTGCCGACCGGAACCGTTTGCTGCGAACTTGGCGAAGCGAACGAGGGGACTGGAGCACCGATCGAGTCTATGGCCCAGGCTATCCGCAGCGTGTCGGCCAGACGACGTGCTGGGAGGAAGAGCGGGGGACGAGTGTCGCCTGGGTGGAGTTCCCGTTCGATACCCCGGGTTTCACAATTGCGGCGATTGCCGACTCCCCTGGCGCCGGAGGTCGGACCGTTGCGA
>JBMOIG010000404.1:0-1945 GCA_049317445.1 Myxococcota bacterium | reverse complement strand
AGGCCGGTACCAAAAGATCCGAGTAGGCGGGATCGAGGCCCCCGGGAAGATGGCGCTCATCCAGAAAGAGTGAGAGTTCAGTCGCGCCTGCATCGTCGGCATTCTGGAGGAGTTCCTTAATGACAGTGCCCGCCGCGTCTATGCCCCCCTCGGCCATCTGCTTTAGAAGGCTTTGGATCGACCGCAGGACCGAAAAAGTCTGACCGCCGACTTGACCTACACCTGGTTGAACTGCCATGTCCCCCTCCGTTTTTCGCTTTCCGAACCGCCGTAGACCGGGCCGCATTGGCGGTTTCCCACAAGCGAATAGCGACTCTGTACCGTGTCGGGACAATGCGAGCCCCGTGCATTGACATCCGGGCCGATGGACAGCAGGCGCTCATCGCGAATTATCGCACTCAATACTCGCCGACGTCGGACCTGCACTGCGGCGCACCCGTGCACTGGCGTAACACACCAGCTACCGAACTGACCGACACCGCCCTGCGACCTTGGAACCGGCGCTCGACACCCGCCCAGTTGCCTCAATACCGCACCACGCAAGCCCGCCGCTTCGCCCGCGTCAGCGCCACATACTGCAGTTGCCCCGCGTTCACCGGGCGGTCGCCGCCCTGCGACCAGCTCCGCGGAACCAGCAGAACCACCTCGTCGAACTCGAGCCCCTTGGCCCGGTGCATCGTCGCGATCCGCACCGACGTCGAGCCGGGCTGATCTCGCTCTTCAGGCCCCAAGATCGTGGTTGCCAGATTCTCGGACTTCAGATTGGCAGCGACCTCGCCAGAGTTCTTCGTGTCGGGAACAATCACGCAGACCGACCTACCCTGCTCTACCCCGGCGCGTGCCAGCGACGCAACTTCGCGCAGGGCGCCTTCCATGTGGTCGAAGGTCAACGTCTGCGGAACCGGACCGTGCGAAAGCGACTTGTACCGGCGCACTTCGTCCGAGCCGTCATCCAGGTCATCCACCTCACAGCCTTCGAGGGCCGCCACTGCCGCCCTGCGGATTTCCTCCGTTGTCCGATAGTTCAAGTACAGCTTGCGGGAGCGGCCCCGGATGTCGATCCCGCAAGCGGTCATCGACGCCCGGTGTCGCGTATAGATCCGTTGATGACCATCGCCGACGAAGAACAGGTCGTTCGGCGCTGCAGCCACCATAGCGCGGAGCAACCGGAGAGCTTGGGGGCCAAAGTCCTGCGTCTCGTCGACTATTACTGCGTAATAAGTCTGCGCCTTGCCCTGCAGCAACTTGGCCGCATCCCGGTAGGCGTCGTCAACTTCTTTGAGCTTGCGACTGGCAAGTTGGGCGCGATACTCTTCAAAGACCGGCCAAATTGCATCGCGCTTCGAACGATTGAGCACAGTACTGCGGCCGGTGCGCTTGGCGAGGCGATAGTCGTCTCGGCTCGCCACCCCTTGGGCAAGGACTATCTTCTCCAGTTCTTCTTCGTAGAAATCAGCAGGGAGCGCCAGGCTAGAGTCCTGCAGCGCGAGGGCAGACTGCCAAGCTTCCTTGGCGTCGCCTTGTTTGCGGCCGTATACGATAGTGTGCTCGTACTTGTGGCGGCGCAGGAAGCTGTGCACCCACGCATCAAGGTTCTTCACCTCTATGTTTTGCATAGTGGCAGGGCTGCACAGGGTCTTGAGATTTTCTTCGATGTCTGCAGCTAAGTTGCGCGTAAAGGTTGTAAAGAAGACCTTGTGGTCGGCCGACGCCCGCTGCTCTGCAAGCCACTTTGCGCGGTGCATCGCAAGCACGGTCTTTCCAGTGCCGCCGCCGCCGAGGACCCGCATGGGCCCGCTGCGATCGCCATGCGCGATCTTTCGCTGCGTCGGATGCAGGAACACCCGCCACTGCGCCAGCGGAGAGTTCAGGATTGCCGCCATGGTCTCTTCGTCAGCCACGACGACGAAGCGGGACTGGGCCTCTGGTGTCTCTAGGGCTGCCG
>JBMOIG010000403.1:0-1948 GCA_049317445.1 Myxococcota bacterium | reverse complement strand
TGCCAAGCACCGATGCGCCGTAGTCAGGGTGGGCGCTGCACGATCGCCACGCGCGAGCCGACGTTGCACGAGCCCAGATCCGCCGATACGATGCTGAGTTGGTGCACTTCACCTGCGCCGATGGCTTCTCTCCTGCAAGGTTTGCCACTTGACCCAGCTCGCAGCAAATCAACCCGACGCGAGCAAGCTCCCCATCGCTCGGCGTTCTTCGTACTTCCCGAGCCTCGACGGACTGCGCTTCATCGCCGCGAGCGGGGTCGTCGTGCACCATATCGAGCAGATCCTGCTCGAGACCGGCCTCGGCCTTCACTGGAACACGCCGTTCGTCCGCCGAATCGGGCCCGAGGCCGTCAAGCTGTTCTTCGTCCTGAGCGGTTACCTGATCACGTACCTGCTGCTTGTGGAGCGCGAACGCACCGGCACTGTGTCGGTGTCGAAGTTCTACGTGAGGCGCGTGCTGCGGATCTGGCCGCTCTACTTCGCTGTCGTTGCCGCTGGCCTGTGGCTGTTGCCCTGTTTTCCGTCTCTTGCGCCACCGGGCGCCTACGCGATGCTCGAGGCGAACCGTTGGTCTGTGACCGCGTTCTTCTTGTTGATCCTGCCCAACGTCGTGCTGAGCGCGTACGGCGTGGTGCCGCACATCTCGGTGACTTGGTCCATCGGAGTCGAAGAACAGTTCTATCTGACCTGGCCCCTGCTCATGCGCGCGGCGCGACGCCCCGTTTTGATGATTCTGTGCAGCTTCCTGGTGTTTCCCGGTATCCACTTCGGTCTCTACTTCGCCACGCGGTTCCTGCACGTCGATCTGGGCTCACCGCTCGGCCGCGTCGCCGTTGCAGTTGCTGCGCAACCGTTTGAGAACATGGCGATCGGTGGGCTGGCGGCGTGCGCTTGGTTCTACGGCTGGCAGCGTTACCTCGCTTTCGTCCACAGTCTGCCGGTGCAAGTCGCGATGCTTGGAACCATGGTTCTCTTGCTCGGCTACTCAGGACCGGAAATTCCCCTTGCAACGGCTTGTCTGCCCGTCCTCTACGCGATCTTGATTCAAAACCTGGCCGGCAACCCCCGAAGCTTGCTTAGACTCGAATGGAAATGGCTGCGCCGCTCCGGCCAGATTTCTTACGGCGTGTACATGTACCACGCGTTTTTCGTTGCGCTTGCGTTTCATGCCGTGCGGGCCATGAAGCCAGAGGCCGACGTGACCACAACGCGCGTGCTCGTGTACGTCCTCGCTTTCGGGTCGACCCTCGCGGTGGCCTCCCTGTCCTACAGGTGGTTCGAAGGTCCGATCCTGCGACTCAAGGGCAGATTTGGCACAGTCCAGTCCAGCGCACTGCGCCAGACCGACTGACCGGGGACCCGGCCGACCGACGTGTCGTTGCGCCGCTCCGGACACGGTGACTCCGGCTGCGCGCATCGACTTGCCGCCCTCCTGGCCCTAAGCTTTGGCACTGGAGTCGGCTCGAGTGCGAGCGGGCTCCTGTTTGGAGGGGACGGGTGGGCCAGCGGGCTTGGATAGGCGTCATCGCTCTCGTCGGGGTGGCTCTGGCCCTCGGGGTCGGCAGTCCGTGGTGGACGGGTCTGGGTCTCATCGCACTCTGCGTGGTGTTGGAGCGCGCCGGAGCCGCCTTGGAGCCTCCAGGCCGCCTCGACGCGCCCGATGGCCCCGGGCGCTTGGGACGTCGGCTCGCGCTCGGCGTGGCCGCCGCATCGCTGTTCGTCACACTTGCCGCGTTGACGCAACTGGGCACGATGGCTGCCGGCGTAGCCCTTGGGGCCGTGGCCGTTGTGGGTCACTTGCGTGCCCGCAAGTTGCACCCGTTGAGTTGGACGCGGACCGAGGGACTGATGCTCGCCGCGGCATGTGTGCTCGGTTTGTGGGTGCACGGGCTCGAGGGCGTCCGAATCGGCGAGAACGTCTGGTACAATGACGCGTTCGGTGACCACG
>JBMOIG010000402.1:0-1958 GCA_049317445.1 Myxococcota bacterium | reverse complement strand
CGCATCTACCTGGCGACGACTCCTTGCGATATGCGCTGCGGCTTTGACGGGCTGCTGGCCCAGGTCAAGGCCCGCTGGACGTTGGAGGACCCGTTCGCTGGGCATCTCTTCATCTTCTTGGGCAAAGGCCGTTCCCGTTTGAAGATCCTGTGGTGGTCAGCGGGCGGGCTGTCGCTGTACGCAAAGCGGCTTGAGAAGGGCACCTTCCGCTTGCCCAAGATCGAGCCAGGCCAGTCCACGGTGCGGCTTCAAGCCGCCGACCTGGCCATGCTGCTCGACGGCATCGACTGGACTCGCGCCCGTCGTCAGCAGCTTCATGAACCGCCGAGATCACTTACGGATCGGGGCCGCTAAAAGATCGACAAGGGGCCCGAAAAGTGATCTACAGCTCGGCATGAACGAGCGGGTCCCCGAACACCAGTGCGAGTGGCAAGCCGAGGCGGTGATGCTTCGGGCACGCGTCGCCGAACTCGAACTGATTGCCGGGCGGGTGGCCGAACTCGAACCCATCGCCGCACGTGTCGTCGAACTCGAACCGCTCGCAGCCAAGGTCGCCGACCTCGACCACCAGCTCGACATCTTGAAGCGCCAGCTCTTCGGCAAGAAGTCCGAGAAGCAGCTGGCCCCCTACAAGCCACCGCGCCCGCCAGCCGACCCCGTCGCCACACAGAAGAAGCGTCACGACAATGCCGCTGCACGTGACAGCCTTCCCACCGACGACATCGTGCATCCGGTGCCGCCCCAAGCATGCGCCTGCCCCAAGTGCGGTGGCGTGGTCGATCGGCCGATGCCGCCCAAGATCAGCGAAGAGATCGAACTGGTCGAGGCGCATTTCCGCCGGCGCCGCCACATTCGCGAGGTCATGGCCTGCCGATGCGGCCAGTACATCGCAGAGGCCCCGGCGCCGCCGCGCGTCTTCGAGGGCTGCCACTACGGTCCGACCACCTGCGCCCATGCCATCGTGGCGAAGTGCTGTGATGCTCTGCCCTTGTACCGCTTGTCCAAGATGTTCGCGCGAGTCGGCGTGGCCATCTCCGACCGCACGCTGGGCGACCTGTTCCACCGGTGCGCCCACGAGCTGAAGCCGATCTGGGTGCGCCTCATGGAGCTGATTGCCCAGAGCGACCTGGTGCTCGCCGACGAGACCCCGGTGCCGGTCATGGCCAAGGACAAGACCAAGCGCGCCTACATGTGGACGTTTCTTGCCGCGCTGATGATCGGTTTTCGGTTCAGCCCGTCGCGCAGCGGCGAGACGCCGCGAGACGTACTGGGCGCCACCACCGGCACCTTGGTGGTCGACGCCTACACGGGCTACAACTCGGTGTGCACGGTCGAGCAGCGAGAGCGCGCCGGATGTCTGGCTCACATGCGCCGCAAGTTCGCAGACTCACGAAAGAATGACCCGGTCGCAGCGGCCAAGGCGCTCGAACTGATCCTGGACGTGTACCTCGTCGAGCACGAGGCGACCGCGCTGGGCATCGTCCGCACGCCGGCACACCGCGACCTGCGCCAGCGAAAGAGCAAACCGGCGATGGACAAGCTGCGGGCGTGGCTGGACGAACAAAGCCCCCAGCACCTGCCCCAGAGCCCGATGGGCAAAGCGATCAGCTACGCCATCAACCAGTGGCCGGCGCTGATAGTGTTCCTGACCAATCCGGCGGTGCCCGTGGACAACAATGCCTCGGAACGGGCGCTGCGGATCGTGGCCTTGGGCAGGAAAAATTGGATGTTCGTGGGCAACGACGTGGCCGGCGAGAACATGGCCGTGCTCATGAGCCTGGTGCGCACCTGCGAGGCCATGGACGTGAACCCGCAGGCCTATCTGGCGGACGTGCTGATGCGTGTCGGCAGTCACCCGCAGGCGCGAATCGACGAGCTGCTGCCGCAGAACTGGCGGCCCGCGGCCGCGGCGTAGACGCACCTCTGCTTCCGGCAAAGTGTGGAATGCGCAAGCCGGC
>JBMOIG010000401.1:0-1963 GCA_049317445.1 Myxococcota bacterium | reverse complement strand
CCGGTCTGCGGCGGCGGCTCGATGTCGAGGCGGCGATGGCTGAGGTGTCGCGGCGATTCGTGCCGGGCGACGTGGACCTGGAGGAGATCCTGGCGATTCTGGGCCGGGCCGTGCGGGTAGATCGCGCGTACATCTTCGAATTCCGCAAGCACGGTGAGGTGATCGACAACACCTTCGAGTGGTGCGCGCCCGGCTCGCCCCCCCTGAAGCACGTGCTGCAGAATCTGCAGTCGTCGAACACGCCGTGGGCGATGCGGCAGCTGGCCGAATTCCAGACCATCGTGGTGCCGTCGGTGGCAGAGCTGCCGCCCGAAGCCGCGCCTGAGCGGGTGATCTTCGAGCGCCAAGGCATCCGGGCCATGCTGTTGATGCCCATCCGGGCGCTGGGCGGTGGGCTGGCGGGCTACGTGGGCTTCGACGACACGCGGGAGACGCGGGAATGGACGGAAGACGAACAGCGGATGCTGCGGGTTGCCAGTGAAATCCTGACGTTGCACTTTGCGCGGTTGGAGACAGAGCGGGCCCTGCGGCGATCGGAGACCAACTTCCGGATGCTGACCGAGGCCACGCCCGAGGCCGTCGTCGTGCACCACGATGGTCTGCTGGTCTACGTCAACCCTGCGGCGGCTCGCATGTTTGCTGTGGCCTCCCCCGACCAACTGCTGGGCCGCAGAGTGCTGGACTTCGTGCATCCCGACGACCACGCAGCGGTGCGGGAGCGGCTGGGGCGTGCGAGAACCAGCGAAGGGCCACTTCCGGTCAGCGAAGAGCGCCTGCTGCGCCGTGATGGCACCATCGCACTGGCCGAAGTCGCGGCGATGCCCGTGACATTCGACGGGGTGCGGTCGGTGCTGATCATCGCCCGCGACGTGTCGGAGGAGCGCAAGCTCGCCCACCGCCTACAGTTTGCCGACCGTATGGTGTCGGTGGGTCGGCTGGCCGCGGGCGTGGCGCATGAGGTCAACAACCCGCTGGCCTATTTAATGGGCAACCTGGAGTTTGTCGCGGCAGAGGTATCCGCGCTGCGGCAGCGCTTGGCGACCTTGGACCGACCTGTCGAGCTTGCGCCCCGCCTGGCCGAGCTGGGCGAGGCTGTGGCGGCGGCGGCCGATGGCGCCGAGCGAGTGCGCAAGATTGTTCGAGATCTCAAGGCGTTTTCCCGTCCCGACGAGGACCGTCCGGGTCCCGTGGACCTGCGAGAAGTGCTTGAGGTGTCCGTCAGCATGGCGTGGCACGAGATCCGCCACCGGTCACGACTGATGCGCGACTGGGCCAGTGTCGACGGACAGGACGCGCTGGTCGAGGCGAGTGAGACCCGGCTGGGACGGGTCTTCCTCAACCTGCTGGTCAACGCCGCGCACGCGGTGCCGGAGGGTGCGCCAGAGCAGCACGAGATCCGCGTGTCGCTGCGCCGCGAGTCGGAGTGGCTCGTCGCCGTCATCGCCGACACCGGCGTGGGTATCGATGCAGAGGTCCTCCCGCACGTGTTCGAGCCGTTCTTCACCACCAAGCCGGTCGGCGTGGGCACCGGCCTGGGCCTGTCGATCTGCCACGGCATCGTGACGGGCCTGGGGGGAGAGATCTCGGTCGAGAGCCGGCGCGGACGCGGCACCAAGGTTCGGGTTGCCCTGCGGCCATGGCGTGGGTCGCATCGCCAGTCCGGCGCCGGTCGCAGCTCCGTGCTCTTGTTGGGGAACGAAGCCTCGCGACGCCGCGTGCTGGTGGTCGACGACGAGGTGCTGATCGGCAAGATGGTGACGCGGGTACTTGGCGCGCAGCATGAGGTGATGTCCGTCACGACCGCAAAGGACGCGCTGCGTGCGCTGGATACAGGTCGGGAATTCGACGTCATCTTGTGCGACCTCATGATGCCTGAGATGACCGGCATGGACCTGCACGCCGAGCTCCTCACGCGTCACCCCAAACACGCCCGCCGCATGGTCTTCCTGTCGGGCGGCGCTTT
>JBMOIG010000400.1:0-1963 GCA_049317445.1 Myxococcota bacterium | reverse complement strand
AAAGCGCCGCCCGACAGGAAGACCATGCGGCGGGCGTGTTTGGGGTGACGCGTGACAAGCTCGGCGTGCAGATCCATTCCGGTCATCTCGGGCATCATCAGGTCGCACAGGATGACGTCGAATTCCCGGCCCGCATCCAGCGCACGCAGCGCGTCCTTCGCGGTCGTGACGGACATGACCTCATGCTGGGCTCCGAGCACCCGCGTCACCATCTTGCCGATCAGCACCTCATCGTCGACCACCAGTACGCGGCGTCGCTTGGCCTCGTTCCCCAACAGGATCACGGAGCTGCGCCCGGCGCCCGACTGCCGATGCGACCCACGCCACGGCCGCAGCGCCACCCGGACCTTCGTGCCGCGCCCTCGCTGGCTCTCGACCGAGATCTCTCCCCCCAGGCCTGTCACGATGCCGTGGCAGATCGACAGGCCCAGACCCGTCCCCAGGCCCACCGGCTTGGTGGTGAAGAACGGTTCGAACACGTGTGGAAGGACATCGGCATCGATGCCCACACCGGTGTCGGAGATCACGGCGACGAGCCACTCGGCCTCGCGGCGCAGCGACACACGGATTTCGTGTCGTTCCGGCGCCCCCTCTGGCACCGCGTGTGCGGCATTGACGAGCAAGTTGACGAAGACCTGCCCCAGCCGGGTCTCGCTCGCCTCGACCAACGCGTCCTCGCCGTCGACACTGGCCCAGTCGCGCATTAGGCGTGAGCGATGACGGATCTCGTGCCACGCCATGCTGACGGAAACCTCCAGCACATCGCGCAGATCCACGGGGCCCGGGCGGTCCTCGTCAGGACGGGAGAAGGTTTTGAGATCTCTCACGATCTTGCGAACCCGCTCAGCACCGTCGGACGCCGCTGCGACGGCCTCACCCAGCTCGGTCAGTCGAGGCGCAAGCTCCAGCGGCCGGTCCAGCGTGGCCAGTCGCTGCCGCAGTGCCGAAACCTCAGCGGCGACGAACTCGAGGTTGCCCATCAGGTAGGCCAGCGGGTTGTTGACCTCATGGGCGACGCCCGCGGCCAGCCGCCCCACCGACACCATGCGGTCGGCAAACTGTAGACGGTGGGCGAGCTTGCGCTCCTCTGACACGTCCCGGGCGATGATCAGCACTGAGCGCACCCCGTCGAATGTCACGGGCATCGCCGCGACTTCGGCCAACGCGATGGTGCCATCGCGGCGAAGCAGTCGCTCTACGCTGACCGGCAGGGGGCCCTCGCTGCTCCCCGCTCGCCCCAGGCGTTCCCGCACTGCCGAGTGGTCGTCGGGATGTACGAAGTCGAGCACCCTGCGGCCCAGCAGCTGGTCGGGCGAGGCCACAGCGAACATGCGAGCCGCCGCCGGGTTGACGTAGACCAGCAGACCGTCGTGGTGCACGACCACGGCCTCGGGCGTCGCCTCAGTCAACATCCGGAAGTTGGTCTCAGACCGCCGCAGGGCCCGCTCCGTCTCCAACCGGGCAAAGTGCAACGTCAGGATTTCACTGGCGACCCGCAGCATCCTTTGTTCATCTTCGGTCCATTCGCGCGTCTCCCGCGTGTCGTCGAAGCCCACGTAGCCAGCCAGCCCGCCACCCAGCGCCCGGATCGGCATCAACAGCATCGCCCGGATGCCCTGACGCCCGAAGATGACTTGCTCTGGTGCAGCTTCGACCGGCAGTTCGGCCACAGACGGCACCACGATGGTCTGGAAGTTGGCCAGCTGCCGCATCGCCCACGGAGTGTTCGACGACTGCAGATTCTGCAGCACGTGCTTCAGGGGCGGCGAGCCGGGCGCGCACCACTCGAAGGTGTTGTCGATCACCTCACCATGCTTGCGGAATTCGAAGATGTACGCGCGATCGACCCCCACGGCGCGGCCCAGGATCGCCAAGATTTCTTCCAGGTCCACATCGCCGGGAACGAACCGCCGCGACACCTCAGCCATCGCCGCCTCGACATCGAGCCGCCGCCGCAGACCGG
>JBMOIG010000399.1:0-1968 GCA_049317445.1 Myxococcota bacterium | reverse complement strand
GACATGACCGGCGCTATCCTGGGCGCGCAACGTCCCACGCACATGCGCCCGCCGCAGGTGCCCGGCGTGTACTACGAGGCGGGGTTCGCACAGGGGCTCGGCAAGCCGGTGATCTGGACCGTCCGCGAAGACTGCCTCCGCGACGTGCACTTCGACACCCGGCAGTTCAACCACATCTGCTGGACCGACCCGCTCGACCTGCGCCACAAGCTGATGCTGCGCATACAGAATACCGTCGGCCAGGGGCCCGTGCCGCCGCCAGAGCAGAACTTCGGGTCATAGCCGACGGTGGACAGTTTGGCCGAGCTCTGCGAGGGCCTGATCGAGAACGACGCTGACAGAGAACGACGCAACGTTGAGGCGGCAGATGAACGTGATCCTGAGCCGCAAGGGCTTCGATTCCAAGGCCGGCGGCGGTCCCTCGCCCATCTTGCCCGATGGCACCCTGCTCAGCCTCCCGATCCCCTCGGACGACGCCGACTGCTTCGCGGAGCTGCGCCACGGCGGTCACACGTACGCGCAGTTGCTCGAGATGCTGGGCCTTCGAAGTGCCTCCGGCTGGTGCCACGTCGATCCGGACCTTCGCCACGAAGTGAAGCCGAGGAAGCGCGGTTGGCGCGGTGGTTTCGGGCAGGCCAACGCCGCGCTCGAGCATCTGCACGGCCATCGCGTGGGTGCGCGAGACTTGTTCTTGTTCTTCGGATGGTTCCGCGCGACGCGATGGGAATCCGGTCGTCTGCGCTTCGACGGACCGAACCTGCACGTCATCTTCGGATACCTGCAGGTCGACTCGGAACTCGCGCTCGACGGCGAGCACCCGGTTTCGGCGTGGGCGAGCGATCACCCGCACGTCGTGGCTCGCCGACTCGATCCCTGCGCGGGAGACTCGCTGTTCATCGCCAGACCGCGTCTGTCGTGGGTCAACCGACCCGGGCACGGCGTGTTCGACTATCACCCTGACCTCGTCCTGACGAAGACCGGGCACACGAGAAGCCACTGGGACCTTCCGCGTGAGGTGTTCCGAGACGCCACCATCTCGTACCACCCTTCTCCGTGGCGCCGAGGCTACTTCCAGTCTGCCGGCCGCGGTCAGGAGTTCGTGGTCCCGCACGACTCCGGCGTGTCGGCTTGGGCGCGGGCACTGGTGGCCAGGCACGCGTCGCTCGCGCCCCGCCTTGGCCCAGGCTCGGAGCCGGAAACTGGCTACGCCGGCTCTCGACAGTCACCAACGTGAGGGGGCGAACCATGAGGCAGGTTGAGGTGATCGGCCGAGTGCCGATACGTGACTTGGAGGACTGGCGTCGCTACGCCGGACCCCAGCGGCAGTACCAGTGGAAGGACGGGCACAGCGCCAAGGAGTGTGCGAAGGCCTGGCTTCGGACCGGCAGTCCCCAGGTACCTCAAGAGCTTGTCGCTCTGTTCGACACGCACGAACTCACCCGCCACCTTCGGATTGGGCGTGCTGAGCCAGAGCTGGAGACGCGGCTCGACGACTTCCGCGGCAACGGGCGTTTCCACGACTTGGTTGCGCACGGAGTCGGACCGGCGGGTAGGACGCTCGTCTGCATCGAGGCCAAGACCAACGAGCCGTTCGGTCCAATCGTGAGCGAAGCGCGCAAGGCGGGAACGCTGCGGAGTGGGTCGAAGGTTCCCAAGCGCATCGAGCAACTCGCGGAAGCGCTGTTCCGGGACGGCTTGGGTTCGGCAGTGCTTGGCTTGCGCTATCAGCTCGTGCACGCGGTCGCGGGCACGCTGATCGAAGCAGCTCGGGAGCGAGCCGCGCTTGCCGTGTTTGTGGTCCACGAGCTTCGCGCGAACGGCGAAGCGGCCGATGCACACCGTGCCGACCTCGAGACCTTCGCTCGCAAGCTGGCGGACGATCCGCTGCTCTCGGTGTCCTGCGGGCAGCTATACGGTCCTTTTGGGGTGCCGGGGTCCGGGGCAGGAGGTCTAGTTCCGCGCGACCTG
>JBMOIG010000398.1:0-1972 GCA_049317445.1 Myxococcota bacterium | reverse complement strand
AGGCGTTGCCATGTCGGCGCGTCGGACCGGACCCGTGCCAAAAGATGTCAAGTGTCAAGTCCTGACACCAGCCCCACGATCCGCCGCCGGATCTCGTCCCGCGTCGCGCGAAACGCATCCAACCGCTCGTCTGCCGTCCCCGCGACCGCCGCCGGGTCGGGCAGGCCCCAGTGCAGTCGCTCTGCCTTGCCCAAGAACAGCGGGCACTCCTCTTCGGCACACAGCGTGATCACGGTGTCGATCTGGTCGGCCGGGATGTCGTTGACGTGCTTCGAGAAGTGCTGCGTCGCGTCGATGCCCACCTCGGCCAGCACTTGCACGGCTTCTGGACGCACGCGCGTGGGGTGCGAGCCGGCCGACCAGACAGCGACGCCCGCCGGGGCCAGCGCGCGTCCGATGCCTTCTGCGATTTGGCTGCGGGCCGAGTTGGCCACGCACAGGAACAGGATGCCCTTCATGCAACCCCCTGGATTCTGAACGGGATCAGCGCGCCGCCGTCGGAACGGCCTCGTGACCGAACCACTTCTTGCGCAGCCACAGCGACACGTGGACCAGGCCGATCAGCGCCGGCACCTCGACCAGCGGACCGATGACCGCCGCCAACGCTGCGCCGTGGTGGAGGGTGAACGTGGCGACCGCGACAGCGATGGCGAGCTCGAAGTTGTTCGACGACGCAGTGAACGACAGCGTGGCCGACTGGGCATACGTCGCGCCGACCTTCTTCGACATCCAGAACGACACGAAGAACATCAGTACGAAATAGACCAGCAGCGGCACGGCGATACGCAGCACGTCCAGGGGCAACTGCACGATGGTTTCGCCCTTGAGCGAGAACATGACGACGATGGTGAAGAGCAGGGCGACGAGCGTCAGCGGGCTGATCTTCGGGATGAAGACCGCGTGGTACCAGTTCTTGCCCTTGAGCTTGATCAGGGTGAAACGCGTGACGATGCCGGCCAGGAACGGCACGCCCAGGTAGAGGAACGTGCTCTTGGCGATGTCGCCGATGGTGATGGCGACGTCGGTGCCCTTCACGCCGAACCAGATGGGCACCACGGTGATGAACACGTACGCGTATACCGAATAGAGCAGCACCTGAAATACCGAATTCAGCGCGACCAGCCCCGCGCAGTACTCCGTGTCGCCCTTGGCCAGCTCGTTCCACACGATGACCATGGCGATGCAGCGCGCCAGACCGATGAGGATCAGGCCGACCATGTACTCGTGGTTGGTGACCATCGCCGCTTCCGACGCCCCAAGCGCCAGCGGCAGGAAGTGCAGAAAGCCCACGGCCAGCGCGAACATCAGGATCGGCCCCACGATCCAGTTCTGCACCAGCGACAGGGCCAGCACCTGCTTGTTGCGGAACACGGCGCCCATCTCCTCGTACCGCACCTTGGCCAGCGGCGGGTACATCATCACGATCAATCCAATGGCGATGGGGATGTTGGTCGTGCCCACGTTGAATTGGTTGACGAACGGCACGACGCCCGGGAACAGGTAGCCGCCGCCCACGCCCACCGCCATCGCCAGGAAGATCCACAGCGTCAGGTAGCGGTCCAGAAACGACAGGCGTTGGACGATGCTGGCTTCGTTTGCGGGGGATTTCGGGGGCATGGGGGACCTCAGGGCGTCGACACGGCCTGGCCGGGCGTTCAGGGTAGGCTCACAGCAGAGCGATCAGCACGCGCAGCTGGGCGATGGTCGCCGGATTGACGCAGTACGAAACGCGGGGACCGTCGATCTCGCCGCGGATCAGCCCGGCTTCCTTCAGGCTCTTGAGGTGTTGCGAGACGGTAGACTGGGCCAGCGGCAGCTCGTCGACGATCTCGCCGCACACGCAGTCGTTGCGGCGTAGCAGCAGGCGCAGGATCGCCACCCGCGCCGGGTGACCCAGCGCCTTGGCCAGACGGGCGAGCGTTTCGTTGAAGCCGTCGTCGTCCAGCGGTGGTAGCTCGGGCGTCGTCGGGTG
>JBMOIG010000397.1:0-1997 GCA_049317445.1 Myxococcota bacterium | reverse complement strand
TCAGGCCCCGCTCGCGAGTGCACAGATCCGCGAGCACGCGCGGGAGGCCGAGGCTTTCGAGCCGGGGTACCATGGTCGGGATCATGCGGATCGCGGCGGACAGCTGGCCGCGCTCGAAGAAACGGTCTGAGCTGGCGTCATGGGCGCACCGATGAATCCGTCCGGACCTGCGGCGTTGACTGTCAAGACGGCGCAGCACGGCAAGTGCAAGGAGGGTCACGACGATGATCTCCGAACTGCCCAAGTGTGAGGATCCGCACGTGGATGTCCTGCTCGAGCAGGCCAGGGCCGCCTGGTCGGCGTGGCAGGAGCAGCTGCGGATCGCCAGCGAAGATCCCGAGGTCGCGCGGCTGTTTGCCGCCCGCGCGGCCGAGGCGTGGGTGCCCGTGCAGGAGGCGGCGCTCAAGCTGGGCCTGGCGATGCTGTCCCAGCCGAACCCGCCCGCCGCGCGCCCCGTCACCGAGCTTTTCGTGGTGCCGGCGCCCGCGCTCGTCGCGGCGGAGGACGACACGGCGGCAGAGGTCGCCGGGCAAGTCGCGTCTCCCGAGCTGGATCCGCCGATGCCACTGGACGCATCCGCCGAGCCCGTGGCCGAGTTCGCCCCGGCCTGCGTGCCTATGGCGACGCGTCCGATCGTGCCAGCGCCCAAGCCCTTGGCCGAGGTAGCGCCGGATACGCTGCGCATGCTGCAGGCCAGCATGAGCGGTGCCCGCGAGGCCAAGCCCGTGGCGCCGGTAGAGTCGGTGCTCGGGCGAATGCGCGCCGCGGTCGGGCGAACGCCCCGACGCGACCTCGATGCCGGCCTGTACCGCAATCAGGTCCTGTCGCTGCCGCAGAAGGTGGTGTGGAACGACTTGGTGGCGCTCGATCAGGAGGAACGCTACCTCGTGCTGACCTGGCTGGCCGCGCGAGTGCGCATGCTCCAGGACCAAGCGTACCTGGACCGCGGCGCCTCGCTGGACGGGCTGACCAAGCTCTTCAAGATGCTGACTCGGGCGCTCGAGTTCGGCGTCGCCCGGCGCGTGCACGGCCTCGCGCGGGCGCACGAGCCGCTGCACGGGTCATGGCTCCAGGATGCGCTGGCGGCCGAAGAGAAGATCGACGAGCTGACGGGACGCTCGCTCGCCGCGCCGCCGGTCCCCGGGCGGTCGCGCGACAGCCAGATCGACGACGCCTTCCGCAGGCTGCGGACGCTGGTCACCACCGAGTCGAGCGAGCACTGGCTGCCGATCGTCGACGAGCTCGTCGCGCTCGGCGTCAAGGACGCGGACCCGCGGTGGGTCGGGCCGCTCGCCGAGCACCTGGACGCGCTCGCCGACACCGTCGAGCGACAGCGAATCGCCCGCGCGGTGACGAGCGCCGTATCGGAGTCGCAGCCGGAGCCCGCGCCGCACAACGACTGGCCCTACCTCGCCCTGACCCGCGGCAAGCGAGCGGTGATTCTGGGCGGTGACGGTCGGCAGGAGCGAATTCCGCGGTTGAAGGAGCGGTTCGATTTTGCGGTGCTCGAGTGGCCGGCCATGCCTGAGGGCTCGCCCCGTGCGGTGCAGACCGAGGTGAAGAAGCTCAAGAGCGGCAAGTACGACATCGCGATCGTGCTGCAGCGCTTCATCGGGCACTCGGTCACCGACAAGGTGTTCGCCCTGAAGGTGCCGGGGCTCACAGTGGTGCTGGCTGAGGGCTACGGTACCGGGCAGATTCAGGAAGGTCTCGAGCGGTTCCTCGGTCGAGGGCAAGCCGCGTAGGTTCTCGGCCGTGTTCGGTGGGCGACGTCGTACAGCCCAGGGGGGCAACTACTACTGGCCGTGCCGATTCCACGGATAGCCGAACTTCGCAAGCAGTCGGTCCTGCAAGACTCTTGCGTCAGCCTTGCTGTTCACGGCGATGGCTCGGTACCAGATGCACTTGCCTGCCGACAACACCGAGTCGACATGGCGGTTCAGATGCGAGCCGCTTCGACCGTACTCGGAGATGCGCCGCCTCTCGTTCGAGGTTTC
>JBMOIG010000396.1:0-1999 GCA_049317445.1 Myxococcota bacterium | reverse complement strand
GACCCAAGGGGAACAGAAGATGTCGACGACCGTCTCGGTGATTTCCGCGAGGGTGCCGAGGATCTCGGCGGCCAGGATGATCTCGCCCACGACGGGCAGGCTCTCCTCGAGGGCTTCTTCCGCCGATACCTCAGCGCCCCACTCGAGCAGGTCCACGACCACCGCCGGCGAGGTGCGGATGAGCGACATGACCATGTCCATGCCTCAGCTTGCGAAGATGTCGCCGGAGGGGACCCCCGATGCCGCGAAAATCCCGCGCACCGCCGCACTGATGACAAAGTTCTCCAGCAGCCACTTGAGGAACGCGGCCAGGACTTTCTTGCCCCCCGGAGCCTCCATCTTGTCAACGCCCACGCCCCAGGCCATGAAGAACGCCGGCAACGCTAGCTCGAAAATCCCGGTGACGGCCGATCCCACGACCTCCACGTCCTCGTACTTGGCGTGGGAGTTGGGCAACGACCCTATTCCCAGCGAGGCGCACAGTATCTCCGCCGAGGTGGCGCCCGTCGGAATCGTAAAGGAATACTCCTCAGACAGCTCAAGCTCGAACGGAATGCCCAGCAGCCGTTGGGGCGGATCCATCAGCCCCAGAAAGTGCGCGTACTTCTTGTCCAGCGCCGTGCTCTCCGGCCTCTCGTCCGCCGAAAGGTCACTCAACGCCACCAGGTTGCCGTCGACATCCGCAAACCGCACGTACACCCCCATGTGACGGAAGTACGAGTGCGAAACGGTCATGTTGATGGTGCGGTTCGTAATGCTATCGATCTCGATCTTGCGCCCGCTCTTCCAGTCTTCGTCCGACAGCTTGTACTGGTACGGCGTGTTGGCAGTCAGCGACGATCGGGACTTCCCCAGCGCACGGGTCTGAACCCCCGCGGAGCCGTCGATCGCGTGCATCCCCGTCAGCGTCTTGTAGCGCTTGCCATCCAGCGTCGGATCGTTGCGCACCGCCGTTAGGGCTTGTTGCACCACCGGACGCAGCGCCGCGTTGGTCGCATCCGTGTACACGTAGACCCAGCGGAATCCACCCTTGGTGTCAGGTACAGGGTTGCCGTCCATGTCATTGGCAATCTGCCCATTTGCCCAGCCCTCCCAACCCTCGTCCCAGCCCTCGATGCTCTGGGCGCGCCCTTGGGTTGCCAGGGACACGACCAAATCCTGGAACGACCGGGTGTCGCTGATGTGGCCGAGCACGGTCGCCAGCACCTCGGGGTCGATCGACAGCAGTTCTGGGTGGTGGCAGACGATGCACAAGGCGGCGTCGGTCATGTTAACGAAGTCGGCCAGGTCGTTGATGTCGGCCACCGAGTCGTCTTGGGGAGTCAACCCCAGCGTTTTCATCTTAGCGGCACTGAGCTTGCTCGCCGCGCTGCCTGTAACCGACGACGGCAAGCGGATGCCCATCACAGACAGGTAGGGGCGACGGGTGGTGTCTGGGTGCTGGTGCTCGACGCGGAAGCTCTGGGCTGCGTTGACGGGAAACGGCACGGCGACCGCGAAGTGGGTGAGAAGGTGGTCGGGCACCGCGACAAGGCCAGGGTTGCGTTCACGGTGCAGCCCGCGCGTTTCTTCCGTGTGGCGCGACAGTGGATAGCGCCGCGCGCCGACAATGAGCACGTGGTCGGATTCGGGGTTGGTGTGGGATAAGTCGAAGTGCAGCGTTCCAAGCTCTTTTGCGCTAGGGACGGGAACGGGGTTGACAGCAGTGCTGTCGTCGCCGCAGCCGGTCAACGACCCGCCCACGCTACTAAGGAGTCCAGCAGCGCCGAGCCACTGCATGAAGTTGCGGCGATTAAAGTGCGTCATCTTGTCGTCTCCTGGTTGCGCGGAAAGCAGCCTATGGCTTGGCGCAGCTCGAGCTTGAGGACTGGAGGGGCATCTGTCTCGGCACGCGAAGCTAGGTCAGCAAAATACACCTCCGGCCACACCTCGTCAACCGCAATCTTTCAAACGTCGTCTACCTCGCCCGCTACTCTCGTACAGCGAATCCGTCCGCGCG
>JBMOIG010000395.1:0-2002 GCA_049317445.1 Myxococcota bacterium | reverse complement strand
GCGAATGGCTTCGGGTTGCTGCTCGAGCGGCAGGAAGCTGTAGGTGTTCCCGCCTGGTTTAATGGCGAAGAGTTCTCCGCTTTTGCGCAGCTGCATGACTCTGCCCTGGCTGATGCCCAGAAGTTGGATCATCTCCGTGCCGGCGAGGTAGCCCTCGGGTCGCACGCGCTCGCGGACATTGCCAAGTCGATACGCCCACTTGATGTACTGGACCTTGGCCGCAGTCCACTCGCCGCCAGCGCCACCGCGGTAGCCCAGGGCGTTGAGGCGCTCGGCGATCTCGCTCTTGGGCACGTCGGGCCATTGCGCAATCAGCTCCTTGGCTTGCGGGTGGGTCGCCCGCCGTTCGTTGATGTTCTTGGGAATCGCCACCCGCTGCGAATGGGTGGTGCCACCGCGAAAGCGCACATGCACGTCGACGAGGCTGCGCACCCGCCGCAGGGTAACATCCTCGATCAGTAGCGATAGCAAGCGCTTGCGCTCGCGCTGCGGAGTCTGCGGGTCGGTCCACACGGCCTGAAAGTCGCCGCTTAGGGTATCGAGTCGGTCGCGCGCGGCCTGGTCGAGTTCGGCACGTGCAAGCTGCCGTTGTCGCTCGACTTCTGCGCGCGTCGACTCGAGGTCGCGCAGTCGCTCGTTCCAGTCGGCCTCCAGCGTCGCTGCGACGTGGCGGTGGCCAGGATCGACCAGCAGGTAGCGTTGGCGGGCGAGTTCGACCTCGCGCTCGGCGCGCTCTACTTGTCGACGACGATGAAGATCCGCCTGATCCTGCTGGGTTTGCAGCTCGGCATGCACGCACAGGGCCATCTGGGTCGCCAGCGGGGTCATCGTTGCGATGATAAGCTGACTGATGGCCTTGTCGATGAAATCGCCCGGAATGCGCTGGCATACCTCCTCCTCGTACTGGCACCCTGAATTGCAGACGTAAACCGGCGCAATCGCTTTGCCAGCGTGGTAGGCATAGTGAATTCCCATGCGCCGACCGCACTTGCCGCACACCGTTAGACCCTGCAGCAGGGCCGGCCCCTCCCGGGCTAGCGACGGCTTGGCGTGCAGGCCGACCTTGAGGTCATTGGCGGCCAGCGTGCGCTGGTTGGCCTCAAACTGCGCCCAGGTGATGTAGCCGGGATATACGTCGAGTAGCAAGGTATGCCATTGATCTCTGGGAAGTTTGTCGGCCTTGTACGAGCCCTTGGGCAGCCTGTGACGGCGTGTCTGCCCGTAGGCGTAGGCGCCGGCGTAGCGCACATTGTGCAGCATAATCGCAGCTCTCGACGTGTTCAGTCGCCCCCACAGCACCTGGCCCGGCGCCGCCGCGTGCCCCGCGTACACCGGAAAGGCGAGCCCCTGGCGGGTAAAGTGTCGGACGACGGCACAAGCCGCGCCAAGGCGCTCAAAAGTGGCGAAAAACAGCTCGACCGCCTCGCGCACGGCCTGGTCAGGATGCTTGACCACCCGACCCAGCGGGTCGTACACCAGGCCCACGGGCAAGCGCATCTGCAGTTCGCCGCGCTTGGCCTTGGCCAGGGCTCCGCCGCGCAGCCGCGCCCGCAGCATGTGCAGCTCGGTCTCGCTGATGGTGCCCTTGAGGCCCAGGAGCAGGCGATCGTTGAAGTCATTGGGATTGTACAGGCCATCTTCGTCGAGAATGAGCGTATCGCCCAGCGCGCACAGCTCGAGCAGGCGGTGCCAGTCGCTGCTGTTGCGGGCAAGCCGCGAGACCTCCAGGCCCAGCACGATGCCCACGTGGCCCATCGAGACCTCGGCCACAAGCCGCTGAAAGCCCACGCGATCCACGGCACTTGCGCCCGATTGGCCCAGGTCCGAGTCAATCGTCTCGACCTGCTGGGCCGGCCAGCCCAAGGCAATGGCGCGCTCGCGCAGCGCGTACTGCCGTCGGGTACTTTCTTGATTCTCCAGAACTTGCCGGGCCGTCGACTGGCGCACATACAGCAGCGCGCTGCGCGCCAGGTGTCGCGCCGTGACCTTGGCAGGGCCCGCG
>JBMOIG010000394.1:0-2007 GCA_049317445.1 Myxococcota bacterium | reverse complement strand
GGAGCGTGAGGATCGCACGAAGGAGCGTGAGCAGCGCACGAAGGAGCTGGAGGCGTGGAAGCGTGACCCCGGCCACATCGCGGTCATGCCGGTACCGATCGGCCAGCAGATCATGGGCGGGCAGGGTCGGTCGCTGGCGCTGTACCAGGAGCTGCGCGCCTACTCCGACATGATCATCGCGGGCATGGGCGTGCCGACCGGCTTCTTCTACGGCGAGGCGATGTACTCGGGCGCCAACGTCAACATGCGCGCGATGGAGAACGAGTTCCTCACGAACCGGCAGGACATGGAGCACTTGGTCGACTTCGTCACGCAGCGCATCGCGCACGGTCTCGGCCGCGACGCCATCCGCGTCACGTTCAAGCCGTTCAAGATGGCGGACGATCTGGCCCGCGCCAACTTCGATCTCCAGTTGGTCGACAAGCAGAAGCTGTCGAGCTCGACCTTCATGCAGGGCCGCGACTACGACTTCGAGCACGAGCAGAAACAGGTCGAGAACGAGCTCAAGCAGCAGGCCGGTCGCGCCCGCACGCAGGGTCTGGAGCAGGCCCGCACGCAGGGGCAGATGCAACTCATCCAGGCCAAGGGGCAGGTCGTCGCGCAAGCCGCCGTGGGGCCAAGCCCCGAGCAGCAGCAGCAGCAGCAGCAGCAGCAGCAGCAGCAGCAACCGTCGGGCGGCGTCGATCAGAGCCAGGTGTCGGCACAGGGGCCGGGCGTCGACCTGCAGGCCCAGGCGGACAGCTTCGTGTCTCAGCTGCAGGCCGTGCGCGATGAGACCGTCCGGTACCGCCTGCTGATGCAGCTGCGCGAGCAGAGCCCGCAGCTGTACGAGATCGTCAACGCTAAGGTGAATGGGCAGGGCGGAGCGGCCAACCGGCCCTTGAGGGCGCTGCCCGAGCAGCTGCCCCCAAGAGCCGCAGGTGGTCGCGCGCAGATCTGACCGCCCTAGCGGTCGTCGCGCTCGTCGGCGTCGCCGATACTCAGGGCCTCGACAACGTCATCGTCGAACTCTTCGAGGGAGGAGTTCGGGCAAACCTCTGGCATACTGCTCCTGCAGGCGGCGGTGTTTCGCCTCCTTCATGTTTCTTGTACCTGTACTGCTGCTCGACTTGCGGCGCGAGAGAGACGCATGACAACCATGCTCGATCCCACCAGAGCGATGAAATCGCTCGAAGACGGGACGATCGACGCGATCAAGGCGTACTTCCCCCTCGAAGGACGCGAGCACACGCTCGACGTCTCGCGCGTGTACGCCGGCGACGACGTCGACATCGACGACATCGAGTCGCAGAAGAAGGCTCGCATGCGCAACCGCACGTGGGCCACCAACCTGTACGGCGACTTCACACTCCGCGACAAGCAGACCGGAAAGGTGCTGGACAAGGCTGACGGTGTCCGGCTGGCGTCCGTGCCGAAGCTGACGCGCCGCTACAGCTTCATCGTCGATGGCAAGGAGTACCAGGTCGACAACCAGTGGCGTCTGAAGTCCGGCATCTTCACGCGGCAGCGCCAGAACGGCGAACTCGAGGCGCAGGTCAACCTGGAGAAGGGGCGCGGTTTCCGCCTCGACTTCTACCCGGAGAAGCGCCAGTTCGTCATGCGGTACGGCAGCACGAACGTGGCGCTCGTCCCCGTCCTCAAGACGCTGGGTGTGCCCGAGAACGACATGCGGTCGGCCTGGGGGACGCAGCTGTACGAGACGCTGGCGTCGCAGAAGGACCGCGGCGACCTCGTCAAGCTCGCGAAGGCGCTGGACAGCCGGTTCGTCGGCGGAGAGGCCGAGGCGGCCGACACGATTCGCAAGCAGTACGCCGAGTCCAAGCTACGTCCCGACACCACCGCCAGTACGATCGGCGCGCCCTTCAGCAAGATCGAGGGCAAGGCGTTGTTGGCGACGTCCGAGAAGCTGCTCGCGATCAGCCGCGGCACCGCCGAGCCCGACAACCGTGACTCGCTGCGCTACAAGGAGCTGTGGACCGTCCAGGACCTGGTCCCGGAGCGCATCCG
>JBMOIG010000393.1:0-2017 GCA_049317445.1 Myxococcota bacterium | reverse complement strand
ACACGCCCAGCTCGCGGCGTGTCGTCGACTCGCTGCTGCTGGCGGGGTGTGCGCCCGGTCGGGTCGCGGAGCTTGGCGCGCTGTTCAACCTGAACCTGTCCGAGGAGTCGGTCGCGCACTACGCGCACTACTTCTGGGACCGAGAACTGCTGTCCCAGCTCGAGTGGCACGACTACTTCGAGAAGCACCCGTCAGGCTGGTTCCTTCGGTTCTGCTACCAGCGCGGCGAGAAGCTGACGCTGTGGAAGCTGGGGTACCGCGGTGACGTGGCCGCGAAGGATGCGGTCGGCATCGTGTACCACGAGTCGATCATGCGGTTCGAGGAGCTGGGGTCGCAGCGGAACGACCACAACCTCGCGCTTGCCGGGAAGCTGTGGGCCGGTAACGTGTTCGAGGCGATCGAGCACATGAGCCGCAGCGAGGATGCGGTGCGCGCCGCCATGGACGGGGTCGTGCAGGTCGCACTTCGTCTCGGCCGTCGTGAGATCTCGTCGATCGAGTCGCTGGCGGATCTGCCCGCACTGCCCCCACCCCAGCACGAGGAGACTGACCCATGAACCCGGAAGACATGCTGCGGGCGCTCGCGAGCGTGCAGTCGCTCGTACCGACCCCCGTCAAGATCGAGAAGGCAGACACCCGCCCCTGCGGCACCACCGCCGAGTACATCGTCGGCGACGACAGGCTGCAGGTCCACTTCTGGCCCGAAAAGGGCAAGCCGTTCCCGAAGGACTTCAGAGATCGGCTCACCACGGCTACTGCCAACTTCCCTCCCGACCGTACAATCATCGACTGGGTGCCCGAGGTCGGGTCCTGGTACCTCGAGCTGCGTGGTCTGCCGTTCGCTATGGCGCCACCCATGATCGAGCATCTGCTGAAGAAGATTGGCGGATAACGGGAAGGCGCGCATGGCAGACCGCAAGGACGATCAACCCGGCTACGGCAGAGAGGTCCTCCTGGCGGCTCCGCTGTTCGGCGCCAAGGCCGTTCTCGGCGACATCCCCAAGGCCAGTCTCGAGGGCACGGTCGAGCAGAAACTGCTGGGCAGCCGACAGTCGGCGATGCAGCTGCTGCGCCGCAACGCCGGTGGTCGCGGAGTAGGCCGCGCGATCGGCGGCGGCATGGGCATCCTGACCGCGCCCCTGTTCCTGCGCGGTACCCGCCTGTTGCAGTCGGACAGCAAGGAAGACCGTGCGAAGGGCTTCGCACTGATCGGCGCGTCCACCGCGGCGCTTGCCGGCGGTAAGGGCTTCTTCGAGCGGGCGCTCGACGCCCGTGTCAGCGGGGCGAGTCCGATCACGGCTGCCAGCCGTGGTGCCGTGCTCGGTGTTACGCGCTCGGTCTACAAGGTTCCGCTCGCCCTCGCCACCGCCGCCGGCATCGCGGCCGGCCGCAGCAAGTCCAAGGACAACCCCAACTCGAACGCCAAGTACGTGGTGCCGATTCTGACGGGCGCCGGTGCCGGCGCGATCAGTCGCGGCATCGAGACGGCGGTCGAGAACGCCAAGCTGCGCAAGGGCGGTCTGAGCGGGAAGCTGCCTCGCCGGGTCGGCGCCTCGATGGCGGGCGGCGCGGCCGGCGGCGTGCTCGGCGCGCTCGTGCTCGCCAAGATCGTCGACATGGCGGAGAACCGGCTCAAGCCCAAAGAGAAGAAGGCCGGTCTCGAGCTTGTCCCGGAGGCGCTCGCCGCAGCGGCCGGCAGCGCAACCGTGCGCAAGCTGCTCGGTCCCATCACCAAGACGATCGTGGCGCTGGGAGAGGGCTACGGTGGCGCGGTCGGGCAGCACCTCGCCACCGGTGCGACGTTCGGGCACGGCTTCGGGCACAGGATGCTGCAGCGGTTCGGCCGCCCCGGTCGCGCAGCGTCGGGGGCGATGCAGCGGTTCGGCAACCGTGCTCGATCCCGCCAGTTCGCGCTCGGCCTCCAGGAAGGTGTGCGCGGACGCGCGACACCCGGATACCGAGCGGCGCTCGGCTTCAACTACACGCAGCCCGAGCTCGTGACGATGCGCGAGATGGG
>JBMOIG010000392.1:0-2025 GCA_049317445.1 Myxococcota bacterium | reverse complement strand
CAACCAAGAAGCGAAGAGGGATCACCTAAACAAGTTGCTCGCGGGCACCGAGCCTTTCGCGACACCTAAACCCGAACGCCTCATCCACCGAATCCTCACCATCGCCACAAACCCAGGAGACCTCGTCCTCGACTCCTTCGCCGGCTCCGGTACCACCGGAGCCGTCGCCCACAAAATGAACCGCCGCTGGATCATGGTCGAGCTGGGAGAGCACTGCCACACCCACATCATCCCGCGCCTCAAAAAGGTGATCGACGGTCAGGACCCAGGCGGCGTGACCGAGGCGACCGGCTGGAAGGGCGGCGGCGGCTTCCGCTACTACAGGCTCGCGCCCTCGCTCTTGAAACGCGACGCCTGGGGCCAGTGGGTCATCGACCCGGCATTCCATCCCGAGATGCTGGCCGAGGCGGTGTGCAAGCTCGAAGGCTTCCGCTACGAGCCCTCGCAAGAGGTCTTCTGGCAGCAAGGCCGCTCCTCCGAGACCGACTTCCTCTACGCCACGACCGCGATCCTGTCCGATGCGCACCTGAGCGAATTGGCACGTGAAGTGGGGCCCAACCGCAGCCTCGTCGTCTGTTGCGGCGCCTGGCTGGGCGACGCCGCGCAGTGGCCCAACCTCACGGTCAAGAAGATCCCCCAAGCGGTGCTGGGCCGTTGCGAGTTCAGCCACGACGACTACAGCCTGAACGTCCAGGCCCTCCCGGCAGCGGTCGCCGAGCCTGCAGCCGTTCCTGCGCCCACCGCGCCTGCACCCGCGACCGGCGGCGCCAAGGCCAAGCCCAAGCCCCCGCCCAAGCGCAGGCCCGGCCAGACGAGCATGTTCGACACCGCCGCTGCCGACGCCGACGAGGAGGGCTGACCCATGCACCCCACCGAAATGCAGTGCAAAGACGCCCGCCAGATCGCCCAGCGCCTGTCCCTGCGCGCCCCGCTTGTCGCCTCGCTCGACCTGCTGACGCGCATCGTCGACCTGGCCAAACCCGGCAAGGATGCCAACCTCCCCGCCGCCCTGGGCCAAGTCCAAGCAGTCCTGGACGAACGGCACCCGCAGGGCAAGCACGTCCCCGAAGGCGACAAGTTCACGAGCTTCGAGCGCGAATTCGTCAACCTCTGCTTCGCCCTGGCAACGGGCACCGGCAAGACCCGGCTGCTGGGCGCCTTCCTGGCCTGGCTGTACAAGAAGCACGGCTACCGCCACTTCTTCGTCGTCGCGCCGAACCTGACCATCTACGAAAAGCTCAAGCAAGACCTGGGCAACCCCGCGTCGCCGAAGTACGTCTTGAACGGCCTGCCCGAATTCGCGACCGACCGCCCGCTCGTTATCACCGGCGACGACTACCAGGACGGCCGCGGCATCCGCGACGAAGCGCGCCGGCAGTTGAGCCTCGAAGGCATCCAGCCCGCGACCGGCGCCGTGCACATCAACATCTTCAACATCAGCAAGATCGCCGAGTCCGAGAACAAGGGCGGCGGCCGGCAGCTCAAGATCAAGAAGCTGCAGGAGTACATCGGCCAGAGCTACTTCGAGTACCTGGCGAGCCTGCCCGACCTCGTGCTGCTGATGGACGAAGCCCACAACTACCGCGCCAAGGCCGGCTGGACGGTGCTGAACGAACTCAAGCCGGTGCTCGGCCTGGAATTGACGGCCACGCCCTTCCGCACCGCCAACGGCAACCAGCGCGAGTGGTTCCAGAACGTGGTGTTCGACTACCCGCTGGGCGCGGCGATGGACGACGGCTACGTCAAGGAACCCGAGGTCGCCTACCGCCGCAACGTCGACCTGACCCAAGTCGAGGACATCGAGCGCATGAAGCTCGAGGACGCCATCGCCATCCACGAAGAGACCAAGACCCACCTGCAGATGTACGCGCTGGGCAAGGGCCTGCCGGTGGTCAAGCCGTTCATGCTGATCGCCGCCAAAGACACGGCGCACGCAGACGCTCTGGCCGTCAAGATGGAAGCCGACGAGTTCTACCGTGGGCGCTACCGCGGCAAGGTCGTCAAGGTCCACACCAACATGCCGGG
>JBMOIG010000391.1:0-2034 GCA_049317445.1 Myxococcota bacterium | reverse complement strand
GTGGAACGCCACGCCATGCCATCCTCTTCCGCCAACATCGTCGTCGTAGGCAGTGCCAACACCGACCTTGTCGTACGCGTTACCAGCCTGCCGCGGCCCGGCGAGACGGTGATCGGGGACACGTTCACGAGCGTCGGCGGCGAGACCAACCTGTTGGACCGCGTCCTGCGCGAACTGACCGCCGCCTTCCCCGCGCTCGACGCCCGCAAGGTCGAGGTCGACCTCGCGAACGAGCTCAAGCGCAAGGTGCCCGGCTATCGGGCAACGCGCGACATCGGCGAGTGGCTCGATCAGGTGTTCTTCAGCTTCCACGCTAGCCTGTACAAGAAGCGCCCGGTGCTGTGGCACCTCGCTTCCGCCCAAGGCACCGCGCGTTTCGCGTTCGGCGTGCTGGTCGACTACCACCGCTTCGACAAGAACGCGATGGCCAAGCTGCGCGGCGGCTACCTGCGCGACGCTGTCGAGAGCTTTCGCCGCGAAGCCGGCCTTGCCGACAAGGAAGGCCGCGCCGAGGATCGCGCCGAGTGGCAGGCCCGCGTCGAAGAGGCGCAGGCCTTCGACCGGGCGCTGCAGCGGATCCAGGAGGGGCGGCTCGAGGGTGCGGACGATGGGCCCCAGGACTACCGGATCCTCACGCCCTGGAAGACGCCGGACAAGCGGCCGACGGGCTGGGACCCGGATCTGGATGACGGCGTGAAGGTCAACATCGCGCCGTTCGAGAAGGCTGGGGTGTTGCGGGTTGGGGAGGTGACGTGATGGAGGAGCAGCGATACCCGTTTGAGGAGAAGCCCACTTTCGCGATCACGCACCTGCACATCCGAGGCCTGCGCGGCTTGAAATCGATCGACCTGCCCGAGAACGGGTTGGGCTGGCGCGACGCCTTTCCTCAGCTTGCGGTAATCGGCGGCGCCAACGGCAGTGGCAAGACGACGCTATTGCGCTGCATCACCCAAGCGGCTCGGCTGCTCGTGTCGCCGACGGCCGCCATTCCATCGGAAGTCGGGGCGGAAGAGTGCAGGATCGACTTCACCTTTGCGGATGGGTTCAGTCCGGTCAGGACGCTGCGGTTCCTGGTCGGCAACAAGAAGTTCGTCGAGGCGAACGAGTCCGCGGACTGCTACGGATACATCCGCACCGGCGCACGTCCGCGCTCGATCCAGCGTGGCACCGTGGTCGACGTTCGGAAGGAAATCCGACCGTCGGACTTCAACACGGGCGGCTACTTGCCGCGATTGGTCTTCTTGCCCTCGGAAGACCGAGAACTCGTCGTCCCGAACGTCAAGTACAAGCAGCCCGGCAACTTGGTCGACGACCTGGGGTTCGTCTCCGCGTGGGAGCGGGTCGCGCCGAACCAGTGGCGCGGGTCATTGGTGGAACTGCTCTTCTCGGCGCGGTGGGCTGACCTGAATGCGAAGGAGGAAGGCGTACCCGAGGCGGCGACCAACTTCGATAGCTACACCCGCGCGTTCGCAGATCTCTCCGCCAAGAGCAAGAAGCTCGGCTGGACATCCAAGGGCGAGTTGGTCGTGCAGCTCAAGGGCGGCAAGGAGCACCCGGTGGCAGACCTCAGTAGCGGTGAGCGCCAAGCGCTGCTACTGACTGCTGAGTTGCGCCGCCGATGGACTCCCGGCTCGCTTGTGCTGATCGACGAACTTGAACTCCACCTGCACGACGCTTGGCAGGCGCGGATGCTCGACGTTCTTCAGTCGATGCAGAAGGAGCTCGGCGGCCAGGTCATCGTCACCACCCAGAGCCACTCGCTCTTCGAGATGGCGCCCCTCGGCACGCGGGCCCTGCTCGGCCGGGAGGCGATGCGATGAGTGACCCGCGCCTCAAGCGAATTCAGGATGATCTCTACGACGCTCCGACCGTCATCTACTTCGAGGGCAAGACTGACCCGGACATCGTGTTCGCTCTGCTGGGCGTGAAACAGCCGAGGCTCGACCACGATGGCGTCTTGGTGGTGGGATTGGACGGCCGTGGCAGCGGCAACTCGGCTGTTGCTGGGCTCACGACAACGGCGGCCGCGAATAG
>JBMOIG010000390.1:0-2038 GCA_049317445.1 Myxococcota bacterium | reverse complement strand
CACTCTTGCAGCCACGTGCGGTCGTATTCGAATGCGACGACGCCGCCGCCCTTGCCCGGTTGCCAATGCAGGTGGCCCATCCGGCGCAGCCCGCCAGCCTCGGTCCAGTCGATGCACACGTCGACGCTTTCGGCGGTCCGTTTCATGCCGCACCGTCGTCGGTCGGGTGTCTGCGACGCGGAGCCCGCTTGGGGGTGGTCAGCGCCAAGTCCTGAAGCTTGCGCCCCATCTCGTCGTCGCGCGCCACGGCCTCGAGATCCCCGTCGAGGTGCAGGGCGAGCAGGATGCGGGCGTAGATGCCCAAAGCGACCGCAGGATCCCCCTGTTCCGCACGCGAGAGCGTCTTGCGGCTGACGCCCGCGCGTTCGGCGACGAGCTCCGCGGTGTACAGGCGCCTCAGGCGGGCAAACTGAAGGTTGGTGCCGAGGCCGGCGAGAGTTCGGAGCAGGCGTGGCGGCAGAGGGGGCGTGGTGCGGGGCATGGGCGGTCCGGCGCGATAGGACGTTGCGCGTCATAAGAGTGACACGATCGGCGGCGTATGCGCAAGATATGACTTGTTGTGGCGTTGTGTAGCACCAGGTATCCAGCGTCCTACGGTCCGGGCGCAGCGTCGAATTCGATCACGTCCGCCGCCAGCGTGTAGTTGGTGGCGCAATACAGCAGGTAGAAGCGCCGGTCCACGTCCATGCGCAGGTTGATCAGCATCTGGTTGCGGGTCGGCCGGGCTTCGATCAGCAGCGCGCGCATCAGGTCCGTGTACACCTGGCCGCCCACCGGGATCATGCACAGGATCGCGCCGTCGTGGGCTTGGGCGCGCACGTCGGCGCGCGCGATGTGGAAGTTGGCCTCGCGCAGCTGGATCTGGGCGACGGACTCGCGCACCAGGCCGCTGTTGAGGCCGCAGCCTGTGCACATGGCCAGTGTTGCTAGGACCATCGTGATTTTGCTGGGGTTCATGGGTTGCCTCTGTTCTGCGGGGCGAGTTGACTTGGTGGTCTATGGGAAGGTCTTCATGCAGCGCAGGCCGAGGTAGTCGCTGTCATTGGACGGGTAGTCGCCGCGGCGATGGCTCGACCGCAGGTAGCCAGCGTCTTCGAAGAAGCTGCCGCCACGATAGACCCGAATCGAGGCGCTGCTGGGACCCTCGGGGTCCGTCTGATCGCCGGACGAATACGATACGAGCCAGTCCCGGTTCCATTCCCACACGTTGCCCGCCATGTCGTGCAGCCCGTACGGGCTGTCGCCGGCCGTCTTCTGACCCACCGCCCATGTCAGGCCCGTCCCGCAGCCCGTGTTCGTGCCGTCGGACATCACCGCGTGGCTGCACGTCGCCAGTGCCTCGCCCCACGGGTACTTCCGCATCGCCGCAGCGCAAGTTGCATCCCCGGCCGTGCTGCCGTTCTTCTCGCAGCTTCCCCGCGCCGCCATTTCCCACTGCGCTTCGGTCGGCAAGTCGTAGTCCGGGCCGCGCCACTTGCAGTACGCCTGCGATTGCGTCCAACTGACGTTGTTCACAGGGTTGTTTGTCAGGCCAGGATAGGTCGCCGCCGGCGTCGGCTGCACCGAACCCGGTGCCGTGCACACCTTTGCATCTACGCAAGCCTTGTACTGGCCGACCGTCGTCTCGGTCACGTCCATGTAGTACGCGGACAGCGTTACCTTGTGTTGAGGCTTCTCGGTGCAGTCGTTGTCCTTTGCCGCGTTGCAGCCCATCCAAAACGTGCCAGCCGGGATCAAGACCATGCCCGGCGGCGGCTCGGTCGCGTCGCTGTCCGCGACATCGTCTGACGCGCTTGTGTCCGCGCTTGTGTCCGCGGCCCCGGCGTCCACTTCGGTGCACTTGAGTTCGATGCATTGCAGCTCGCCGACACAGTCGGTCGTCGAAGCGCACGGCTTGCCCAGCGTCGCTGTTCCGGTTGCCACGCCGCCGCCACCGCTGCTGGCGCTGCCGCAAGCTGCCGCCGCCAGCGCAATCAACGTCGCCATCGCACATCGAATTTTCCGCATGCCTATCCCTTTGGTGCCGGCCTGTTCGGCC
>JBMOIG010000389.1:0-2041 GCA_049317445.1 Myxococcota bacterium | reverse complement strand
CGGTCTCGGTCACCGACGCGCCCTGGTCGCGCAGCTGGCGAAAGAAGGCGACCAGGACCTCGCCGTTCTGTACCGCGATGCCCAGCAGCACGATGAAGGCGACGGCCGCCGACACCGAGATCGGCGGACCGGCGAAGCCCCGCTTCCGAGGAACTTGGCCGCGCGCCACAAAGTCGCGACCGCCAAGAGTACACTCGTAATCCCAATGTGTTGTGCGTCCGGAGGCTCGCTGAGGGTCGCACACGATCGCCACACGGATCGCCGCCTCGCGCCCGCCGCCCGGCAGGCCACCAGCTACTCGCCGCCCCGACCATCCGGCCTGCTTGCTCGCATTCGCAGGTTCCGCGCCCCTCTGGCCGACCATGTCAAGAGGCCCCCTCGCCAGCCCGTAAAGACGCGCGAATTGTTGACAAGCCCCCCCCCCCCCGTCGTACAAGCGATCACAGCTTCTGAGTACAACCCCATGCGCTCAAACGGGCTTCCGCACGGGCATCGGCCAAGCCTTGGCTGGCGACCCCGTCTACCTGCCCAACGAAACCGCAGCCCAAAGGAGACCAACTATGGCGGCGCAGCAGATATCCAAGGGCCAGCCCTGGTTCGAGCGCTGGATCGCGCTCGATGACAAGAGCGCAGCGACCCGGGCGTGGAAGTGGCTGACGCCACCCGAGTTGTACGTCGACGTCGACAACGCCCTGAACATCACCATCACTACCGAGTTCACGGGGATCGGTCCGGCCGTGGCGGCCGGCAAGGTCATGCTGATCGTTGAGCGCAACGCCGGCACCACCGACGACCCGGGTGCCTGGATGTACCAAGACACCATCCTGTTTCCAATGCCCGTGGCTGGCGGGCCCGACTCGGTGGTCAAGGTGCTGGGCCAGAACAACGCCGCAGCGACCAACCGCTACAGCCGCGGCTTGCTGCGCCTGCAGCTCTACAACGACGACACCACCAACGGCAACTATGCGTTCGTGCGCCTGCGGACCTGGATCGACATCGAGTACGCCGACGGCAGCCACACGTTCCAGAGCGGGTTCAGCGAACCCGAGCGCCTGTTCCCCGACGACAACCCGAGCAACCCGCACTTGTGGCACGACGGTCTGTACTTCCTCGACCCGAACACGGGCTCGTCACCGCTTCCGGGAGCCTGGTCTTGGGAGATGCCGGCAGCGCTGTTCATGCCGATGAACAACAACACCAACGCGTACTACACGGTGCAGTTCGAGGCGATGGGCCCGGGCGCCGGGTCGGTCAAGGTCGACTTCCAGCGCTCGGCCATCCCGACGGAGGTGTTCGCCGCCTGGGAGACCATGAACTCGGCGACGACCTTCGCCCTTGCGCGCGAGGCCGCGTACAAGAGCATCGCGTTTGGCCAGAACGGGGCCGCGGGCGACAAGGGGCCGATGGGCTACCAGCGGGTGCGCCTCTACAACACCGACACGACGGCCGGCAACTGGGCCGCCGTGCGCGTCCGAATCTGGTCCCACGTGAGCGGCGCATAGCGCAGGCGAAGGAGACGGTCATGGCCAAGCCTATCGAACCGGGAGCCCGCAAACTGTGGGTCGACACCATCGTTTTCCTGGACAAGGTGAGCTCGACGGGGAGTTCGACGTGGGTTTTGCCGCGCGAGCAGTACTTCGACTTCGGCAACTGCAACCAAGCGTACTTCTCGATTCAGTTCTGGTGCTGCGGCCCCGGCGCGGCGGGGGTGACGCTGGACTTCGAGCGGACCACGCAGACGGACAGCCCGGACCAGTTCGAGTCGATGCTGGACACGCCGATCACGTTCACTGCGTCGTCGTCGGGGTGGAAGGAGCGCGACATCGGTCGCAACACGGCGGCAAACGACAAGTGGCCGCGCGGCATCGGGCGGGTGGTGCTGAAGAACACCGACGCCACGGCGGGGCACTTCGCGGCGATTCGGGTGCGGATCTGGATCACGACGCAGTCGTTTACGGCTTCGAGCGGGATGGCCGCGTAGGGCATGGTGTTGCGTTGCGCGCCCACCGTCCCACCCGGTTGCACGCCGCGTGGCAGAAAA
>JBMOIG010000388.1:0-2045 GCA_049317445.1 Myxococcota bacterium | reverse complement strand
GCAGGTGGCCAGCGTCGTGGGGTCGGCGCACGCCTTGTCGCCGGCCTTGCACGCCGCGGGAGCGCACTTGCCGTCCAGGCACACCTGCGCTGCGCCGCCGGTCCCAGGCACCGTGCAGTCGGCCAGCTGGCTGGCGCCCAGGCCTTTCGCGTCGCACTTCATCGCCTTGCCGTCCTGGCAGAACGCGCTGTCGGGGGCGCACAGCCGGTCGGCGCTCCGGTGGCCAGCACGAGGCCGACGTAGAACGCGCCGGTGGTCAGCAGCGCCACGCCGAAGCTGGCGAGAATCAGGAGGTTGCGTCGGGCCATCGGAGTCCTCACGGCGAAGGGTAGAGCCTCAGCATCGAGGCGGCAGCGGGCGGACGGGAGCGTAGCCGTGCGTGGGGGGCGGGGCAAGGGGGGCGGGATGCGACGGCGAGCGCGAGCAGAACGGTGGAGGTGGGAGGTCACGGCCTTTTCGCCCTCACCCCCGACCCCTCTCCCGCTCTCGCGGGAGAGGGGAGAGTTCTGATCTGGCTGCAATTCTTGAGGAATATCGTGTGACGTGGAGCAGATCGACTGGCCCGGCTCGCGACGCTCGTCGGCGACAGCCCCCGATTCCACTGGTGCCGACGGCAGAGGATTGCCCGGGCACGACTCTCCCCTCTCCCGCGGAAGTGGGAGAGGGGTAGGGGGTGAGGGCCACAAAGGCGCCGGCCCAACACGCCAACGCAGGCGTTCCCGTCACCCTAATTCGCCGAGAACAAACTCCGGTCCTTCCCAGGAGACGCCTTCGGGTCGATCGCGGGGGCCTTGAAGCTGCCGGTCGCGTTGCCGAAGCCGATGATCAGGGCGTCGGACCCGGTCGTCCACTGGTCGCGGTGCTCGTAGCCGACGAAGAACGCCGCCGAGCTGCCCTTGCTGCCGCCGTTTGCTGCCGAGCGACCCACGATGTTCCACTCGAGGTGCGCGCCGTAGGTGGCCTCGTCAAAGCCGAACAGCGAGTTCTTGGTCTGGAACTCCTTGTCCTTCTTCTGGGTGTCCTTGCCCTGGATCACGCCGCCGACGTAGCTGGGCTGCAGGTAGCCGCGCACGCGGAACCAGGGGCCGATGTTCGCCGCCCCCGTCGCGCTCGCGCCATAGGTGAACAGCAGCGGGATGTTGCTCTTCTCATCGGTGCCGCCCTCCATGCCTGCCGTGCCGTGCACCGAGATGCCGATGAAGTCGGCGATGAAGTAGCCCAAGCCCAGGCCCACCTTGGTATCGAGCAGCCAACCGCCACCGCCGCCGCCCCACGCGCTGATGTCGGTCATGACGGAGTAGGGAAAGCCGCTGTAGGGGGTCGTGTCGACGCGCATCTTGATGCCGTGGCGGGTGTCGCCGGTCCCGCCGATCACATCCTTGTCGGTGGTGAGCATGCTGTAGGCGGCCCATGCTTCGATGACAGAAGTGCCCGAGTCGCCGTGCTCTTCCTGCACCGCGCCGACGATGGCTTCGAGGTCAGCGGCGACCGTGGCAAAGTCGGCCGAGTTGGTGTCGCCGGCGTAGGTCACGTTGAACGCCGCGCCGTGCGACTTGCCCGTCTGGTAGCGGCGGCCGATCGTGATGGTGGTCGATGTCTCGGTGCGGAAGTCCGAGTAGCACTTGCGGTCGTCCTGCTTCAGGCTCAGGCACGCCATGTAGGTGTTGCCGACGCGGCCCATCTTGGTCTCGATGCGCTCGGGCCAGGCGGGCGTGCGGTCGAAGTGCTTCACGCCATCCCAGTCGCCCCAGTAGTCGCCGCAGGGGTCGAAGATGCTCGAAAACGTCACGGCGGTGAAGTGGATCTCGATCTCGACCGGCGGACCACCGGCGGTGCGCAAAAGTCGCTGGGCGTGCGAGTCACGGCCGTCGCCGGGCGTCTCGGGCCCGATCACCCAGGTGTTGGGCGAGCCCTTGGGAAAGTGGACCGTGGCGCCCATGAGCGGCATGTGCAGGGTCGCGCCGGTCTTGGGCCAGGTCTGATCGTTGGGCCTGGCAGGACCGCAACGACGACCCGTTCGCCGACGACCAGCCCGCGCTGGCGGC
>JBMOIG010000387.1:0-2051 GCA_049317445.1 Myxococcota bacterium | reverse complement strand
GTGGAACGGGAGGTCATTCGCCGGTCCTTTCCACAGGTTCAGCGGGCGGGTCGGTCGATGGTTCGGACGCAGGCAGGTCGCCCAGGTAGACTGGCGATGCGCGGTAGGTCTCGTAAACCTCAAGCAGCAGGATACGCCCACACGCCAGCAACGGAATCGCCAGCAACACGCCCACGGGGCCAAACAGCTCACCACAAGCGATGATGCCCAACAGCACGGCGATGGGCCGCAGTCCCACCCGGTTGCCGATGATGCGCGGGGTGATGTACAGCAAGTCCGTGCCGTAGAACGCGAAGAACAGCGCGACGACGCCCAGGGTGCGCAGCGGTGCGTGCCCCGCCATCAGCGACAGCGACGTGCACACCACCACGCCCGCCACGACGCCGACGTAAGGCACCAGATAGATCACGGCGACCATCGGTCCGACGACCAGAGCGTACGGCACCCCCAGCAGCGCCAGGCCGCCGGTGAACACGACGGTCGCCAGCACCAGCAGCAGCAGCTCGCCTCGGATGAAGCCACCCAGCACCCCGTCGATCCGCCGAATGACCCGGGTGACCACCTGCTGGTCGCGCACCGGCACCAAGCTGCCTCCCAGACGAAGAATTCGCTCGTACTCGCCCAGCAGGAAGAAGGCGACAACGATCACCAGCAGCAGGTTGCCCAAGGCCAGCAGCATCTCCCGGGCACTCGACAGCACCCAAGACAGCGTCGACCGCGCGGGGCCGAAGATCTCCGTCGCGAGGGACTGCATGGCGTTGCTGAGGTCGCTGTAAGCCACGACGGCGGACAACGGCTGTCCCGTGTACGTCTGGAACCACGGGTCTGCCTTCAGGATCGCGTTGTACAGCCGCGCCGGGGCGTGCTGGCTGGCCTGAATCACCTCGTGCGCCATGCCGGGCAACACGATGGTCGCGAACAGCACGGCCAGAACCACCACCACCAGGACAGGCACCGTCAGCGCCAGCACCGGCGGCACGCGCCACCGCCGCAGCCACACGACCATCGGGTTCAAGGCATACGCGATGAAGAAGCCCACGAGGATGGGCACCGTCACGACAGACAACCGCACCAGCAGCCACAGGACGATGGCAGCAAGGGTGCTGACCAACAGCAGCTTGAAGAACAGCGGCTGCCACTCGATGTGAAAGGGCTTTCCCTCCGGCTGGTTCTCCACGGCGCACCTGCCCGCGCACGGTCGCGCGGCACCCAGGCGCAGGATAGTCGGCGGCTTGCGGGGAAGCCAGAAAAGCGCGGCCCCTGTAGAATCGCGCCCGTGCCCTCCGCCCCCGGAGGCCGTGAGTCCCCCATGAACGTCCCCAGACGGATTGCAGCAAGCGGAGTTGCAGCCCTTGGCCTGTGCCTTGCCGCACCTGAGTCGGTGGCTGAAACGCGGCCGATCGCCCCTCGTCAAGCGCTGTTCGGTCCCACGGTACGCGCTGATCGCCAGCTCTGGTGTGACTTCGGCGCCCACGCGCAGCAGATGGCGTCGATTGCGGCAGCGGCCGATCCGGTGTTCCGCACGCCCACGCCTCTGGCCAAGGCGCGGCTTGGCGAAGCACGCAAGCCCCTGCTGGGAAAGGCCAATGCCACACCGGCGCAGCGCGCAACGCTGACCTCGCTGTTCGCGGGTCCAGAAGGGCCGACACTGGCACGCATGGCGTTCAGCGACGCCAAGCCCGGGATGCTTGCCACGTCGTTGGAGGCCGCGCGCCCCATCGCCTCGGCCCACCCGCGCCTGGCCGGCTTCGTGACGCCGCTGGCCCTACACCCCGACCCGCGTGTCGCCGAGGCCGCCGTGCGCTTTCTGTTTGCCACGGGCTGCGACACGCCCGCGCTGTACGCGCTGGACGCCCTGCGCCACCCGAGTGAGGCCGTGCAACTGGCCGTTGTGGCAGAAGTTCAGGCCAGCCTGCGTACCCGGCGCGATCTGGGTCTTGCCGGGCGGTTGCTGGGCTGGGTCAAAGAGGGCAAGGCCAGCCCAACCGCACGCGCCGAGGCGATCCGCAAGGTGGGCGAGGTCGGGTGGTTGCCAGCCACTCAGGAATTTC
>JBMOIG010000386.1:0-2062 GCA_049317445.1 Myxococcota bacterium | reverse complement strand
CTGGACTCGATCATCTCCTTGTCGCCACGGCTGTTGCCACCGGCCAGCAGCGGCGTGGCCTGTACGAACGTCTCGATGGCCGCCAGCTTGCCGTCATCCTGAGGCACGGGTGGAATGATTTCATCGGTGAGTCTGCCGTGGCGCACAACCGACTTCACGCCGACCACCCGGGTCTCGGGCAGCCCCAGCTCGCGCGCCAGGAACCCCTGATACAACGCTTCGGGCGACGCCGTGATGATCCAGACCTCAAAGCCATTGGCGTGCAGTCGCCCGATCAGTTGCCGCATCGGCTCAAACAGCTTGCCGCGGTACCAGTCGCGAAAGCACCGCTCGCCAAGCGCACGCTGGTCGTCGACCGTCTCACCCGCAAAGAAGTGCACCCGGTCCTGGACGTAGGGCAGCGATACGTTGGACTGCGTCACCATGCGGGCAATGACGTCACGCTTGCGGTCGGGATGCTCGCGGGCAAAGGCGAACAGACACTCGTCGGCCAGATAGTGGGGAACCTGCCCGACAACCGTACCATCCCCATCAAAGACGGCGACCTTGCGACCTACGTGCGTCCGAGTGCGGGCGAGGAAGTCACTGAGCCGGGCATTCGCTTCGGGAGTGAATCCGTCGACTGGGAGGTCGCCAACACCGACGGCACCTGCCGCCGGGCGAACGGTATCGGTCGCCACGGGCGGAACAGTGCCGCAAGCGAAGAGCAGCCATGCGCTCCCCAGCACGAGCACGCGACGCGTGGTCAGGCAGGGGAAGCGCAGGGATCCTCTACAGTTCAGTCGCGACGAGATCAGGCCGCGCCCTTCTGGGCCGCCCTGAGCGAGGCATTCGACCGCGCGGACGCTTTCGGACCCTCGAGAGCAAGCGCCCACCAGGTCGAGCGACCTTCGGTCTGCTTGACAATCTTGCCGGTGCCGTACAGGTGCGCCAAAGCGTTGTAAATCGCGACCTTCTCAAACTTCTGCACGTTGCCTTCCCAGTTCACCAGATCTGCACACGACATCTCGTTGTCGGAGAACTGCCGCAGGACGGAGAGAACGTAATCGCCGGGTGTCATTCGACTCCTCCAAAATCCACAGTCGTTCCAAAATGGGCCACTTGGGGCGGAACGTCCTCCAGTGGTGTGACCGCTTCTAACACAAGATGATTCCGATAGGGAAGAGTCAGTGACCTCCACGGCAGCTCAGTGCTAGCATTCAGCCACGTCAGCCGGGGACTCTCTCCGGCACGCTCGAGGTCGCATGGACATCCTGCTCGTCGGCGCGAATCCCGACCTGGTAGAGCACTTCAGTCACGCAGCGGCCCGACGCGGACACGCGCTCGCGGCGTGGCCGACCACCGACGCCGCGTTGCAGGCGCATCGCCAACGCCCATTCGACTTTGTCGCGCTGACCTGCCCGCCCTCGACTCCGTCTGGGCTGGGAGCTTGGGACTTCTGCCGGGAGGTGCGCCGCGTGCCCGATGGCGACCTGGTGCACTTGCTGGTGGTTTTGGACCCGTGTTGCGCGGACCAAGCACAGCGCGCGCTGGATGCGGGGGCAAGCTCGTGCGTGCTGCAGCCGGTGTCGCTGGCCGAGCTCGATCTGCGGGTGATGGTGGCAGAGTGGCGGGTGGCGGAGTATGCCGCCCGCTCCGACATGCGGCGCGCGCTGCAACGGTCTGAAGCCCGCAGTCGGACGCTGTTCGATGCGATGCCCGACATGGTGTTCCGATTCCGTGCGGACGGCACGACGCTCGACTTCAAGCCCGGACGCCAGCTCGGCCCCGTCTTGCCTCCTGAAGCCTTCATCGGCCGACGCATCCAAGACGTGATGCCCGAGCCGGTCGGCACGCTGACGTTTCAGCACATTGTCGAGGCACTGACCAAGCAAGACACCGTCCACTACGAGTACCGACTTGCCCCGATCGCCGACGACCGCCACTTCGAAGCCCGCATCGTGCCCAGCGGCCAGGACGAGGTGTTCGCCATCGTTCGCGAGATCACCGACCGCAAGCGCGACGAGGCCGGTCTGCGGCGGCGGCTCGATGTCGAGGCGGCGATGGCTGAGGTGTCGCGGCG
>JBMOIG010000385.1:0-2079 GCA_049317445.1 Myxococcota bacterium | reverse complement strand
GGCGATCCGGCGGCAGAATGCGAGCGCGAAGGCCGGGCGTGGTGCGTTGTAGTCGCTTGGATCACGGTCGGCCCTGTCCGCAAGGACCTTGACCTCCCCCGAAAACGTCAAGGTGTGGTTTGCCGGGCAGACCGTGTTCGTGAAATTCATCGGAACCCACGCGCAGTACGACAAGATCGATGCGCGGACGTTGTAGGGAGAACGCCATGGACATCCACCCGATCCACGACGACGCCGACCACGCCCATGCCCTGGTCCGCATCGATGCGCTGTGGGGCGCCCTGCCGGACACGCCCGAGGCTGAGGAACTCGAGGTGCTGGTCACGTTGGTCGACGCCTACGAGGCTCGGCACCACGCGCCTGGGCCGCCGGACCCAATCGAGGCGATTCGCTTTCGCATGGAGCAGCTCGGGCTGACCCGCAAGGACCTTGAACCCCTGCTCGGCAGTCGCGCCCGGGTCTCGGAGGTGTTGTCGCGCAAGCGGCCGCTGACCTTGGCCATGATTCACCGGCTGCGGCAGGGGCTGGGGCTGTCGGCGGACGTGCTGTTGGGGCCGGACGGCTTGGCGGCGTAGCGCAGATGGCCGGGTGGCCTCGCAGCGCCTTTCGCAGCCTGATGGATGGCGATGACCGCTCCCGCGCCCGAATACCTCTCCACGAGCTTCACAGTTGCTCCGACCGACGGACTGCGGGTTGCCGATCCTCGCTGTCTCGCAGTCGCTACGTCGCGCCAAGCCTCTTTCGCGAGGAGTCGGGGTCAGCCCGACCTTCCGATCGCCCGACCGCCCGGAAGTCGGCCGCCGCCAGCTCGACCGCTATCTTTGGCGCACGCGCTAACGCTTCGCCGTGTCCAACTGTCTTGTTGACGAGGGCATCGTGCTCCCACCCACCAAGGATCGGACATGCTGAAGTGGACATCGCATTGGACCCATGGACTCGCCGCCCTCGCTCTGGTCGGCTGTTCCCAGGCTGCCACGACGGGCACGGGCGCGACCACCGCGTCGGACACGGGGTCAGACGCCGCATCCGACGTCACCGCCAGCGACGCCTCCTGCACGACAGACGAATGCACGGCGGCAGGGACGCTGACCTTCCCCATCGTCAGTACCTCGCAGGCGCTGTGTTTTGACGCCCAAGATGCGACCAAGTGCCCCACGGCAAGCGCGGCGTTCTTTGGCCAAGACGCGCAGTTTCCCGGTCAGACGCCGAGCTACACCAAGAGCAGCGATGGCTTGACGGTACACGACAACGTGACGGGGCTGACGTGGCAGCAGAGCCCTGACACCAACGTAGATGGCGTCATCAACGCGAGCGACAAGCTGACTTGGACGCAGATCCAGGCGCGGCCAGCGGTGCTGAACGCCGCCAAGTTCGGTGGCTACAGCGACTGGCGGGTGCCGTCGATCAAGGAGCTCTATTCGCTGATGAACTTCAACGGCACGGACCCGAGCGGCGAGTCCGGCAACGACACCTCCGGGCTGACGCCGTTCATCGACACGACCTACTTCGCCTTTGGTTACGGCGACACAGCGGCGGGCGAACGCGTCATTGACGCGCAGTTCGGGTCCAACACGCTCTACGTCAGCACGACCATGCTCAGTGAACCGACGCTGTTCGGGGTCAACTTTGCCGACGGTCGGATCAAGGGTTACGGCCTCAACTACACGATGAAGGGAGCGGGCGACGCCGTCTTCTACCTGCGTTGCGTTCGAGGAACGGCGTACGGCATCAACGACCTCGCGGACAACGGTGATGGCACGATCTCCGACCGCGCGACCGGCCTGATGTGGGACAAGAAAGACAGCGGCAAGGGCATCAACTGGCAGGAAGCGCTGGCGTGGGTGCAGGCCAGAAACGCAGAAAAGTACCTGGGCTACAGCGACTGGCGCCTGCCCAACGCCAAGGAGCTGCAGAGCATCGTCGACTACACGCGCTCGCCGGACACCACCGCGTCGGCCGCCATCGATCCGCTCTTCACTTGCACCGGCATCACCAACGAGGTGGGCAAGGCCGATTTTGCCTTCTACTGGACCAGCACGACGCACATGTCCTCCAACGGCACCCACGGCCTGCGCAGAG
>JBMOIG010000384.1:0-2096 GCA_049317445.1 Myxococcota bacterium | reverse complement strand
CTCCAGCCACATCCCGCCCGTATCGGCGCGCAGTAGCGGCGGCGGCGAACCCTCGGCCGCGCAGGCGGCGACGATCCTGTCGATGCCGCTGCCCCAGGCCTCGATCAACCCGGCACGAAACAGAGCGTTGGCGACGTCTGGATTGTAGGGCTGCGACGGGTGCTTGGCGGTCAGCGTCGCCACCGTCCAGCCCGGGTGCAACTCGCCGTTGTTCCAGAACAGCACCTTGTCGTCGTAGACGCTGATCTGCACGGGCGCCGCGCCGCTGTAGTCCTTGTGGGCCAGGGCGTTCAGCAGCGACTCGCGCAGGGCGGCCTCGGGCACCGGATACCGCTCGACCCGCTGCTCGCCCGCGAAGCCGACCGTTGCGGTCAGGTACTTGTTGCGCAGCACGTCCAGGCACTGGTCGACCTGCAGCAGCAGCGGGCCGCGGACCTCGTCGTGGGACTTCAGCTCGCCGCTCGGCCCGAAGCGACCGATCTTGACGAAGGCGCCGCTGACGAAGCGCTCTGGCTCAGGGTGGAACAGCAGCACCGCCGCGCGCTTGAGCCGCCCACCGTCGATCAGGTGCAGCTTGTCGACCAGGCCGGCGTCGTCGTCCTGCAACAGCTCTGCCGACACGCGCTGGCTCAGTGCGGCGCGCTGACGGAAGCGCTGCAGGGCCCGCGGGTCGAGGTCAGCCACCTTCACCCCCGGCACCGGCACGGCATCCCAGCGCCGCCCCTGCTTGCGCAGCAGGAACTTGTCCAGCGCTGCGCCCTTGAGCTCCTGCTTGGTGCTGCCGCTGCGGTAGTGGTACTCGCCCTTGTAGCTGACGGGGTAGGGGTATGGCTCGACGACGATCTCGAAGTAGTGCAGGTCGCCCGCGTGGTGCAGGTTCACGTCGACCAGGATGCCGAGGATGTCGCGGACCTTGTTCGGGATCTCCTCCAACAGCCTGGCGGCGTTGCCGATGCCGGTCACCTCGCCCTTGTCGTTCTTGCCGATGACCAGCACCCCGCCGTCGGCGTTGGCAAAGCCGCAGATCCAGCGCAGGTACTCGTCGCGCCAGGCCTGCTTGTACTCGACGTGTTGGTTCTCGGTCATCTCGGGGTATTCCTGCGGGTCAGGCGCTGATCTCAGGGGACGTCGCGGCTTCCGCTCCTTCGTGCGCATCGCGGAGTGCCGGCCAGCGCCGCAACTGTAGCCGAGCCCCTCGGAGACGGCAAAGCAGTTGCTGCCTCCTGCTTCCCGACCAGCCGATTGCGCGCGGCAGCGCCCCGATCGCGAATGGCATCCTCCGTCGAAGGTTCCAGCAGGCCTGCGGCCAAGGTTCCTCGGAAGCGACGGTTTGCCGGCCCAAAAGATGCCGCCTCGGAATGACGTGAGCCGATCGGCCCTGCCCGGAGCGCGGTGCGACGGGTCCGGGACGCCCGCGGAGGCGGGCGGCGCAATGATGGCCCGCCAATTCATTGGCCGGGAAGTCACCCCGGCGGGTGTGACCGTCCCCAGCGGGAGCGGCCGGCCCCGACCGTTGCCATCCGGCAACACTCGCCAACCCCATGAAATCCAAGCGTCCGCCTCCCCGCAGTTCGCAATTCGCTCACCCCTCCAGCAGTACCCCACGCACCGCCAACCGCTCGCGCGCCGCGACCAGCGCCCGATGCAACCGCCGTTGCCATTCCTCCGGTGGAGCGGTGCGCTCGAAGGTCTTGGTGTCGATGTGGCGGCGCAGGTCGCGGACGCTCGAGCCGTGCGTGGCCGTGGAGCCAGTCCCGCAAGGGACTTCTCGAACCGTCCGGAAACGCCGCGGCGTATTGCACCATCCGCCGCAGGTTCTTGGCCTCGAAGACGCGGCCAAACTCAGCGGCAAGTGCGGCGGTGCGGGCACGGGCACATGCCAGTGCGACGATCAGTGCGGCCAGTACGGGGATTGCTCTACCGACAAGGCGTACTACTGCGGTTGCGCGGGGGCAGGGCGGACTCGGGGCGCGACCGTGAGCGCACCCTCCGACGAAGGCTGCGGAAGGCCTGCGGCCAAGGTTCCTCGGAAGCGACGGTTTGCGGGTTCAGAAGTCGCGGCCTCGGAATGACGGGACCCGAATGGCGTTGCCCGG
>JBMOIG010000383.1:0-2103 GCA_049317445.1 Myxococcota bacterium | reverse complement strand
CGTCGCCGTCTCGCGCCCGCAGGCGACGAACGACAGCGTGAACCCCAACAGGCAGGCCAGAACCAGACGCATGCGATTCCTGCGATGGCGGCTTCGGACGCGGCGTGGGCCCGAAGGCGCGCAGTGTCGCGCAGGGGACTCGGGGGTGCAACGCGGGCCCGACCGTCATGCCCCAACACCTTGCCCTTTGCAGTCAGGTTTTCTAGGCTCGTGGGGTGTCTGCCCCCCCTGTCGCGCTGCCCCCCAAGGAGGATCCCATGTTGATGCGTTTCCGTTGCCTCGCGGCCCTGACTCTGGTTGCCCTCTCGGTGGTCGGCTGCGGGATCCCCAAGGAGCAATACGACCGCGACATGGCAGCCCTGCGTCAGAAGTCGGGCGTGGACCTCGAAGCACAGCGTCAGGCCACCGAGGGCGCCCGCTTGCAGGCCGAGGCCGCCGAGAAGGACCGTTTGGCCCGCGCGGCGGAAGAGCTGGACCGCAACAAGCGCGCGCTGGAGCAGTGCACCTCCAAGGGCGGTGACGCGACCAAGAATCTGGCCACCTGTCAGATCGAGCGCGACGAGGCCAAGTCCAAGCTCGATCGCGTGACGGCGGACGTGAACAAGGTTCGCGACATGCTCAAGAGCATGCAGGACGCAGGCAAGCTGCAGGTCAAGGTCGAGCGTGGCTTTTTGGTCATCGCGCTGCAGGGCGACATCCTGTTCGACTCTGGCAAGTCGAAGCTGAAGGAAGAGGCCAAGCCGGTGCTGATCGAGCTCGCCGAGGTGCTGAAGATTGCGTCCGGGCGCCTCTTTCAGGTCGCCGGCCATACCGACAATACGGGTCTGGAGGACAAGAACTGGGAACTGTCGATCGAGCGCGCCGTCAACGTCGTGCAGTTCCTGATCAAGCAGGGTGGCGTCGACGGAAAAGGCCTTAGCGCGGGCGGCTATGCCTTCTACCAGCCCATCGCCGACAACACGACCGAGGAAGGCCGGCAGGTCAACCGCCGCGTCGAGTTTCTGCTGGTCCCGAATCTGGGCGAGCTGTTGAATCTGAAGTGAACGCCCGCCTCGCCCTCCTGCTGGCTGCCCCCATTGCGCTTGCGCTGGGCTGGACTGCGCCCGCCGAAGCCGTCGCAAAATCCACATCGACCACCCTGCATTACGAGGTCCGCGCCCGCGACAGCCGCGTAGGCCGCGCGACGGTGACGCTGGGGCCCAAGGAGAAGCGCGACGGCGTTCTGGTGCGCGCCGTCCGCATCGAGGGGCGCCCAGAGGATCTCGCGGGCGTGCTGCTGGCGGGTCGCACCGTGGCGACAACGTGGGTCGACGCGGACTGGATGCCGGTGGCCGCCGAGTGGACCAGCAAGCACGCCGGACGACACTCGGAGACGACGGCGAAGTACCTGCCGGACCGGCTGTCGGCGACCTGCCTGCGCGCTGGCAAGGAGCCGCTGGTCTTCGACGAGCCCCTGACCCAGCGCACCCACGACGTGGTCAGCCTTGTCCCGTGGCTGATGGCGCGCAAGCTGCAGCCGGGCGAGCAGCTGTCCGCGCCGATCTTCACAGGCGCCGACCTGTGCAACGTGCAGGCCGTCGCGGGTCCGGTCGAGCACGTGCAGGTGCCGATGGGCGCACGTGATGCGGTGCCGGTGACCGTCACCTTCAACAAGTGCCTGACCAAGCGCGGTTTTACCGTGTGGCTGGACGGCAAGGACGGCACCCCGCACCGCATGATGTCCAAGGATCCGCTGCTGGGCCAAGTCGAGATACTGCTGCTGGGGTCGGGCAAGCTCCCGCCGGCCGACAAGCCCAAGCCCGGGAAGGGACGGCCATGAGCGGCCCCGGCGCGTGCGACCTCGAGCTGGCCGAGCACCTGCTGGATCTGCAACACGACCTGGGCAAATACCTGCGACTGCCCCTGGACTTGCTGCCCGCCACCGCCACGCCGGATCAGGTGCGGCAGGCCGTCTGGACCGCCCTGCACGCGACCCGTCGGGGTGCCGGAAGGGCGGTGGGAGCGCGGGCCCTGTGGCAGGCGTTTCTGGATGCGGCAAGCGACGACTGGCGCGACCTGTCGGGGGCCGAGGCGTTGCAGCAGGCGGTCGAGCGGGCGTTGGCG
>JBMOIG010000382.1:0-2104 GCA_049317445.1 Myxococcota bacterium | reverse complement strand
GCACGGGCCAGTGGCGACGTTGCCGCTGGCCTTCAGGTTGTCGAGCTTGTAGTACTCGGTGAGCACGCGCTGAATGGAAACGCGTGCACGAATCTCGCGGAAGTTGACCCAGTCCATAGTGTTTCTCCGGGGTAATGAATGAACGAACGGGTAGGCTCGCCTGTCGAGCCGCCCCCTCTGGGCGTGCGCGGACCCCTGCCCAGGCGCACGCGCACGAGGCGCGAAAGACGGGCAGGTCTGTGCGCCAAGAGCCGGGCCTTGTGCGTAGGCCGGCAATCCCAGAGGGCGCAGCTCGGTGGAGCTACACCGAGGTGTCGGGGGCGGTGAACGTGTCGCCAACGAAGCGGTCGATGACGGACACGGGTGTCGTGAAGCGGCGGCGGGACTGCTGGATGATGGCGTCCACGCGCGCCGCATCGTCGGATGGCATCTGCACCGGCGGCAGCATTCGCGCCGAGAACGGCGACAGCGCGCTGCCGCGGACGGTGAGCTTCGCCACGGCGCGGCCAAAAGGCAGCGCAACCAGGTCGCGGGCACCAAAGGGCGGATTGACCTCGCGCTCCAGTAACACGGCGTCGTCGGCACCCAGCCGCATGACGACGAGTGACCCCACGTTGCCGCGGACCGCGTCGAGCAAGCGGGGCGGCAGTTGCGCCAAGTACTGATGCGAGAGCGTCAGGCCGACGCCGAACTTGCGGGCTTCAGACAGCATCGTTGCCAGCGACTCGGTGACGAAGTGCTGGAACTCATCGATGTAGAGAAAGAACGGCGGTTCACCAGCTTCACGGCGCATGGCAGCGACCTGCACGGCGGACACCAGCAGGCTGCCAAGCAGGTGGCTGGCGTCTTCGCCGACGTCGCCGACCGACAAATTGGCGATGAGCACGCCGCGCGCCTCAATCAACGCGCCAAGGTCGAGCCGCGACTTCTCTTGCGCGACGATGCGGCGCACGAACGGGTTGGTCACGAACGCGCCGAGCTTGTTCAAGACTGGCGACAGCGCCTCGGCCTGAAGCGCGGCCCGGTAGCCGGGAAACTCCACGGTCCAGAACTGGCGCACGACGGGATCTTCGATGCGCGGAGCCATCTTGGCGCGCAGGCGCTCGTCGGTCAGAAACCGGTACATGAACAGCAGCGACGCACGCGAATCGGGCACGACAGCGAGGATCGCGTTGCGCAGGACGTGTTCCAGGCGCGGTCCCCAAACGTCGGCCCAGTGCTTCTTGAAGACGGCGATGAGGCCGGACGCCGTCAGCGAGTCTTCCACGCCGGCGCCGCCTTGGCGCAGGACGTTGAACGAGACGGCGTGCGTCTTGTCCGCCGGGTCGACGTAAGCAACGTCGTTGGTGCGGGATTTTGGAACCAGGTGCAGCACGGCGCGCGCCAAGTCGCCATGAGGGTCGAGCACGCCGACGCCGCGGCCTGCAGCCAAGTCCTGGGCGATGAGGTTGAGCAGGAGCGTCGACTTGCCGGCGCCGTTCTCACCGATGACCCAGACGTGGCGCAGGCGGTCGGGCGTGTACATGCCAAAGGGCCGGTGCTCGCCGCGGAAGTCCGTCTGGCCGAGGATGATGTCTGGCGGATGTTGGTTTTTCTCATACATGGAAAGGAGTTGAAGGATTCGAAGGTGGAGGCAGGAACGGCACCAGGCGGCCCGCAGGCGTCATCAGGACCGGTTGGGCCAACCGCGCGGGTGTCAGCAGCGACGTGGGCGCAAGGCGGGGGCTCGTCCGCTGTTCGTAGGCGCCGAAGCGCAACAGGCGTTCGCCGCCGGGGATGTCAGCGGCCAGAGCCGCAAGATTCTTCGCTCGCGCCATCGTGGGCGTCAGGAAGACGACGGTGCGGACCCACTCGAAGCCATGAACTTCGCGGAAGAACCCCGACTTCAGCGCGTCGCGATACCGGAACAACTTGCGCTGCACGCTGCGGTTGCCAGCCCGTGCACCGGCGCGGACCACTTCTACAAGCACAGTCTGCGGCTTCGGCAGCGTCGGATGCGACAGCGAGACCGCGCCGTCGGGCACGATGGCCGATGGCCGGCCTCGCCACCGCGGCAGTGCGCGACGCAGGTCGTCTTCGCGCGTCACGCTGCAGTTCCACGCTG
>JBMOIG010000381.1:0-2104 GCA_049317445.1 Myxococcota bacterium | reverse complement strand
GCCTGGGTGCCACGGACAAGGCCGGCGATGTCAAAGCCTTCCTGGCCAACCTGCCTGCTCCCAGTGGCAGCGGCGCCGACGTGTACGGTACGGCCGCGGTTGGTCTAGACGACTTGTTGGACAAGGCGGGTACGCGCCTGGGTGCAGTGATCCTGATCTCGGACGGCGTCGACCCGGCGGCAGAGCAGGCCAAGAACGCCAGTGACAACCATAGACTGTTCATCGAGAAGGCTCGCAAGCGCAACGTGCCCGTGGCGACGATCCACGTGGGTCGGCTTGGCGAGCGCAAGAACGATGACGACGTGAAGCTGCGCAATGGGCGTACGCGTCTGAGCCAGATTGCCGAAGAGACCAACGGCGACCTGCGCCTGGTTACGGCCGACGCCAACCTGGAAGTGAGCTTGCGCAAGGAACTCGACGACCTGGGTGACCTGTTTGCCAAGGTCGACCGCACCACCTGCCAGCTCTGCGGCAAGAGCGAGGCCAAGACCGGCGCAGTCGTCGACATGAAGGTCAAGCGAAACGGCCAGGTGCTCGGGCAGTCGCTGTCGTCGCCCCCTCCGCGGTTGGACTTGCCGGCCGACGACTACGGCTCATGTGACCTGCCCGCGACGGTGAGCGCCACGGGGGCCACCGTATGCAGCAAGGACGCCGACTGTGACACCGCCAGCAAGTGCAGCAGTGGCCAGTGCGTCCGTCGCAGGACCTGATCCCTTGGGTCGCCGGTGGCTTGGTGCTGCTCGGTCTGCTGATTGGCCTGCTCGTGTGGCGCCGCAAGGAACGTCAGAAGGCGAATGCCGCGCAAGAGGCAGCTGCGCAAAGGGAACGCGAGCTGCGCGACCTGGCGGAACGATCAGACCAAGGGCGCCGGCAGGCCGAAGCCGACCGCAACGCCGCGGTGGAGCGGGCAGCCGCACAGGCGGCGCAACGCGATCCGGCCCTGGACCAGCTGCTGAATCCCGACATCGTGACCCTGGCTGCGGCTCCGGGAAGCACCGAGGCGTTCGACACGACGCTCAAGCCCGGCACCTATGTGTTTGGTGCGGCGCCGGATGCCGACCTGCGGCTGACCACGTCGACCGTGTCGAGTCACCACGCGCAGATCGAAGTGGATCGCGGCGGCGGGATGCGCTTGATGGACCTCGGCTCGTCAAACGGCACCTTCGTCAACCAGACGCGCATCAACGCCCGCCAGCCCGTCGAATTGCGGATAGGCGACGTGATTGGGCTGTCGCGCGGTGTGCTGCTCCAGATTCATCCTGCAACGCGGGCCAATGCGGCCAGCGCGGCAGGAACCAGAAGCGCGCCCGGACGCACCAAGCTGGGGGATTGAACCATGGCCAACGAAGTCCACCTGATCGTCGGTGCAGCCACCGATGTCGGCCGCGAGCGTCAAGTCAATGAAGACTCGCACGGGTTCCTGCGCAGTGCGGCGGGCGACTTGCTGGTCGTTTGCGACGGGATGGGCGGCCACGCAGCTGGGGACCTTGCCAGCCGCACCGCGCTTGATGCCATCGCTGCGTTTGTCGGTAGCCAAGGGCACTTGCCGCCGCCCGCCCTGCTGACGCAGGCAGCGCTGGCAGCTCACGAAGCCGTGCGGGCCGTCGCGGGTACGTCGCAGGCAAACGCGGGCATGGGCACGACTTGCGTGATGGCGCTGGTCCGCAGCAACCAGGCGTGGGTGTGCAACGTCGGCGACTCGCGTTGCTACCTGGTGCGGGGTGGCGGGCTGCGGCAGCTTTCGGTGGACCACACCAAGGCGCGCAAGCTGCTCGACGCCGGCATCATCAGCCAAGAGCAGTTCGTCAACCATCCCGAGAAAGGCGTGCTCGCGCAGGCGCTTGGGCAACGCAACCCGCCTGAGCCGTACGTGACCGACGCCGTCTTGCTTTCGGTCGACGACTATCTCGTGTTGTGTTCGGATGGCGTCTACGACTCCACCGAGATCGACATGGCCAGCCTGACCGCCGGCGCCAACCCGAACTACGGGGCTCATGACCTCGTGGCGGCGGCTGTGAAGCGCGACGGCAAGGACAATGCGACAGTCGTCATTGGTCGGTATGTGGATCTGGACCGGCGGGTGGCGCCGGCTGGCGTGGCTGTG
>JBMOIG010000380.1:0-2141 GCA_049317445.1 Myxococcota bacterium | reverse complement strand
GGTCCTCGCGGACTACCGCATCGTCGGCGAGGACCTGTGGGGTCGCTTCAACGGCGGACGGGACGGGACTTTGTGGTACTACCGGCAGCTGGTCGAGGCGTTCCGGGCGTCGGCTCTGAATCGGCCTGGGCTGCTCGCCGAGATCGTGCGGACAGTGGATGAGGTCGAGCGGTTGGCGCGTGGTGCGGAGTAGCGCGCCGTCTCGAGGGAGACCAGCATGGCGAAGCAGCACGGCACCGCGCGCGAGCACATCCTCGCGACGCTGACCAGACACCCCGACCGCGAACTGCGCCTGGCAGATCTGTTCGAGGAGGCTGGCGGCAGGTTCACGACCAACAACCTCCAGGAGAGCCTGGGGCGGCTGCTCAAGGAGGGCCGCGTCGTCAAGACCTGCGACCACGACCGCTCGGTCTGGTGGGCCCTCGCGGTTCTGGCCCACCACGTGTAACTCTTGCGGGCCGGCGAGCCGCTGGGCGTCTGCTGCACCACAACCTACGCGCAGCCCGACCTGGCGACGGCTCGAAGGCCGTTCCGCAAGGAGGAGATAGAGATGTCATCTCAGGATGTTGGCGTGCGTGCACTGTTGGCAGCCAGCGCCGGCCTCGCGATGCTGGTCGCGGGTTGCTCCAACGCCGGTCCCTCTGGCTCCAACGGCTTTCCCGCTCTTGCTGCGGGCACATCTTGCAGCGTCGACGACAGCAGGGCGTGCGGCTTGGCCGACAACGCACCGGCCGTCCTGATTTGCGGCGGTGGACTATGGCAGTCGATCGAGGCGTGCGTCGCTGGCACGTACTGCACCAGCGCGGGCGGCACCCCGACGTGCGTGACGCCCAGTTCCAGCACGGACGCCGACGTCATCGGCGGGTCCGACGTTTCGGATGGTTCGCCCGACACGCAAGAACCCGCCAACTGCAACAAGCCGGCCGACTGCGACGACGGGAACCCCTGCACCGTAGACGCTTGCGCACTTACGAAGTGCACTCACTCACCGGCGGAGGCCGGCACGGCCTGCGGAACCGGCAAGCTCTGCGACAGCCTGGGTTCGTGCGCAACCCAAGTCCCGCTAGTCTGCGGTCCGAACACACCAGTGCCCACCGAGGTTGACCCTACCGGTGCCGTATTCCGCGTCAGCAAGCTCCATATGGACCGTCCCGACAGCGAGACGGGCTACGTCTCAACTCAGCTGAACGCCATGTGGTCCACGGCCATCCAACAGAAGCAGATGAACGTCCTCATCAAGCTCCAAGCTTGGCTGCCCGCCCAGAAGAAGGCGACCGTCTCTATCGGTACCGGCTCATGGAACGAGACGGCGAACACGTATTCCTGGGATGGAATCCCGGCGCTGTTGGACGTCGAAGTCGACAACCCCAGAATCAAGACACCTGGCCAACATGGGGTGGGCCAACTCAGCATCAAGCCTAGCGCGTTCAGCCAGCCGCTCCGCGTCACCGACCTCGCCATGCAGGCCAAGCTCGCGTGCGACGCGTCGGGCATCCTGGGCGGGGCGTTGCAGGGATCGATCAAGCGGGAGGATGCCAAGGCTATCCTCGTGAAGTTCCCGATCGCCAGCACGGTCAACGAGATCGGTCTGGTCAACTTTCTGGAACTCGCCTACGTGTTCACTGACAAGGCCACCCAACTTGCCGACAACGCTGGCATCGCTGCGCCCTGCCCCTTCACCGCAGACCTTACGGACGCCGCGGTCCCCGACGGCTGGTGCATCCCAAAGAAGGGCACAGCGTTCTGGGACAAGGACTGCGCGGTCATGCTGGGCTGCAGCAAGGGCGCCCCGCAAAACGACGCAGATGACCAGCGGTGTGCGGTAGAGGTCAAGGACAACGCCGTCGTCAAGACGATCTGCGTGCAGCCCGACGCCTGGCACTTCGTCGCGACCTTTGCCGCGGAACGGATCTCGAACGTCCAGTAGGCCCAGACTGTCGCACCGCAGGCCGAACGGCTTCGCGTGTCATGACGGCCCTCGAAACCAGCCCGACTCGTCCGCGCGACCTGATGTTTCTGCATCACCAGGTCAGGATGCCGTGCCCGGCCCCCGGAGCCGTGCGACCCGGCGAACGCATTGACGCCATCAGAAAAACCTACTAGCTTTCCTGACATGACGTCTCATCGCGACATCGCCCAAT
>JBMOIG010000379.1:0-2146 GCA_049317445.1 Myxococcota bacterium | reverse complement strand
ACATACGACACGTCCGCGCGCCGCTCGGTCGCGTGCGCGGTCGCCAGCGCGTCGTACGCACGGCGGAAGATCGGGGTCGGGAAGAGCTCCTCGCGGTAGTGGTAGCGGGCAAACGCGCCCGGCTTGCGCATCAGCGACCAGATGACGTGGCGGTAGTTGATGCGCGCGCCGCAGCGGCCCAGCAGCCGCTCCGCGCTCAGCTCGCGCCGGCCGCTGAACCAGATCTCCACGTGGTCCTCAAACACCCGCGCCTGCACCGTCTGGCCGATCAGCCGCGACGGCACCGAGTACGTGTTCTCGCGTACCCGCACCGTGCTCCACGTCGACACCGGCACGGCTTCGGTCACGTACTCAGCCAGCCGCTGGGCCGTCAGCACCTTCATCACCGCTTGTTCTTCGGCGACCCGCTTGCCGCGAGGGACATTGGCCATCGCGCACACGTTCTGCGCCCACATCTCGTAGTCCAGCACCGTGTCGAAATCCCGGCTGCCCCGCAGCAGCAGGTGCTGCTCCAGCCGGCGCTGCAGCGCGCCGTTGGCCGACTCGACATCGCCGTTCTGCTCGCACTTGCCCACGCCAATCGTGCGCGGCTTCATGCCCAAGTGGCGCACCATAGCCTCGTATTCATCATTGAAGTCGCGACCATGTGACGACACCGCGTCATCGCTCACCGGCCGGTGCTGGCCCTTGGGTAGCTCGTGCGTCGCCGCGGTCGAGTTGTCGGTTTGCGCCCACTCCGGCACGTGGCCGAGGCGAAACAGCGCCGCCTGCATCCCGCGCCGAAGCGCCAGCAGCGACTCGGACTTGCACACCGTCACCCACTGCCAGTTCGAGTACGGCAGCACGAAGTGGCACAGCAGGTGCGGCAGTGCCTCGCCCTGGATCGTCACGTGCAGTTCGTCGCAGTTCGTGAAGTCGGTCTGGCTTGCTTCGCCTGGCCGGTGGTCCTGCGGGAAGAAGACCTCCAGCTCTGGCCCGTGCTGCGCCTTCCAGACGCCAATGCGCCGCTGCAGCGTGCGAATCTCGCCCGGCTCGTGCCGGCCCGGATGCTGCGCCTGCAGGTACTCGAAGAGCACGTACGGCTTGAGCGCCGGCGTCAGCTCCAGCAGCGCCACGACCTCGGCCCAGTCCTCGGCGAACGGATCAGGCCGCGTGCGCCAGTCGTGCACCGGCTGTGACGCCGATGGCAGCTTGCCGGAAAGCCGGTACTTTCGCGCGGTCCGCGGGTCCATGCCGGCCTTCAAGGCGGCCTTGCCCTTGGACCTGCTCTTGCTCAGTTCGGCCATCAGCAGCACTACCTGTCTGTCGTTTACCAAGCACGTCACCGGCCACGCAGGCCGGATGCGGCTGCGCGGGCGTAAGTGACTGGTTTTGCAGGAAACGACAACTACGCCAAAAAGGGATTTCTAGTTGTCGCGCGATGCGACGTCTGATTGTCGCGCGGCAGGTTCGGAATGTAGCGTTCTGGGGGGGCGTTGGGTAGGCCTGCTGCGGCCTTGTTGGTGGGCGATCGGGTTCAGGCCTGCGCGCGAGACGGCGCGTCGAAGCAGGATGCCCGACGGCCCATTCCGACACCGGGCGATGGATCAACAGCCACGGCGCCCTTGTTTTGGTGGCCTGCATCTACGCCGGAGGAGTCGTAGACACGACGAATCACATGGTATCGAGAATCGCCAAGGCCCGACGCTGGTCCATCCCAACTTCGTACATCCAAGCGACGGTCAGCACGCCTGCGACCGCCAGCGTCGCCTTCGACATGAGCGTGATGGTGTACGCATCCCCGGCAATGCCCTGTATCGACATGACGAATGCCGCCCCAACGCCTAGTACGCTTGCGCCCGCCATGGCCAGCCACCACATGATGACCAGTACAGGCGGTCGCTTTCGCTGAGCAGCCGTGGCCATACCGCGCACAACGCTCACTGCGTGCACGGGGCCCCAAACGCAATTCGCGATCGGAATGAGGAAGCTCACCACCGCCAAGCGTGGCCCGTTCATCGTTTGCTGCCCCAACGCACGCACGCCAACGGTGGCGCGGTAGATCCACATCAGGAACACGAGCAGGCAGGCGATGTTGAGCAGGCCATCTGCAACCTGCGTAAGGGTCTGCATTCTTAACCACTTCTCAGTTTCCGCCGCGTCCGTC
>JBMOIG010000378.1:0-2154 GCA_049317445.1 Myxococcota bacterium | reverse complement strand
GGGCGCTGCCGGCCGGCAACGTCGTCCGCTGCGCGAGATCAAGCAGGACGGACGCACCGCCCGGGAGCGAGATGCTGGCGCCGGCGAGGCCGGGGCTGCCGTGCGCCTCTCCCGTCATGTCGGCCGCGACGATCAGGTCGTCACGCAGGGCCGGCGCGTCCAGCACGTCCTGCACGTACTCGACGTTCGCCTGCACGGCGCCGAGCGCCCTGTTCCACACTTCCGCGGTGGCGGGCTCCCCCTGCGCCACCATCTTGGTGCCGGCAGGCTGCGCCACGTACGGCGTGCCCGTGTTGGCGAGGGCCGTCTGCGTCAGCGCCGTTCTCGAGGGGGTGTTGCCGGCCATACGGCCAAACGTCTTCCTGGACATGGTCACCTACAGGAGTCGAAGTTCCCATTCCAGACGCAGCACAACGCCCGGCCTGACGGCGACCGGCTCAAACACGTTGTAGCACGCCAGTTCGTTCGCGAGCAGGGGGTTCTTCCCGGCCACGCCATCGTACGTGGGCAGCGCGGTGCTGAGGTAGAGGCCCGCCTCCGACACCGGCACGTTCGTCTCGACCAGGTAGCCGAGAGCGGTCTCGTTTCCCGCGAACGACACCTCCGACTCCGCGAACTGCGTGTAGAAGATGGTGCGGCCGATGCCGGGGAAGTTGTTCGTGCCGACTTGCTGGTTGTCGACCGTCTTGAGGTACTGCTTGAGCGCGCCGGCCGCCGACACCGGAACCGGGTTCTCGAGCGCGATCACCGACGCGAGCTCGGTCTGCGTCGCCACGAACCCATCCCTGGTCTGCAGGGCACCGCCGCAGCCCAGACCCACGTACTTCAGGCGAGCGGTGGTGTGGGGGGTGGGCACGAGGGCCGCGTAGTTCGACGACCCGAACAGCTGCACCAGCCACGCGCGGCCCGTGTTCGTCATGACGTTGTGGGACTCGCGACGGTCCACCAGCTTGAGTGCGCCGCCTTGCTGGCGCTCGTACACCAACACCCGCACGTTGACGCGGGGGTTGAAGGTGTCGTGCTGTCGGATGCGGGACATCTAGCCTCCAGACATATTTCGCGTGATGTCAGGCACCACCGAACGGGGCACCGCCGAACGGGGCAAACCCAAAGCCGTCCGGGAGGACGAACGTACCGTACGACACCGCCTCGTCCATGTGGTACAGCGTCGGTCCCCCCGCCTTCATGACGTAGGGACGGTAGTTGCGGACGAGAGTATCATAGGTGCCCGATCCCGGCAGCGGCGGAACGCCCACGATCAAGACGTGACCGGTGCTGGTCTGGTCGAGGCCGGGCAGCCCGAGCACGGTCCGGCCGGCCGCCGTGCCGGTCTCGAACGTGACGGTCGTGGCCGCGAACTCGTCCTGCGTGGACTGCTGCCGCAGGAACACCCAGCAGCCGCCCATGGTTCCGTCGAAGGTGGCCGGGTCGTACGTCGGCACCGCCACCATGGAGGGGTCGACGTCGACGAAGTACCACCCCTCCACCCGTAGGTGTGCGGCGTCCGCGTTCGTGACGCCGACGATCTGGGGGGCGGGGATCTCGAACGTGCGGAACCCGTGTGTGTAGTGCCGCTGAGCGCCGCGGCCCGCCGTCTTGACGCCGACGTGGACGTTGTAGAACGGGTTGCAGGCCGGGAGCTTGAACAGGTTGAGGTTGGTGGGCGTGCTCGCCACCTTGCCGACGTCCTTCCAGCCCCAGAAGAGCGGGAACGCTCCCAGCGCGTCCGCCCACTGCGAGTACAGGCCGGGGCCGAAGCTCGGCACGAACTGCTCGTTGTCGGGGAGGAGCGGGTCGTACGGGTGCTGCTGCAGCTGCCCCTGCAGCCTGTCTTCCAGCGGCATGCAGTCGACCGCGTTGAGCTCGTCGATCGTGAGGCCGGCGACCGGCACGTACGTCGTCAGCAGGGCCGTCACCTCGCTCTGCGGGTTGAGGTCGAGCGTGCGATCGGTCTGGAACATCCAGCGCAGCAGGAAGTACGGCGCGTGCGTGCCCAGCGGCAGCAGCAGCGCGTCTTCGAGGTCCGGGACGAACTCGGGGGTGGCCTTCGCGCCCGACGTCGCCCCCACCAGCGTGACGACACCCTCGCCCGCGTAGTAGGCGAGCGCGTTGAGGCGCGCTTCCGTCGCGATGTTCTTGACGACGGCGGTGGGG
>JBMOIG010000377.1:0-2160 GCA_049317445.1 Myxococcota bacterium | reverse complement strand
TTGACGAACAAGCGGTCGTTCCAGGTCTGGTCCTGGCGGTCCCAAGGCTGGGGGTCAAAGCGGGGGCAGCAGCCGGTTTCGGCGACGGGGTCGGGGGGAGTCGAGGTGGTCATGGGGACCTCCGGGGGGGGGAGACGCCTGCAAGGTACGCTTCTGCTCGGGGTGGGACAAGTCTGGGAATGGTGTTGCGGCGCCCCGCGACCACGACGCACGTGGGACGGCCGACGGACTGTCGTATCCTAGTTTTCCCATCGACTCTATTGACAATGCGACGGGGCATCTCTAGCGTTCCGACCGCGGGGCCATCCCGCCCACCCAAGCCGTCCACGCAGGTTCTCCATGCCCACCCACTACATGCGCCGTTACGACCTGTTCCGGGACGCCGGATTCGAAGACGCGGAGGCTCAAGTCGCCGCCCTGGCCCGCGAAATCGCCACGCTGAAGCTGACATCGCCCGCAACCGGCGCACCCGACGAGCTTCTGGCCCTGCGCGATGCCATTCACGGTCGCGTGGCGCGCCTGCCCGCCGAACAGGCACGCCTGGCCGCGCTGGTGCCCGAGTGGCTGGCCGAGCGCAACGGCGACCTGGCCGGAGTCCTGTGGCTGGCCCGCGCCGAGCATGGCGAACTGCTGGATCTGCCTGGCTTTCTGTTGGGGGCCTTCCAAGCCTTTCTCTCGTCGGGACGCCTGCAAGACGCGCTTGCGTTCGGCCGCTTCGTGTTGGACCTGCGCTTCGACTGGAACCGTGTCTATGGCGACGCCGCCTTGGCCTATGCGTTCCTGGACGAGCGCGACCCCAACCCGCTGGTGTGGCGCGTGCTGGACGAGCTGCGGGGGCGCCAGAAGCTGCGGGTGCTCGAATTGGGGTGCGGTATCGGCAACGACGCGCTGGGGCTGCTGCGGTCGCCCCAAGCTGAGGCGTACGTGGGCGTGGATCTGGCTGTGCGCGCGCTGACCCGCTTTCGCCAGCGGCTGGACGGCACGGGCATCACCGTCGAGCCGCAGCTGCTGGTCGGCGACCTGCTGCAGACGTTGGAGCGGCACCTGCCGGCGGGACCGGCGCCCAACCTCGTCTACTCCTATTCCAGCCTGCACTATTTTCCGTCGGCGGCGCTGCAGCGGATCTTCGAGCTGGTGCGCCAGTTGTTGCTGCGAAATGCCCCTGACCCGGGCTGGTTTGCGTTTGCCATCAAGGGTGCAGGGTCGGTGTGGGAGGGTCAGGGCCTGCCGCTGTACCGCCCCGACGTCTGGGTGAACCACGACGGCCAGTCGCGCTGGTTTCCGTCGCAGAAGGCGCTGACGCGGCAACTGGACAAGGCCGGCTTCGAGATCCGGATGCACGAGATGCACGACCACTGGGGCTACAGCGAAACCGGGCGGCGCGACGTCTTTCACTACGTCTTGTGCAGCCCGCGTGCGGAGTTCCTGGGCAGCGGGATCTGATCGCGGCGGTGGCGGCGAAACCGAATGGCGACGAAAGTAGGCTCGAGTTTGCGGCGTCGTCGCTGGCTTGCGCTAGTGCAGCGAGGTGGATGGCTTCGGCTGGCCATACTTGGCGGCGACGTCGGCCCGCACGAACAGGCTTGCGTACCGGGCAACCCCCGACATGGGAACCGGGTTCGGCAGATACTGCTCTCGGAAGTAAGCACTCTCGACAAAGACGTACCGGTGCTGGGGCTCGGGCAACTCGCCCATTTGCAGGAATTCTCGTGCCCCGCTGGCGACTTGGCTTGGCGACAAGAGTGCAACGACAAACTCGGGACGGGACCTCAGCGACCAGTTGGCGTCGAATTTGCCGTGGCCGATGGGCGCCCCGTCCCGCGACGGCAGACGCGCGACACCTGCGTCACATTTTCCGAGGGCGTCTATCGCCCGCAAGCGGCTGAAATACGGAACCAAGCCGGCCGCCGTCACCGCCACCGCAGCGTCGGGCTTTGCGATTCGGCGCAGGTACAGGCCGACTTCGATGCTGGCCCGTGGACCGCCGTTGGCGCTGTCCAGCAGTGACCGTCTGGTAATGCCTGCCTGCAAGGCCACAAGGACTGCGAGCACCACCAGCGCGGGCCGCCGCCAATCGGCGACATCCCGGTCAGCTGCAACGACCGCCATGACCAGAAGCGGTGGCACCATCCAAGCAGCAAAGCGACAGAACGGGAAGAC
>JBMOIG010000376.1:0-2194 GCA_049317445.1 Myxococcota bacterium | reverse complement strand
TGAAATCCCGATCGATACGATCACGATTTCAATGTCGGCAACCTCCATGCAAGAGATCCGTGTCGCAGCCGGCGCGGGCGTATGCCTCGTACGGACGCAAGATCGAGAAGGTCTTGGAACTCCGCGAGAAGGGCCGCCCGGTCGTGATCGTACACGAGGATCTGCTGGAGGCGGCGCTGGGCGTCCGTCGGTAGTCCATGACCCGGCCCCAAAGTTGCGACGTCACAACTTCCCCGGCACCTTGACCCCAAGAGCTCCTCCACCACAATCCACCGTCCCAAAGAGGACCATTCATGCCCGAAACCACCCTCGCCCCATCTCACCTCGCCGTCCTGCGCGAGCGCTTCGAGCCGCGCCTGGACGACCTGGGCCTGTCCATCGACCGCATTCGCACCGCCATCCGCGCCCATGACGTCAACCGTCAACTGCCGCCCACGGCAAAGGACCGCCTGCTGCCCAGCCAGTTGCGCGCGTTCGCCGTGGTCCCCTTCCCCGCCGACCGCGCCCGGATGGCCAGCCAGGCAGTCGCCGAGTCATGGACCGCGGCGCAGACCGAGGAACAGGTCGCCGCGTACCGCCTGGAGGCAGGGGTCAAGGGCAAGGGGGGGCGGCCGCCGCTGCCGGTGCCGCTCAAGGCCGCGTATGCCGCCACACGGAACCTTGCGAAGCTGGGCGAAATCGGCGCGGTGGCGACGCTTGCGCCTGAGGCCAAAGACGAGTTGCGCGAAGAGCTGGCGCGCGTCAAGGCGACGGTCGAGGCTTGGTTGGCCAGGCTGTGAGACCGTGCCCCCGCGCGCCCATCCCACCGGCCGCGACGCCCTGGCTGGCGAACAGCAGCAAGGCGTCGCACCCTGTCGGCACGGCAACGAGCGCCCGGCGTTCCACCCGGCTGAGCATGACCATGACCGACGAGCATTTCGCGATGCAACTGTTACGGATTTTGCAACGGCTCAACGCGAGAGGGACCGCGAAGTAGCCCGCGATGTCCGGCAACTACTTCACCGAGCGGCTTCGGCACGCCATGACGCGAGCTGTTCCACACGGCCCAGCGAGCCCCTGAAGGGCACCCTCCGTTACACCAACCGCTGTCTGCAGGCCTCTGCCAGGGCGACGCGAGCCTGCCGCTTGTCCTCAGGGCCGAGAACCGCGCCGAGCAGATCGCCCAGTTCGCGCAACATGGGTCGGTCGATGTCGGCTGGGATGCCGCTGCCTGTCTGCCACGCCTCGACCACGCGGCGGCAGGCGTCGGGATCCAAGCGCCCCGCAACGCGTGCGGCGGCCGTTGCTGTCGCTGTCGCGCGACTTGTGGCACCCGTCGCCGCGATGGACAGAACGACCGATGCCGGGGCCACCGCCGCCGAGGTTCGGATGAGCAGCGGGCGCAAGTCGTCAGGGGCCAACTCGGACCGCGTGTCAGCCTCCTCGCGCAACAAGCCCGATTGGTTCTTCGCCGCAGGCGCCACGCCGACCAGATGCACGCGCACCCCGAGTTCCTGCGCCTGAATCACGCCGATCCTCAGATCCTCGTCGCCTGCGATGAGCACCGCGTCGATGATGGCCCGGTTGCGCGCGAGTGCGATGAGATCCGTCACGATCAGCGAGTCGACGCCCTTCTGTTGACCGGCCGAGTTGACCGTACCAAGCCGGAGCTTGACGTCGTCCTGCATCGCGATCGTGCGGTGCTCCTGGCTCGGTGTGCCACGGACACCGTCGTACCAGTAGATGCGAAGCAGGGCGAGGCCGGTGCGGCGCTGGGCGAGGTCGCGAAGGAAAGCGACACATGGCGCCACATCGAGGCGAAGCTCGTGTCGGTGCAGCTTGTCGTCGAAAAGTGCTTGAGCGCCGGCGGCAAACAAATAGCCGGCATCGACGAAGATCGCGGCCCGATCCATGGTGCACAATCCCCAAAAAGGGCGAAGGCCCCGGGCAATAGGGGCCTTCGCAAGACAGAAATTGCGCTTTCGCGCGTCACCAGAGTACCGGATCCGAAACGGTCGTCAAGCGATCGTCGTGTGTCGGCTGCCGGTCCCCACGCTCGAAGGGCTTCTCCGATGCCTCTCCCGTGCCAAGCTGCAGGCCGCCTGGTCCGTCGCCAACCGGTCACGCTTCCGGCAAGGCCGCCCTCTGCGGCTGTGTTGCAAGCTGCCGGGCAGACCCGAGCAGCTTCGCCCGGTCGTGACGTGCGAACTCGTCG
>JBMOIG010000375.1:0-2202 GCA_049317445.1 Myxococcota bacterium | reverse complement strand
TTCGCCACCCGGATCGAGGACGGCGAGGTGGTGGTCGCGCCCGCGTTTGCCAGAATCTTCAAGGATCTGAAGAAGCTGGACGTGTACGGTCTGCCGATTCCCCGCGAGCTGGGCGGCCTGAACGCTCCCGCAGTCGTGTATCTGGCGGCTTGCGAGATGTTCTCGCGCGCCGACGCGTCGACCATGACGCACTTCGGCTTCCACGCCGGCATCTCGCTTGCACTGCTGACCTACGCCATCCGCGACCCGCGCACCAAGTTCAAGAACGGCCGCGTGGTCGAGACGCCCTACGACGCGATCATTCAGGAGATTTGCAAGGGTGAGAACTTCGGCTGCATGGTCCTGACAGAGCCCGGCGCAGGCTCGGACCTTGCGATGATCCGCGCGACCGGCGTCGAGCAGCCGGACGGCACGTGGAAGATCAATGGCGAGAAGATCTTCATCACGTCGGGTCACGGCCAGTACCAGCTCGTGCTCGTGCGCACCGAAGACGCGGTTAAGTCGCCGGGGCTCAAGGGCCTGTCGCTGATGCTGGTCCGCCGCAAGATCCAGAAGGACGGCAAGGAGTTCGCCAACGTCCGCCTGAGCAAGGTCGAGCACAAGATCGGCCACCACGCGTCACCCACCTGCTCGCTGGTCTACGAAGACTCGGTCGGCGACCTGATCGGTCGGCGCGGCGAGGGCTTCGAGTTGATGCTGGCGCTGATGAATTTCGCGCGGTTGGGCGTCGGATTCGAGGGGCTGGGTGTTTGCGAGGCGGCGCTGCGGGTCGCCAAGGAATTCGCGGCTGAGCGCGTGACGATGGGCAAGACCATCGACCGGCACGAGATCATCGCCGACTACCTCGAGGACATGGAGCTGTACGTCAAGGGCATCCGCGCGCTCGCCTTCGAGACGGCCTTCAAGGTCGAGCGGGCCAGCAAGATCGAGCAGATCCTGAAGTTCGACCCGCCTGCCGACGAGGCCGTGCGTGCCGACCTGGAGCGCAAGCTGTCCCGCGCCAAGCGCCAGGCCCGCGACGCGACCCCGCTGCTGAAGTACATCGCGGCGGAGAAAGCCGTCGAGATGTCGCGCATGGCGATGCAGATCCTGGGCGGCGTGGGCTACACGTCGGAGTACCCGCCCGAGAAGTTCCTGCGCGACGCATTGGTGCTGCCGATCTACGAGGGCACCAGCCAGATCCAGTCGCTGATGGCCTTGAAAGACCAGCTGTCGCAAGGACTTCGCGACCCGCGCCGCTTCATCGTCAAGATGGCGCGGGCCAACTGGAAGCGCGTGGCGGAGCAGGACCCGCTCGAGCGCAGCCTGTCCCGCCTGTTCGCCTACAAGTACAAGGCGTTGCAGACCATTCTCGTGCGCATCGCCCGCAACAAGCTGAAGAACACGTACGACATGCCGATCGGATCGTGGACCGACGCGCTGTTCTCCCAGTGGGACGCCAAGCTCGACTTCGCCCCGGGTCTGCTGCACGCCGAGCGGCTGACGAAGATCCTGTCGGACGTGACCATCGCGCGGATCCTCGTGAAATACGGCGTGAAGTTCCCAGATCGCCGTCAGGCAGCCGAGCGCTTCATGAAGCGAGCCGACCTGCGCTGCCGCTACTGGCTGAGCGAGATCGAGGAGCACGGCGACGATCTGTTGGCTGATTTGGCCAAGCGCGAGACGGAGAAGGGCGGCGCCGCGGCCTGACGGACCCTCTCGTCACGGATCGAAGATCTTGCCGGGATTCAAGAAGTTGTCCGGGTCCAGCGCGGCCTTCACCGAACGCATCACCGCGATCTCGGCGGGGCTGCGGGTCAGGTGCAGGTACGGCTTCTTCATCAGTCCCACACCGTGCTCAGCCGAGATGCTGCCGCCGTGACGCCGCACCAGCGCGAACAACTCACCGTCGGCGATGGCGCAGGCGCTCGGCCAGTCGGACGCCGTCATCCCCTCAGGCGGTAACGTGTTCAGGTGCAGGTTGCCGTCGCCCAGATGACCAAACAGCGCAAGGGGCCAGTCCTTTCTGGTCTGGCGCCAGCCACTCTCCAGCTCTGCGCAAAACGCTTCCAGACAGGTAAGGGGCAGGGCGACGTCGTTCTTGTGCGGGGCACCGACGCCGTGTTGCTGTGCCGTGGCGGCGAGGCTTGCCGTGATGTCCTCGCGGTACGCCCAAAGCTCGCTCGCCTGCTTGGACGATTGGGCGACGACGCCGTCCGACAC
>JBMOIG010000374.1:0-2222 GCA_049317445.1 Myxococcota bacterium | reverse complement strand
CCCTGGCGGACACCGAACGTCCCCGCGAGCGACGGACACTAGCGGCACGCCCAAAGGAGCTCGTACAACTGCCGGGGCAACCAGGGGAAGGCGCCGGCACCCAGCCGCCGATCCGCCGGTGGGATCCACAGCATCGTCGGCCACTGGGCGCTTCCGCGCAGGACGACGTCGCCCGAACCATCGCGCAGCAACCACTCGCCCGTCGGCGACCCGTTGGCCGCGTTGCCCTGCAGTCTCGCCGTGCCGTGGGAGTCTCGTATCGTGACCGGGCCGGTCGCTGCGCCGTCCTGGCAGGTGGCTTCGACGGCCCACATCTCGTTGCCGATGCACCACGTGAAGCGACCGGCAACCGGCAATCTATCGCACTCGGAGAGGGGCACGGCTTCCCGCCGAACCCTGGTACTCCGCTCGAACTCCTCCACGAGATCGCCGCACGGCTCCCACTGCCTCCACAGGCCCGCTTCGCTGTCGTCTTGCCACTGGCCCTGCTCGACCAGACAGCGGAACCCCAGCCACGGTGCGGCTTCCGCGGCAACGCCGAACCTCAGCTCGGGCGCCCCCTCTGGCACGCGTTGCCAGGTCTCGGTGTCGCCGTGCTTCTTGCCGTTCACGTAGGCCGTGGACCGCACCCGCTCCTGGAACTGCCAGTCCCACCAGATTCCCTCGCGCACCCCGGAGCGGAAGGTCCCGCTTTCCATCCATGTCGCCGCCTTGCTGCACGGCTGCGGCCAGGCGTCCCCCTTTTCGCGCTCCCAGCGGCCTGGGCCGTTCAACGTCACACCGCCGCCGAGGGACCACTGGGTCCACGGCCCGTCCAGAACGCCCGCCCGATAGGTGGCCCGGGTGCATCCGCCACGACCGTCGGACAACAGGCTGGGACCGTGCCATCGGCGGGCCGCGTCCACGCACCCGCGCTGCGTCTTGCCCTCGGCATCGGTCGTAAGCCGTTCGCGCGTGCCTCCTGGACAGTCCAGGTGTCGTACCTGCCACGGCGGGGCCTCGATGGGCTTTTGGGCCAGAGCCGCCGGAGTTGCAAGCAGGCAGGAGCAGGCGCAACCCAACAGCGACACCCACAGAAGCATCCTTGACCGCCCGTCGTTCGCCATCCCGCACCTCGTCCGGGCGTCGCGCTGCAGACCCCCACGCGATTCGCCGCGAGTCTGCGCCGGCACGATCAGCCGGTCAAACCCGCGACTTCCCTCAGCGGGTGGTCGGCGTAGGCCAAGGAGCCGCCGGTCAGGTGCGGAGCAGATCCTGGCCCGGGATGGCGCCCCGTGGATGGCCCCTGCGGCTCGAACGAGCGCCGCAGCTCGGCCACGTGGATGTCAAGGCGCTGCTGGTGGACGCGATCGAAACGCATCGGCCGTCAATGTGCGGACCCGGCACTTCAGGAAGACCGCAAAGCGGCGCTCGGGGCTTTCTTGGGCACGTCGGGCGGAAAGCCGTCGTCTCGAGAGCACAAACCAGCGTCTTGACCATGGGTTGGCGGGAGCGTACACGTCGCCGCCGGGTTCGCTGCATGGGTAGGCAGCGAGAGCCGCGCCCGGGCGGATTCCAGGCGGAGATCGGGCATGAGCGTCCTCATCGTCCCGTGCTACATCAGGACCGACTGGGACGTGATGTGTCTCGATAGGCTGCTCCGCTCGGCAAGAGAGCAAACGCTTCCCTTCGACCGGGTGTACGTCGTGGACGACGCGAGCCCCAGGCGCTACGCCGTGCCCACGGACGGCGTCGAGCACGTCCTGCTCCCCGCCAACGGCGGACCGGCGAAAGCCCGCAACGTCGCCATCGATAGGGCCCTCTCGCAAGGGACCGAGCACCTGCTCTTCACCGATCGCGACGTCGTCCTGGATCGCGCCTGGAACGAGCAGATGACGGGGTTTCTCCAGACCACGGCGGTCGGGGCGGTCGGCGGCCGGACCTACTCCTTGGGCTCGACGCTTCTGGACTACTACCACGACGTCAACGGCACCCTGAACGGCAAGTGGCTGCTGCCCGAGCGGAAGGAGCTCTGGTACATGCCCTCGCTCAACTTCGGAATGAAGGCAGAGGTCGCCGCCGACTTCACGTTCGACGAGCGCTTCCCCACCGCCGCCGGCGAAGACGTGGACCTCTGTCTGCGGCTGAGGAGCAAGTACCGGATCGGCTTCTGCCAAGGCGCGAAGGTGTGGCACGACTTCGGCTACCGCTCGACGCTGACCGGTTTGAGGCGGTTCATCGGG
>JBMOIG010000373.1:0-2223 GCA_049317445.1 Myxococcota bacterium | reverse complement strand
TGACTCTCGACCGTCCCGGCTCACGTGGGCGGACTCCGGTCGGCGCGGCGCGCGGTACGGGCGCGACGTGCCTTCGGGGCTGGCGGGTCCAGGGCGATGGGCTCGAGGTCCATGGGTGTCCTCCAACGGTAGGTGCCCATGATGGCGGATCGGCGGGGAGATGCCAGGTGCTGCGCGTGCTGCGCGACGTTGGCCCGGAACGACAGGGCCCAATGGGGCCATAAGGGGGACGGCATTATATACGAAGTGATATGGATGACTTTGGGCCGTACTGCCGGGGCGGGGTGGGCACGCGGTCGACTTCCGCGTCGCGGATCGCGTCGTCGCCGTGCGCCTGCAGCAGGTAGAACAGCTCCATGCTGCGCTGTTCCCAACGGCCCTCCACGGCTGTAGTTCGCCACGAATATAGGACCACCCTGAGGGCCCCGTAGCCACGAACTACCGACCAACTTCTGGGCCACGAACAGGGGACCACCCAAGCGCGGATCCCGCGGAGTGGTTCACCCTGACCTCCTCGCTGACGTGTGGCGGTCGTCGATGGCGTTCAATGACAGCGCGGCAATCGACCAACCCACGACCCGCCAGGACCAGAGGCCTACCCCGTCCCCCATCCCCAAGTTCACACGCAGGGTGTAGATAGTCCGCCGGAGATCGGAGACTCGAGGAGACTTGTGGAGAAGCGTGAGACCCAGACCGCCCCGGTGGCGGTTGAAATGACGACGGCCGCGACGGCACCGGCGCCGGCCACCAGCGGCGGCGCGGCGGATGGCGACTCTGCAGCGGTCCGTGGGTGGCCGGGGCGTCGTGCGGTGGCCGAGCGGCGAGAGGCGGTATGTGCAAATGGTGAGATTCTTCGAGTTCTTGATTCAGGCCCTAGCGGGCCTCATCCCGATACCGGGCGTGGGTCCGTTCCTGCTGATCTTGGCGGTGATCGCGTTGATGGCGGCCCTTGTCTGGGCATTCAACTGGATCTCAGCCCTCGCGCGAACGGTGGCCCCAGATTCGCCCGCGGCACGAAAGCGGGCAGTTCGCGACCTGTCGAATCTGTCGCGCGACGGTTTTGGCTGCCTTGGAGGTTGCCTTGGTGGGATAGGGCTCCTCGGACTTGGCATCGGGTACGTGTTCGGGATCATTTGGCTACTTTGGACAGTCATGACGGTGCTGTTTGGATCGTCCTGACGGCGGTCTACGGTCAGAAGGCCCGTCGGGCGGCCGGTTGCGGTGTCGCGGCGCCTCGTCGTACACGTCTTCTGATTTCACCTACACCTACACCCCAAAAACACGTTGAAGCGGAACGCGGTGGTAGTCACCGCCTTGTTGGGTTGTGGTTGCAGTTCGCCCGTGAACCGGCAGGAGACGGTGGCCGACGCCGCCCGAGCTCCGGTGCCGAGAAGTCCGGAAGTTCTGGCGGGTCGGAATCGCGGATTCTGGCGGGTAGAATCCGGTGATTGACGTCATGACGCGTTTGAGGATCCATAACATGACTGAGGGCGGTGCGCAGCAAGCGGCCATCGCCGAGAAGTGCCCGGTCGGGCTGCGCTCCGTAGAGCGGATTCTAGCGGAGTGGCAGGCAGGCTGTCGCAGCGAACAGTTCGTCTTCATCGACGAGTCCGGATTCACCATCTCGATGACTCGCACACGCGTTCGGTCCCCACGCGAGGAGCGCGTCCGCGACCATGTCATCCGCCGCGCAAATGCAGCCGGCTAACAGGGAACTTGAGCCGCCTCAAGAGCGCATGTCCGACGGCATTGTACAGTGTCACAGCATCTGATAGCCTCCCGCTGAAATAACGAGGGTAACTGCATGGCGATCATTCTGCCGATCAAGAAGCAAAACACGTTCGATACCTCCACCTCCGAGCCGCCGAGGAACGTCGACGCTCCTGCGACCAAGGCTGGCCCAGACATGGCAGGGCTCCATGATTACGTCAGCCGCCGTACTAGTTCGCGCTACTGTCCAGCCGAACAGCGCATCAACCTGATTCAGGCAGCCAACGCTCAATTCGGATTTGGGCCTGACGAAGCTACGCACGCAGTTGATATCGCTCTCGAACAAAAGGGCATCGCCAACGAATTCAAACTGGTTGCCGAAATGCGAAGCGTCCTGCTGACGATGGCCGGGGAACAGAAGCGATTGACAGACAAGGATCGGACGGACGCCCTCGAGATGTTCGTTCGGCGCGGCCTCGTCGCTCATCTCCAGCAGGTAGCTGACGTTGGCGC
>JBMOIG010000372.1:0-2229 GCA_049317445.1 Myxococcota bacterium | reverse complement strand
GGCGATGGTCAATTCTAGTTGTCGCCGATGGTGAATTGTAGTTGACGCCGGGCAGTCGTCGCTTGTCCAGGCCAAACGGGTTCTGAGGAAGGCGTTGAGCCGCACCGCGGAGTCGTTGAAACCGCCCTTTGTGGTCTTCTTCCTCTCGAACGGTTTGTCCTTCATCTCGCTGTTGTAGGCCGTGAAGGTCAGGTTGCCTAACCTGTGAACCCAAACCTGCTGAACGGCCTTCCAGTCCGGCCCCAGCGACTCGCGCCACTCCGCGCAAAGATCATCGTTCTGCGGCAGGACGTGCTCGATCGAGTAGGTGTCCGTGGGCGAGGGCTCCTTGGTGTCGTGATTCTCCAGCCGTTCCAGGCAGTAGTGGCAGTTCCCAAATCGGTATATGTCGCGATCCAGGAGCTGCCGCTCGAACTCGACGTCGCTGGGGAAACGGTTGGCTTCACCCTGAAGTGCGAGCCGTGCCTTCAGACTGTCGAGGGGGGCGCTCTCATCAAGACGAAGTGCAACCTCGCGCACGATCTGCCAGTAGCTGCGCGACTGCAACGCGCAGACGGCGCGGCGAAAGAGGTAGCTCTCGATCAGCGCCAAGGCCCGCCCCACAACCGGCTGCCAGGCCCCGCCTTGGTCTTCGGCAGCCACCCAAAGCTTCAGCACGAGGATGTTGACGACCCGGTTCAGACCGGCGAGTCGCGACAGCTGCGCTGCGAGGTCGGCGGGGGCCTCCTTGCACAGCAAGAAGGCTGCGCTGATGCGCGCGTATCGCAACAGGCTCGCCAAAGCGCCGTCGATGGTTCGCGCCGCTTCGTCGTGTCGCAGCAACTCGCGGAACTCGAAGTACAAGTCATCCTCGCGAATCCACCCCGTCTGGCCGGTATGGAGGACCATGTAGTCGCGAATGAACGCGTCGAAGGCTTGAGAGTTGTCGCGGAACAGGCGATCGATGTGCTGCCAATAGCACTCGTACAACCGGGTCTGCTCGCTGTCTGAGCGTCCCATCAGGACGAAGTTCCGGATAAGGTCCAGGTGGGAGAGTTCGAGGCCCGTGGAATTCATGCTCTCGAATACCAGTTGGGGGTCGTCCCGGCCCGGCTCCAGGGGAATGTCTACAGCCTCGAGTCGCTCAATGCCTCGGTAGACCACGGGCGCGTTCTCCGCCGTGAGCCGCTCCCGAAAGAACCGGTAGTTGTCGTCGACCAAGGAGTCCTTCGATTCCATAGGCTTGTGATCCAGGACGCTGCGCAACACGTCGTCGTCGCCACGACGCAAGCGGAGCCGGTACTGCTTTTCGAGCGCTTCCTCTCCTTGGTTCTTCAGGAACACACGTTCTATCGTTCTCCAGCCCACGTCATCCCCAACGGTACTTTCCGACGCTCGCAGACAGTCCCTCAGGGCTGCGAGCAGCAGCATGAGGGTTGTGACACGCTGCTGCCCGTCGATGATCAGGTAGCGCGGAAACGCCATCGTGCTGTGCGCATCGTGGGTGTACACGACCGAGCCGATGAAATGCCGACGCGCGTCCGTCGATGTGCCGACGCGCACGATGTCGCGCCACAGTTGCTCGCACTGTCGCTCTGTCCATGCGTACTCGCGCTGGAACACCGGAATGATGAACTGCTTGTTGCCCTTGATGACATCGGCGAACGGGACGTTCTGTGCGCGCATCGAGGTCCTCATCTTCCGGCGACTGGTCTTGCCACGCCGTGGCCTGGGGCCAGGATTGCGGTCGCCAAGCTGCGCCACGCCGACATGGAAACGCGACGGGATTGGCGTTCAGCACGCCCAAGTCGCGCCGCTGGTCGCCCTTGAACGTCTCAGCCTGCGATACTTCAACGCAGGAACTGCGAAGTCAACGCGCGCAGGCCTTCGCGATCCGCCCCCCGCCACCCGAAGTTGCCACGCCACAACTTCCCCCTCGCGGCTACGCACCTTGACCTCCACGTTCCCCCTGCCAGAATCCACCCACCCGGAGGGCCCCCAATGACCGAAGACCAGCTGACCATCGCCGACCTCGACACCCGCTGCAGCCGCTTCCTGGACCGCGCCGACCAACTCCGCCAGCAACACGTCATCGCCGCCGTGCTCGAATTGGGTGCCGCTGCGGTCGACGAACTCTACGACGGCGACATCGAGCGCGCCCACGATCGCACCGCAGCCAAGGACGAGCCGCTGGCGGTGCTGGTCGAGCGCTTCGGCCCCCGCCTGGACTACCTGGGCCTGACCATCGAC
>JBMOIG010000371.1:0-2231 GCA_049317445.1 Myxococcota bacterium | reverse complement strand
ATCACGTAGTCGAAGGCGACGTCGTCCTCGAGCAGGTTCTCCAGCGTCGGCACGCGCAGCAGGGTCATGGCCCACACGTGCACGCTGGCGGCGTAGTCCTTCTTCACGTCGTCGAGGGTGCCGAGCTTGGCCGTCCAGTTGTCGATCGCCGCCAGGCCGGCGGTGTTGTCCACCGGACCCCGAGCCGACTCGAGCACACCGGCGGCACCGTCGGCGCTCCGTTTCCTGACCGCGCGGGCCCAGTCGCGGAAGGCGACGTCGAAGCCATCGGTCGGCGGAGGGCCGCCTTCCTTCACTCGGCGGTCACGAACGATGCGCCAGCCGACCCCGAGCTTCGTCCTCAGGTCGCAGATCTGGTCCACGGCGTTGTCGACGGCCTCGTTGGACTGCGAGGTCAACAGGATCCGGGCCTCCGGGTTGGCCTGCAGGATCTGCGCGACCACCTCTGCGATGAAGGTCGTCTTGCCGGTGCCCGGAGGCCCTTGCAGGAAGAACAGGTCGCGGGCGGCCAGTGCTCGACGCACCTGTTCGAGCGTGTGCGGGTCACCCGCAAGGAAGCCCTGGACGGGCTGAATGGGCGGATGGGGATCGAGCCTGTTCGTCGCAGGGTCCAGCAACTGCTCAGCGAGGTTGGGGTTGACCGTCGCCTCGTTCTGGAAACCGCCGAGCGCGCCTTCCTGCCGCTTCAGGGCCACATCGAGCTGCTTGTCGAAGAGCTTGAGCAGACCCCTGCGAGGCATCGAGGGACCACGGTTGGTCTTGACCGTGATGGCGCTCTCGGCCGCATTCACAGCGTGCAGGGAACCGATCGACTTCTTCTCCTGCTCGATGTCGTAGGCTGCGCCCTCGCCCTCGAGCGTGGTCCACACCCAGTCCTCGACCGGGCCGTCGGTTTCCGGCTCCGCGTCCGCGGACTTGGGCCAGACCTTGAGGAGCTTGATGCGGGCGAACTCCCCTAGCGTCGAAACCTGGCCGGACGGCAGCGAGGCGCCCTTTGCGACGAGTTGCTGCTGCCACGGCTCGATCTCGCGGGGGCGGGTCTCGTCGATACCCTCGTAGCGGGCCCAGAGCTCCGCCATGGCCTCACGCTGGATGCTCAGGACGGCAGAGGCAAGGCCGACGAACTCGCGGCGCGCCGCGTGCCCGCTGCGGTTCTTCTGGGCGCGACGACCTGCTGCCGTCGCGTGCTCGACGAGCGCCTGGCCGGAACCGTACCCGTCGAAGAGGTGGAACGCCGCCGGTTCGGCACGTGCCGACTCGTGGGCGAGTCGGTCGGCATCCGGCTCGTACCAGTCCACCATCACCAACTCCCAGCGGTCGCGGTCGAACGACAACCGGGCGACGCTGCGCTGGCCGAAGCAGCGGATGGACTCGCCCTTGTCCCCGTTGCCGGAGTCGAGCAGCACCTTCAGGTTGTGGTTGAGGTCTTGCAGAGCAGCCGTCGCGTTCTTCCAGCCGAACTCGGCAATCCGCTCGCGAGCCTTGTTCGTCAGGGCGACGGGCACGCGCACGATCGGCGTGACCACTGCCAGCGCGGCTTCGAGCACGTGGCGGACATCCGGCGAGCGAGGCCTGGCTGCCGGGTCGTCGTGGAGCAGGGATTCGATCAGCTGAAAGACGGACTCGAGCTGCGTGCCGAGCAACCGGGAGAGGTCCGCTTCCTGGCGCAGGGCTTCGAGCAGGATGGGCGGGGTGTCGTCAGGCTGGACGCGGCGCCAGAGCAGCAGCCCGGCCAGCACCCAGGCGAACCCGTACAGGTCCGATGCCGGCGTGCTGTGCTCCTCGAGCCGCTGCTCGGGGGCCGCGAACGGGCGCGTGTAGAAGGCCCGCAAGGTCGTCGAGCAGTCGCCGCGGGCGTAGTGCGCCGCGATCTGGGCGATGCCGAAGTCGCTGACCCGCAGGACTCGCTGGTGGAGGTCGACGAGGAGGTTCGACGGCTTGAGGTCGCGATGGACGATGCCCCGCTGGTGTGCGCGTTCGAGCGCGTCGAGGAGCCCGAGCGCCTGCTGCAGGCGCCAATCGACGGGCCAGTCGACCGAGCTGCCCTCGAGCAGCTTGTCCAGCGTTTGGCCGCGATCGACCAGGTCGAGGACCAGCAGGAGCTCGCCCTGCTCGAAGAAGTCGTGGGCGCGCTTCAGCCCAACGACGTGCGGGTGCTCGAATCCTTCGAGCGCGCACACCTCGCGCCGATACATCTCGCGCAGGATGACCGGGTCGCTGCTGCCGAGCGA
>JBMOIG010000370.1:0-2231 GCA_049317445.1 Myxococcota bacterium | reverse complement strand
ACGGGGTCCTCGCCAAGCGCCTCGGCCGTCGCCTCCCGCAGCAAGTCCCTGTAGCTCCTGCCCCGCATGACATCCTGGCTGCCACGCACGGGCACGACCCGTTCCCGATTCCCAAACGACGACGGCCGCACCCTGGGCAACGGTCCATCGGCCTTCGGGTCCACCCACCCCTGCGCCTTGCGCCACGCGTCGCGAACCGCCTGCCCCTGCGTGGCCGCCGCAGTCAGCGCATCTCGGTAGGCCTGGGTATCCTGCTGCAACGCAAGCTGCTTTTCGGGCTCGAGCTCAGATTGCCGGGCGGCCAATTCCTGCGCGCGCTTGCCCGCATGTCCGGTCTCGACGGCCTGCCATAGCGCCTCGCAGTAGCCCTTGATGCTGCCGACGGCCACGCCGATGTTCGAGCGCCCGCGGGTTCCGGTCTTGCACTGACCTTGGACCTGGAGGTCGAGTTCCGCGCCAGCCGCCTTCTGCGGCACGGGCGTCCGCGTGGCCGCCGACCGCTTCGGAGCGGGCAGTGCCGCCGCTGCCGGTCTGAGTGCCCTGCCCTTCACCACCCCCGTCGCCACCGACCTGCGCACCGACGGCGCCCGCGGTCCCTCGGGGCGGGTGAGCTTGCGGCCCTCGCGCACCAGGCTGCGCACGAAGCGGTCCAGCGTGGCGGTCAGGAACAGGTGGGTGCCCGCCTGACCCGCACGACCGTCCGGGCGGAGCTTGCGAGCCTCGACCAAGGCCTCGACCTCGGCGGCGTCGGTCATGCGCATGTAGCGGGCGGCCTCCACCGTGGTCAGCCACGGGGTCCGCCGTTGCTTCCGTTGCGTCGTTTTCTCTGCCATCTCGAAACCTTGCGAGGGGTATGGCGGGGCGCATCCGCGCGTACACGCGGGTGAATTGAACCTCTCGACACGGGTCTAGCATGGCGGTCCGGACCGTGGTAGCACCAAGCCAGATCTGGTGCTACTTTGGTGGGACCATGTCTCAAATTGCGACACTTTCAGGTATCGCCGTGTGTCGTCAAGTATCTGAAATTGCTAGATCCAACTGTTCCAGATCACCCCCCACCCCCTCGTTCACACAGCGGGAGTCACAGGTTCAAATCCTGTCGCGAGCACACGAGACACCGTCTGCGTGACGTGCTCTTCGTGTCATGGCGCCGTCGATGCAGTCCCCCTCACCCCCGAATCCCATCCACCTGCATCGCAACGCCGCCCGCGACCGGCGCTTTCTCCCACTGGGACAGTCTCGCAACCAGCTTGGCGTCGTCGAGCTCGCGGGCGATGTCCTTCAGCACCTCGACGACGGTGCGCCCCTCACCGAGCGGAACGGTGGTCTGGCCCGGTCCCAGCCGCTCGACCAGCGCGTGACAAGCCTGAATGCGGTCGCTGGGAATGGCCCACCGTTGTTGCGCCAACCGCAGCAGTGGCAACGGCTCGTTCCACGCAAGGGCAAGCGCGGGGTCCCCGGGCAGAAGCCTGGTCAGCCGCAGGGACGACGGGGTGTTGGGGTCTACGTCGGCTTCCAGCCTGCGCAACGCGACGTTCAGCGTGTGCCCGCGGCCGAGAGTCTGCGCGACCAGCGCTTGGGTTTGGGGGTCCAGACTGCCCAGCCACCGCTTGGCCAGCTCGCGTTTGGCTCCTCCCTTGCCCGAAGCGCCCTCGATGAAGGTGGTTTGGTGTTGCTGCAGGAAGGTGCGGACGTGGTCGTGCGAAGCCCGGTCCGCCGCGGCCAGCACGACGCGCTGGTCTTCATCCTGAAATGCGGCATCAAACACCGCCTGACTCGGGGGCGTGTGCACGACGACGACGAAGCTGGGCAGCGCGGGGTCGCGGGCTGCCCGGTCGAAGCGCTGGCACCGCAACGGGGTAGGCAGACCGCGAAAAGCGGCGGCGCTGTCCCGGGCCAGCGCAAACAACTCGTCGTGAAGGGGCTCTTGAGGCGGCAGTCGTTTGCGGAACTTCGCGACCGTGTACTGCTTGGGGCGCGACAGTGTCACCAGCGCAACGGCCTCGGACGCCGTGCTGGCGCACTCGAAGAAGCCTCGCGCGGCCACCGCGCCGTCGGTCTGCAGCTGGGCAACGGTATCCAGCAGGGTCTTGGCCCAGTCGTCTGCGTTGTAGACGACGACCGGGTGCGGGTACTCGCCGCTCGCGCGAAACGCCATCATCGTCGTGACTTCCATCAGGGTGCCCAGACCACCCGGCACGATCAGGGCGCCGTCGGACCGTGTCGTCAGC
>JBMOIG010000369.1:0-2257 GCA_049317445.1 Myxococcota bacterium | reverse complement strand
GTGTTGTGCGTGCCCAAGGGGGCGGTGGTGCCGGACGGCACCGACTTTTGATGCAGCGAAGGCGTCGACATCCGCCTAGCCCGCCACCCCGTCCCGATTGAAGTTCGCCAGCACGCTCGCATCCCGCACCGGAACGTCTACGCGAGCTTCGGGGGGCAGCCCGGCGATCCAGCGGTCCAGCCGAGCGGTTGCGCCGTCGAGTGCCAGCAACTCGAGCACCGCATCAGGATCCAGCAGCACCGGGTGGCCGTGACGCACCAGCACCGCGCCGTCGGGACCCGTCACCGTTCTCTCAGGCCGCACCGCCAGCACCGGCCTTGCCAGCTGCCGGGCTTGCCGCCACGCCGCCTCCAAAACCCGGAAGACCTCCTGGTCGGGACATGGGCAGTCCACGGGCAACAGCAGCACTGGGCCGTCGTGACCCGCTTGGGACAGCCTCCGCAACCCCCTCTGCAGGGACGCGAATTGCGGGGCGTCGGGGTCCGACGGCAGCGTCAGCACTTGGGGCAGATCCGGCCGAGCGTGTTGCGGCAGGAACGCGTCCGGGTGCAGGACGGCGACGACGGGCCGGCACCCAACCTGAACCAGCCGCGACGCCTGCCACCGCCACAGCAAGTCATCCTCCCAACAGATCAAGGCTTTGGGTCCCCCGGCACGGCGACCGTGGCCGCCCGCCAGCAGCACCGCGGCAGCAGCTGGGTCCGGGGGCGAGGGCGCAACGGTCGGGTCTGTAACAGACGACATGGCGGCGCAGGATAGCATCCGAAACCTCGCGGGGGCATCCTATCTCGCCTTGGAGGAACCCCATGGGACCAGCACTGCAATCCACGCTTGGCGGCAGCATTCTCGTCGGCAATCTGGCCGGGATCCTGGTGCTCGCCGTCTGCCTTTGGGTGGCCAGCGTGCGGCTGCGCGACGTCAGCATCGTCGACGCGTGGTGGCCGGTGTTCTTCGTCTGGGTCGGCTGGCACACGGCGCTGCGCACGGGGCTGACGCCGGGCAAGACGCTGGCGATGACGCTGGTCACCCTGTGGGCCCTGCGGCTGGGCGCGCACTTGGCGATCCGCAACCACGGCAAGCCTGAGGATGCCCGCTACGCCGCCTTTCGGCAGCGCTTTGGCGCGTCACGCTACTGGTGGGTCAGCTTCTTCCAAGTGTTCCTGTTGCAAGGGGTTCTGGCTTTCCTGATCTCGGCGCCGTTGCAGCTGGCGGGCAGCGCGCAGGGCCCCGACCCGGTGACGGACCTGGACCTGTTGGCAACCCTTGTGTTCTACACCGGGTTCTTCTTCGAGGCCGTGGCCGATCAGCAGTTGCAGCGGTTCCGCCGCGTGCGCAGGCCCGGACAGGTGCTGGACAAGGGGCTGTGGCGCTACAGCCGGCACCCAAACTACTTCGGCGAGGCGCTGCTGTGGTGGGGCTTGGGCCTGTTCGCACTCGACGTGCCCTACGGCTGGGTGGCGCTGGTCGGTCCGGCGATTCTGACCTGGCTGCTGCTGCGGGTGTCGGGCGTTGTGATGCTGGACGACCTGCTACGCCGCACCAAGCCGGGTTACGAAGACTACATCCGCCGCACGTCCGCGTTTCTGCCGCGGCGACCGCGCGTGCCCTTGCCGGGCCCTCTCCGGCCCGGGCCCATGTAAACACGAATTGACACAATGACAAGCTGGTGCGACGCCGCGTTGAGCGGCGTGTGGCGAAGTCGCGTCGATTTTCGCGCGCGGCCAGCGGCGATCTCGCTCGACAACGGACGAACACTGGCGGGCGGTGGTTGCTTCGCCGCGTCGTTTTCCACTCAGGAAGCAGAGCGTGCGCGAGTGCTCCGGCCGAGGCGGTGGCGCGTCGTGCGCGAAACGCTGGCTCCGGTCGCCACGGCGTTGCCGAGGCGGCCCCGCGGGTTGGCCGGGACGGCGATGCCGCAGCCGTCGAGACGACAGTTGCCGTCTGGTGCGATGGTGAGTATCGTGGCCCAGCCTACGATAAAAGTGCGCTGAGCATCCGGCTGGCAGGGGCGGTGCCGGCCACTCGGGATGAACGTGATCGAGACGGCGCCAACGGGTAGCAGCGCTATCGGCTGCAAGGAGACCAGAAATGATGAACAGAACCGTGATCTGCAAGGTGGCAATTCTGTTTGCGTCGGCGGTGGCACTGGCCAGTAGCTCCGCGATCGCAGCCATTCCATCGGCGACGCAGATTGAAGGTGCACTGACGGCCGTCGGCGGCGGTCCCGTCTCGGACGGCGACTATGCGATGACGTTTC
>JBMOIG010000368.1:0-2259 GCA_049317445.1 Myxococcota bacterium | reverse complement strand
AGCTGCAGTTCCGCGTGATGGACATGCGCGGCCACGACGTGATCCTGTCGCGCAAGGCCCTGTTGGAGCAGCAGGCGGCGGAAAAGGCGGCGGAAACGCGCAAGCGCCTTCGTGTGGGCGAGCGCTTCACCGGCACGGTCGTCAACGTGCGCGACTTCGGCGCGTTCGTCGACATCGGCGGCATCGAGGGCATGGTCCCGGCGTCGGAGCTGGCGTATGGCCGCAACCGCCCGCAGGACATCGTGCATCCCGGCGACGAAGTGCAGGTCGAGGTGATGGACATCGGCCCCGGCAAGGACGGTCGAATCGAGCGGATCTCGCTGTCGATGCGGGCACTTGCTCAGGACCCGTTCGAGCAGGTCGCGCCCCACCTGACGCCCGGCACGGTGCTGAAGGGTCTGGTGCGCCGGGTTGAGGCGTTCGGCGCGTTCGTCGAGCTGGTTCCCGGCGTCGAGGGCCTGATCCACGTCAGCGCGTTCGGCAAGCGCATCGGCAAGCCCGCGGACATCGTCTCGCCCGGTGAGGACGCCTATGTGCGCGTAGATGCTGCGGATCCGGCAGCGCGGCGCATCTCGCTCGCGTGGCTGAGCCCGGCCGAGTTGGACGCCAAGGTCGACTTCGTGGCACCTGGCAAGGACTTCCCCAACGCCTTGCGCTTCGTGGGGCACGTCAAGGCCGCCGAGCCTGCGCCTGTGGTCAGCGCCGAGCGCGAGGCGGCCGCCCCCACCGTGCCGCGGCAGAAGCCCGCAGTCATCGCGCCTTCGGTGGGCCAGGTGGTCGCCGTCGTGGTCGACCGGGTCGAGGCGTTCGGCGTGTTCGTGAAGTGGGAGACCGGGCGAGGGCTCGTGCCCAATGTGGAGCTCGAGCTGCCTCTGGGCGCCGACGCGCGCCGCAGCTTTCCCATCGGCACGGAATTCCAAGCCGTCGTGCAGGAAGTGCGTCCCGACGGCAAGGTCCGGCTGTCCAAGAAAGGCGCCCAGGACGTGGCGCAGCGCGCCGATGCCGAGGCGTGGATGCGCACGCAAGCGCCGCTGCCGGGTGGGTCGGTCGGCGTCGGTTCTTTCGGCGAGTTGCTGATGGCCAAACTGCAGCAAAAGCCCAAGAAGTAACCCCCTTTTCTCCAATTCCCAGCAGTTGGATCTGAGAGTCGCCCGACGACATTCGCCACGCCGCGATCTGTCGCGTTTCGGTGAGGTTGACGGTCGGATCGCGGCGTGTATGGTGCCGACAGATACCCGTCGTCCCAAAGTTCCACACCTGCCCGATTTCTTGGGAGCCTTGCATGCCCCGACGTTTCGCTATCGCCCTCGTCCTTGCCCTTCTGGGCGCATGTTCCCCGGAACCCGTGCCCGGCATTGATGCGCCCGATGTGCAGGCAGCAGACGCGGCCGACGCAGCCGACGGGGCGCTCTCGGACGCCGCCGATACGGCCGATGCGGGGTCCGACGTGGCCGCGGACGTCGCCGACACGATGGCGACCGATGGTCTGGGCTGGACGGCCGATGCCCAACCCCCTTTCCCGGTTGCGCAAGATGTCGACCTTCCCACCTGCCCGACCGTGGTGGGCAAGTTCGAGCTGCCAGAGCTTTCGGCAACCGGCGACATCGAGCTGGTCGGGTCGGGCTGGCTGCAGGCCGTCGGGGTGGTCGAGACGCTGGACGTGCGCATCCACAAGATCGGCAGCGAGAGCACGGACGTCTTGGCCCAAGGCCCCCTGACGCTGACGGCAACGCCCGGCGTGACGGTGCTGAGCGTCGGAACGCCCGCTGCGGGCGTGACGACGGCCAAGGTCACGTTTGCAACGGCAGGACGCCACACGCTGACGGCCAGCCTGCCGGACGGTCGCCAAGGCGTCGTCGAATTCGAGGCCTACGTCAGTCCCCTGCCGATCTGGGAGGTCGAGATGGCCCCGATCGACTGGAAAGCCATGATCGCCGACCCGTATGACCGCACCTACTACCCGGCGACGTTCAAGGCTGAGGGCCAGGTGTTCGCAGGGTCGGAGATTCGACTGCACGGCGGTGCCAGCTCCGAGATGCCCAAGAAGTCGTTCCGCGTGAACCTGCCCAAGGGCCAGCAGCTCAAGAGCGGGGAACGCAAGCTGATTCTGCGTGCCGAGTACATCGACAAGACGATGCTGCGCACCCGCATCTCGTACGAGATCTACCGCGCCACCACCTGGCTGCCGACGCCCAGAACCGAGTACGTGCACCTGCGCATCAACGGGCGCTATTACGGCCTGATGAACCACGTGCAGCG
>JBMOIG010000367.1:0-2260 GCA_049317445.1 Myxococcota bacterium | reverse complement strand
TGGCCATTCGTGCAACGCCAGCAGTTCGACCACGTCGGGGGTGAGCGCCTGGGCCCAGGACCGCTTGCCCTTGGGCGGAGGCACGACCGCGTCGGCGAGGGCCACGATGTCCGCGCGACGGTCGCGAAGAGCCCCCAGGCAAACGACGTGGCTGCGCAGTCTTGCGGCGAGGTCCTGGCGAAACCGCCCGTCGGCAATCAGCTTGTCGAGGTCTGCATTCGTGGCGGCGACAAACTTCACATCGATGCCGATGTCGATCTTGCCCCCCACGGGTCGCAGCAGGGGCTCTTCGAGGAGCCGCAGGAGCTTGGCCTGCTGCAAGACGGGAAGCTCGCCAATCTCGTCCAGGACCAGCGTGCCCCCATCGGCCTCGCGCACCCTGCCCGGCCTGGCCTCGAGCGCCCCCGAAAACGCACCACGCACGTGGCCGAACAACTCGGATTCGAACAATGTCTCGGGGACGGCCGCTATGTTCATCCGCACGAGCCGCCCACCGCGTCGGGTAAGCGCGTGGATCTCGCCGGCCGCGCGTTCCTTGCCACTTCCGGATGGCCCGATGATGAGGACGGGGCGAGTGTCTCGAGCTGCGGTGGCCAGCTCGGATCGGACCCGGCAGGCGGAAGCAGAGACGCCAGGGGCAGCTGGAGAAGGCGATGCGTATTCGGCATAGCGACCGTCGTCTGCCTCGACCACGCAGACCAACGCCCCCGCCCGCAAGATGCTGCCGCGACCGGCCGAGCGGCGCCCCTCGATGCGGCCGCCGTCGACCCAGGTGCCGTTGCGGCTGCCGAGATCGCGGACCTCGATCTCTGCGGTGGACGGCAGGACGACCAACGCCGCGTGAGTCCTCGACATCGTGGCATCATCAACCGCCATCAGGTGACTATCGGCGCCCATTCCGACCGGCTCACGGCCGATGTAGGTGACGCCCATGTCGAGCTTGAGGACGGTGCCCGTCAGGCGTGCGTCGGGTGCGGCCAGCACGTGCAGCTGCCAAGTCACTCGGCGACCAGTGACTCCGTCAAGGACAAAGCGGGGGGCGGACTGGGTGGTAGCATCCGACATCGTCTAGGCCTCACCAGAACGTCTGGGCGGCGACCTTTGTAGCACGGCGATCGAGCGGGTGTCAGGGGGAATGGGGCGGCCCATCGAGCGGTCGGTGTCCCCCCGGTGTCGCGGCTACCGTCCGACTGCGACCGCGAAGTCGCCTACCGCACGCAGCGCACGGCCAGTACCGTGGTCGCCAAGGCCCCGGCGTAGAACGAGTTGCCGCTGCCGAAGCTGACCAACCAGATCGCCGGGATTGGCGCGGGGAGTCCCGTCTTCGTTCAGAGGTGGCCCGCCGGCGGCCCAGGGAGTGCCGTCGGGTCGAGCGCCGGCTTCTTCTCCTGGCGGTCGACGATCGATTCGAGCTGCGTCAGCGTCGCCGGCCGCGGCCCGGCAAGGGCTCACCCGACACAGGATGCGCGGGTTGAACACCCGCCGGCAGTGCCTCGACCGGCTGGCTCGGCCGGCATCTCGACGACTCGACCGTCAAGGTGATTGATGTCACCTTCTGCCACCACTCGCCGGAACGCGACAGCATGGCCGAGTACGCCGCCGAGCACATCCCTGGCGCGGTACATCTCGCCATCGCCGACATCTTGGCCGCCGGCGACCCGCGTCCGTAGATGCCGCCGGCGTCCAGGGTCTTCGCCGCCAAGGTCGGCACCCTCGGCGTCGCCAACGGCCACAAGACCACCTGCAACGACTGGATGGGCATGCAAACCGATGCCCGCGCGTCGTGGGTGTTCCGCGTCTTCGGACATGACGACGTCACCGTGCTCGACGACGGACCGCCGAAATCGAGCGCAAAGGGTCGCCCGTTCAGCGACCAGCCCGTCAAGGCGGCCCCGAAGACCTTCCGCCCCGCCCAGGATATCCTGGGCAAGTTCTCGGTGTCCGGCATCGACCTGGGCAGGCGGGTCGTGGCGCGCTGCGGCTGGGGCGTGACCGCCGGCGTGCTGGCGCTGGGCGCATACCTCGTGGGCAAGGACGACGTCGCGGTCTATGACGGCTACTGGGCGGAATGGGGGCCGTGCGACGACGTGCCGGTGGCGACCGGACCCGGAGAATCCGGGCACGACTGCTGGCCTGGATTGATGGGGCACGCTCGCTGTCGCCGGGCACCATCCTTGACGCACGCGCGAAATGACAACCAAACTAGCGGCCGCGACGTCGCCCGCGGCGGAAGCGTATCCGGAGGGAAGGCAGTTGGATC
>JBMOIG010000366.1:0-2264 GCA_049317445.1 Myxococcota bacterium | reverse complement strand
CCACAAGCTTTCCCTTCTGATACGCGACGCCAATCGCCACGCAGAGGCCGAGCGTACGGCGAGACCGCCGAAATCGCAAGAGGAATCAGACAGTTCGCGATGGCGATCCGAATAGCCACCCCCGCAAGTCTCCCCCCTCCCCGTGCCCGCGGATTGCCCTGTCGTCTACCTCCCACCGCAAGCCCTCCCCAACCCCGCTGGCGCGGCGCCGGGCGACCGTGCTGCCCAATGGTGGTCGGATTTTCGAAGCGTGAGGGTGTAGGTGACATAAGGCCCAATCTGCGACCATCGGCCGGGTACGGGCTCGGATTGAAGCGACGCGACAAGCTTTGCAACCACCGGCCGGGCCGGTGAGAGGGCGAGCGGGCCGGCAAATAGCTCAGCCACCGACACGCCGAGCCCGTCGACCGCGATGGCGTGAATCACCTTCAGGGAGGGGTTGACGTGCCCATTCTCGATCTCGCTGACGTATTTCGGCGTGAGTTCCGCCCGTTCCGCGAGGGCGTCCTGCGTCAAACGCCTCGCGAGACGCATGCGTCGAACCTGCTCGCCGAACGTTTGGAACAGCGGATCCATGGGCGCACCTTGGAGGGCGTCGCAGAACGGTTGAATCCACCATGGGTTATTAAAATGCTAGATCATCACCTGAAGGTGTTGATCCTGTAGCACGCCGTCGATTAGCCTCGGATGTAGGAAAAACGAACGAGGTGAGCATGAGAGCGTTGCACAGCAAGATCGGGTTGGGCGCTGCCGTGGGCGTCGCCCTGGTGGCCATCGGTGTCGGCCACGCTGAGGAACCGGCATGGTTCAAGAAGGAACTGGAGCGGAACGTCGAGTTCATTCTCAGCGGCGCGACTGCCTTCTACAGCGAAGAGCACTTCTCGGCATCGAGCGGAGCAATGCCCCGGGAGTTCCCTGGGAGCGTCGGTCGTACACCGTCTGTGCCGGCATGCAAAGGTGGAAAGCCCACGCCCAACGCAGTCACCGCCACGACGTTCGCCAATCCGGCATGGCAGGCCCTCAATTTCTCTTCGGATGAACCGATCTGGGCGCAGTACGCGCTCGAGTCGTCCGGCTCGGGACCGACCGCTCGGACGGTCCTTCGCGTCTACTTCGACGTCGATTGCGACGGGAACGAGAGCGTCGCCGAGTTCACGCTTCGTGTTGGCGCCGACGGCACGGTGATTCGCGACAAGCCGAACGTGAGGCTGGAGCCCGGCTTCGACGACAATGCGGCGCGCCCCGTAGAGGCCGAGGCGAAGATGAGCCTTCGCAAGATCGCGGACTCGTCGATCGCCTACTTCGCCGAGGAGAAAATCTCGCCCAGTGCTGGCGCATTGCCGCAGGCGTTCCCGGAGTCCACAGGTCGCACGCCCCCGAAGCGACCCGACTGCGTGGCCGGGAAGCCGACGCTGGTTCAACCGAAACCGGAAACCTTCTCAATGCCGACCTGGATGGCACTCAACTTCTCCGTGGACGACCCGTTCGTCTATCAATACGAGTACATCTCGTCCGGCACGGGCAAGTCGGCCAAGTTCACGGCGCGCGCCATCGGCGACACAGATTGTGATGGTGTCGAGGCCGTGTACGAAGTTCAGGGCTCGGTCGGCAAGGACGGCACCGTGAAGACGACGACCAAAGAACCGGCCGCGGGCGTTCGGTAACGTGGACTGGAGTGACTCGATGAAGCGCATCGTGATGATTTCCGCGGCCCTTGCGACTCAGTTTGGATGCTCGAACGAGGCCGAACAGCAAGCACAGATCCGCGCCGCAGCGGAGAAGGCCGCAGCGGAGGCAACTGCGCGGGAAATCGAAAAGGCAGAGCAGAAGGCGCTGATCCAGGATCAGGTCAAAGCGGGCATCGAGAAGGCGGAAGCGGAGAAGGCAGCAGCGGCGGCTGCAGCTCTTGCAAAGGAGAAAGCGGAGTTGGAGAAGAGCCCCGCCGTATTCATCCAAGCAGCTGACATGGAATCCTTCGACAAGGGCTTGGTCAACGATTACCGCGAACTCGTTGGCGTTCGGCTCACGAATCGCTCGCGCTTCGGAGTGACGAACATCTCAGGACGGGTCGACTGGCTCACCGATGCAAGTGAACTCGTCGGATCGAGCCCAGTGGAGTTCAAAGGGACGCTCGCGGCGGGGGCGAACGTCGTTTTCACAAAGGATGCCGGCACTCTGAGCAGTGGCACGATTCAGGACGCTGGAACGAAGGCGCGCTTGGAGATCACGAAGGTGACCGTGGTCGAGTAGGCGTCATGTTCTGA
>JBMOIG010000365.1:0-2269 GCA_049317445.1 Myxococcota bacterium | reverse complement strand
GTCTCCTTGCGGATGTACTTGTTGGCACGGCGCAGCGTGTCGAGGAACTGCCGGTTGGTCCGGTACTTGTTCTCGGCCACGTTGTACATCCACTCGTCGGTCGTCTGCTGTGACTTCTGCCCGAACATACGCCCGATCAGGCCGGGGCGCTCTCCCCACGGCGCGACCGACCGGTAGCGCCGCACGTCGACGACACGCTGCTCAGGAGCGCGGGTGGCCTGTCCGCCAAGGCGCCTGGAACGGGCCTCCGCCTGCAGGACGCGTTCGGGGTTGAAGTGCCCGTCGAGCGAGTAGAAGGCGGTCGAGTCCTTCAGGTCGAGTCCTTCGGCGCCGGCCCCCGACAGCACGATCACGCGCTTCTTGCCGGCCTTGAAGTCGTCCACGCCCTGCTGGCGCGACACCTCCGTGACCTTGTCGGGGCCGACCTCCGTGCCCTTGCCGATGAACAAGGCGTAGTCGATGCCGCGCTGGCGCAGGCCAGCCGTCAGCACGTCGATGCCACCGTTCACCAGGTTGGTGTAGAGGACGACCTGGCCGTCTGGGGTGGTGGCGAGGTGCTTCTCCGTATCACGCAAAATATCCTGCACCTTGGGGGTGCGCTGGGCGGACTGGTCGGGGGTGACGTCCTTGCGCCCCATGCCGATCGAGTTGGAGATCTGCCGGGCCTGCGCGATCTGCGTGAAGATGCGGTCCGCGTCCTTGACGCTCACGTTGGCGTCACGGCGCGCGATGTACTCGGCCACGGGTCCGAGACGGTTGAGCGAGAGCTGGTACAGCCGCCACTGCTCGTTCGACATCGGGACGTCCACGTACTTGACGTCCTTCTTGGGCATGTCATTGCCGGGGATGTCGGCCGTCGCCAGCATGTCCATCTTGGGGTAGACGGCCTTGGCGTAGGCGGCCTCGTTCTTGATGCCGAACAGCGGGCGTTCCGTGCCCGTGAACGAGGTGGCCTGCCCGACCGTCGCCACGAACTTGTTCTTGAAGTCCGACTTCGTGAGGTTGGGGTTGTTCTCCGACAGCGCCAGCAGGCTCGCGAGCTCGTCGGGGCGGTTGTTGATGGGGGAGGCGGTCAGCCCCATGAAGTTTTTGGCGCGCTGCCGGGCCGCCCACATCGATCGGTACGTGGCGGCATCCTCGTTGCGGAGCCACTGGAACTCGTCGACGATCAGGGTGTCGGCGCCGGAGCGCGCCATCGCGCCTTCAGGGTCGCGGCGCAGGGCGTCGAAGCTGATGACGTTGTAGTCGGCGGTCGGGTCGATCCCGTCGACGCCGTCCGCCACGACGGCCTTCGCATTCGTGAACTTGCCGACCGCGTCGGCGTAGTTCTTGCGCAGGCCCGCGGGCGTCACGACCAGCGCCTTGGTGGACCTGCCGATCGAGCGCAGCGTCTCCTGCCCCATGATGCTGGTGCCGGTCTTGCCGGTGCCGGTGTCGTGCGCCATGATCATCTTGCCGCCGTTGTCGAGCAGCCGCCGGATCGCACGAGACTGGTGCGGGCGCGGCTCGATACCCTCCCGAAGAGACGCGGGTCGGCCTCCCGGCAAGCCGGGATCCGCCTCCGCCGTCTTCGTCAGGTACGCCAACAGGCTCATCGTTTCTCCCGACCTCGACCGACCGCGGCGGCCGCCAGCACGCCAGACCCCGCGCCGATCGCGAGCGGAGCGACTCCTGCGCGCCAGACCTCGGACTTGCGGGGCTTGACGGCACGGTCCGCCAGCTCGCGCAGTACGTTGCGGGTGCGCTGCGCGGCCTCACCGAGAACGCCGTCCCGGACCGCGTTCACGACCGGGGAGACCGAGCGCTCGACGTGGCTCATGGCGGGAGAACCGAACATCTCGCGGATGGGTGTGTCCTTGCGAAGACCCGGCATCATGCCTCTGCGGACACCCTTCGCGGCCTCGTTCCTCGCGTAGCGCTCGCCCAGGAGGGTGGCGCCGATGTTCTTTCCGGCGCTGATGATGCCGTGCCCAGGAAGGACGGGGATGCCGGCCGCGATGCCGCCGGCGCCGAGCGCAATCGTCAGGAGCTGCGGCCCCATCTTGCGCAGCTTCCCGGGCTCCGGGTCCAACTCGCCGGCGGTGGGCAGCCCGCGGCCACCCGAGCCACGACCCGCCAGCATGGCCTTCTGGTAGGACCGACCATACATGCCGTACATAGAGGATGCGAACATCTTGCGGTCGCCCAACGCCATCGCGACGCCGCCGACCATGGGGGAGAGTAGAGGGTTGGCCTCGCCACCCGCACCGCGAAGCACGCGCGGGTTCCG
>JBMOIG010000364.1:0-2271 GCA_049317445.1 Myxococcota bacterium | reverse complement strand
CGCCGCGCTTCGTAGTCGCATCGACTCGCGGTAGGGGCCGTGTTCTTGACATGTGCGGAATCACCCTTGTCGAAATATGAAGCTTTGTGTGCGCCGTCGCAACGCCCCGGCGCCCCCACCAGCTCCCAGAGCCCGGACCAATTCGGCATGGCCACACTCTGGTTGCTGACAGAAACTCATAGTCTTTGTAAAGACATTGCGTGTTTCACGAGACGCACCGTGCCGCCGTTGCTTGGACAAACGGAAAGCGCGAACCGCGCTTGCCTCTAGGTTGACTTCCGCGACCTCAACGGGCACCGTTCAGTGCGTTCCCGGCCCCGCCGGGTTCCTGCGGGATCTGCAAGTGTTTTCGCGGTCCAACACAGGTTGCAAACAGGACAAGATAGGTTGGTCAGGCTGCCCTGATGGGGTTGGGAAAGGCCCACGCTGGGTCCGACGCAGCACCACAACTGGGCACGGCCGCGCAGAGAGGACCCGGACTCTGGCGGGTCGCTCGGACGAACGGAGCAGCGAAGACCGCGGAAGGCGGCTCAAAGGGGGCACCGTGAAGAGACATGTGTGGTGGAACTGGATGCCGACTCAGGCCCTCCTCACCGTGGCGCTGGTCGCCGTCGGAGTGGCAGGCGGCGGCGACGCCCTCGCTGCGGTCCCCCAAGCAACCCTGATCGAAGGCTCGCTGAACTCGACCTTGGGCGGCCCGGTGGCCGATGGTGACTACGACGTCACCTTCGCGCTGTATGCCGATGCAGAAGGCGGCGACGCCCTGTGGACCGAGGGTCCGGTGAAGATCGCCGTCGCGGGCGGCCGCCTGGCGCATCGGATGGGGTCGATCGAGCCCCTGACTGCCGCTGTGCTGGCGAACGCGGACTACCTGCAGCTGCAGGTCGGCAGCGAAGTCGCGATGTCGCGCAGGCCGTTGTCGTCGGTGGTCTTCGCACTGCGCGTCGCGGTCGCCGAGACACTTGACTGCTCTGGCTGCGTACCGCTGACCAGCTTGGCTGCCGACGCGCTCGACGGCCTCGTCAAGTCGTCGTCGCTATCCAAGGTCGCGACGAGCGGCAAGTACACCGATGCCATCGGCGCCGTCGACACATCGGTCTTCGCCAACTCCGCCGATCTGGCGACCGTCGCAAGTACTGGCGCCTATGCCGACGTGGAAGGCCAGCCCGACTTGAGCGGGTACGCCAAGACCGCCGACCTCAGCGCATACGCCAAGACCGCCGCACTGAGCGCGCTGGCGAAGAAGGCCGACCTGAACAAGTTCGCCGCCACCGGCGCCTACTCTGACCTGTCCGGCACCCCCACCCTGCCAGCCGTTGGAGCCGCCTGCGGCACCAATCTGGTTGTCGCCGGTCTGAAGCAAGACGGCACCCTCGAGTGCGTGTTGGGGCAGTCCGCTGCGCTGAAGGCCGATGACTTGGTCGTCGTGTCGAACGGCGCGATGTCGAACGTCTTCATCGACAATCTCGTCAGCGCCAAGGTTCCACTGGCGATCCCGGACAACAATCCGCTGGGCGTGGGCGACACGCTGGTCGTCCCGGACCTCGGCCTTGCCCAGAAGCTCACAGTGTCGGTCAAGCTCACCAACAGCGACATCAGCGGCGTGACCATCCAGCTGTTCGACCCGGAGAACAACCTCTACAAGCTGTACGACAAGGGCGGCACAGGGACGGCACTGGATACCACCTACCCCGCCCCGACCAAGACCATCAGCGGCGACCTGACCTACTGGCAAGCCAAGAACCCCAAGGGCAACTGGTTCATCCAGGTCATCGACACCAAGTTCAAGGACAACACCACCGACGGACAGGTCGTTTCGTGGGGCGTCAGCATCCAGACGCTGTCCAGCAAGAAGGTGCAGGTGGTCGGTGACCTGATCATCGACGGCAACCTGACGATGGGCTCCGGCGGTTTGATGCCCAGCGGTGCGGTGATCGGCTTCAATGGCAGCTCCTGCCCCACCGGGTATGCCCTCGCAGACGGCAGCGGCACCCTTCCGAATCTGGTAGGCCGCCTCCCCCTCGGCGTGGGCAACTTGCCGTACGGCGGCAGCATCGGCCTGCGGGCGTACGGTGGCACTGAGCGGTGGCGCATGTATGGCGGCGACGGCAGCTGCACCTACGGTGGTCGAGGCTATGCTTTCGACGGCACCGTGACCGGCATGGGCTGGCAGGGCGAGACAGACGTGACGGTGTCACGCGGAACGAGTTGGACGGGCTACTACACGCACATGCCGCCGTACCGAGGTTTGCTCTACTGCATCAAGCTCTA
>JBMOIG010000363.1:0-2280 GCA_049317445.1 Myxococcota bacterium | reverse complement strand
AGGTTCGCAGTGTTCGGAACCGCAATAGGGACACGTCACTTTTTCAGGCATAACCTATTTTCATGCTGGGTTATTGGATAAGAGAGAATTATTTAACTTATTCAGTAAGTTGTCAACAGGAAGCAAGCTGAACCAGTGCCTCCGCCCCCACGGGCGGCCATTTGTTTTCGAGTCGATCGTAAGCCTGTAACACAGAAGGGGGCTTGGGCAATGAACAAGACGCCATCGAATGCACAGGTCTTTCTGGCTCGACTGGTGGTCGCGCTGTCGATCGCTTCGGTCATCGTCGGCCTCGCGTTGTGCGGCTTCTCGGACGAAGTTCGCACGCGCGTCTGGCAGAACCTGCTCGATCGTCCGGGTGGGCCGATGGTCTTTCGCTTCGTCCTCCAGCCCATCATGGCGACGATTGCCGCGCTGCGCGATGGCGTCAACGACGCCCGCACCGGGCGCACTCCTTTTCTTTGGACCGTCCTCACCGATCCGGCGCAGCGCGGCGGTCGGCTGGATGAGGCACTGATCGCCACGGCACGTATCATTCTCCTGGGATTCGCCATGGACGCGATCTACCAATTCATCGAATTCGAGACCTTCCGTCCCGCTGAGGTGGTGATGATTGCGCTCTTGCTCGCCTTTGTGCCCTACCTGGTGGTGCGCGGCCTGGTCACGCGAATCGCGCGCCGGTGGGTCGGCGATGGATCTTCAAGCGATATCCGGTGATTTGGCGAAAATACTTGGACGCCGCCGAGCGGCTCCGCGCCGGGCAAGGCTTAACCAGCATGCGACCCCCAACGTTTCCAGGGAGCAATACCTTGCCTGCAGTAGACGCCCCCAGCGTGACGCCCCCGCCGCGGCCCGCGAACGCCCCGCCGGGCTTTCATCTATTGGCCAAGCCGAGCGGCTCCACCTGCAACATCGATTGCACCTACTGCTTCTTCCTGTCCAAGGAATCGCTGTACCCGAACGACACGCACCGCATGTCCGAGGCCACGCTCGATGCCTACCTGCGGCAGTTGCTCGAGTCGCACCGCACGCCGCAGGTCACCGTGGCGTGGCAGGGCGGCGAGCCCACGCTGATGAAGCTCGACTTCTTTCGCCGCGCGGTCGCGCTGGTCGAACAGTACCGTCGGCCCGGCCAGGCCGTGCAGCACACCTTCCAGACCAACGGCCTGCTGCTCGACGACGACTGGTGTCTGTTCTTCAAGCAGCACCACTTCCTGGTGGGCCTGAGCGTCGACGGCCCGCGCGCGCTGCACGACACCTACCGCGTCGACCGCCGCCGCCAGGGCACCTTCGACCTGGTGATGCGCGGCTGGCGGTACTTGCGCAAGCACGAGGTCGACTTCAACATCCTGTGCACCGTGAACGCCGCCAATCAGCAGCACGGCCGCACGGTCTATCGCTTCTTCCGCGACGAACTGGGTGCGAAGTGGGTGCAGTTCATCCCGATCATCGAGCGCGCCACCGAGCAAACCATCAGCATCGCCAACAAGGGCTGGAGCGAGCAGGCCGGCAAGAAGCGCCTGCTCTATACGCAGACCGGCAACCTGGTCACCGAGCGTACGGTGGGCGCTGAACACTACGGCCGATTCCTCATCGACATCTTCGAGGAGTGGGTGCGCAATGACGTGGGCCAGGTCTTCGTGCAGCTCTTCGACGTCACGCTGGAGGCCTTCTTCGGCCGCCATCTGCTGTGCATCCACGCCCCCACCTGCGGCTACGGCCCGGCGCTGGAGCACAACGGCGATCTCTATTCCTGTGATCACTTCGTCGAGCCAAAGTACAAGCTCGGCAACATCCACCAGACGCACCTGCTCGAGCTGGTGGCCTCGCCCGAGCAACGCAAGTTCGGCCGGACAAGCGCGATACGCTGACGGCACAGTGCCGGGACTGCAAGGTCCGCAACTGGTGCAATGGCGGCTGCCCCAAGGACCGCTTCGCGCTGTCCCGCGACGGGGAACCCGGCCAGAACTACCTGTGCCCAGGGCTTGAGCGCTTCTTCACCCACACCGGGCCGACCTTCAACGTCATGGTGCAACTGCTGCGGCAGCACCGCCCACCCGCCGACGTGATGGCGTGGGTTGCCGACCAGGATGCCAGGCAGGGTGCTTATCGGCCCTGCCCGTGCGGCAGCGGCAAGAAATTCCGCTTCTGCCACGGCGACAAGGCGCCGGGTTCGCCCTTCAGCGGGGTGAGTCGCGAACTGACGACGCCGTGAGGGCCGCGTTGGCCTTGATCATAACTCCGACCACTGGGGCTCGCGGCCTGCGTAGCCAGGCCATC
>JBMOIG010000362.1:0-2283 GCA_049317445.1 Myxococcota bacterium | reverse complement strand
CGCTCGTCGACGCGGGTCAGGTGTCCGGTAGCGGCGTCGACGAGCCAGCCGACCGGCGCAGCGACGTACAGCGCGACGTTGGTCCAGAACAACTGCTCGAACGACCACGAGATCGGCGCCGCCTGCTGGCCCAGGGCCGGGTCGCGCACGATGACGAGATCCGCGTCGCTGGTGGGCGGCAGGTGGACGACGATCGGCGTGACGCCCTGGACCTTGCCGTCGACGACCACCTCGGCGCCTTCGGGTTCGCTGTGGACGGGCAAGTCGACGTAGCGCGGCGACCACATCGTGGCGCACGACATGCACATGCCCAGGATGACGATGGAAATGGCCAGCCCCCCGACCTTCATGGGGGCGAGTGTAGCGTGCCTGAGAGGTTGCGGCTACCCGTCCGCGGACGGCGGCCAGGGCGATCGCAAGGTCGCCGACCCTTCTACAGCTTGCCGGATTTGTGCGACGAGCCTGAGTACCAGGTCCCGCGGCGACATCACCACCGCCCGCACACCACCGGCCGATTCGTTCTTCGTAATGCCGATCTTGCCGTCGTCGGTCTCCTCGACCCGGTGCGCCGCCAACTCCGCCCAATGGAATCGACCCGCAGCGCCTCGACGTCCTCCTGACGCAGCCGTGGAGCGCGCTCGAACCGCCGGCCGTCGTCGGGGGGATGCAGTTGCTTCCCGATCCTGCTTGCAACTGGCGTCCATCTGCCTCAGCCCGCTTGCCATGCCCCCCTCCCGACGCTATGCTAACCGTCGATGCAATCGTCAATCAGCACGAACCAGATCCAACGTACCGCTTCTGCAACGGTTTCACGCCTGCTGCGCGGCTTTCCCATCGTCGTCGTCACCGGTCCGCGTCAGGCGGGCAAGACAACGCTTGTGCGCGCCGCCTGCCCCGACAAGCCGTATGTCTCGCTCGAAGACCCCGACGTTCGCTTGGAAGCCGACCGCGACCCGCGCGGCTTCTTGCGCTACTACGCTGGCGGTGCGGTGTTCGACGAGGTGCAGCGCTGTCCGCAACTGCTCTCCTACCTGCAAGGCATCGTCGACGAAACGGGCACGCCGGGGCAGTTCGTGCTCACCGGTTCGCAGCAATTCGGCTTGCTTGCGGGCGTCACGCAGTCACTCGCCGGCCGTGCTGGTCTGTGCGAGCTGCTGCCGTTCTCCCTTGGCGAGCTTCAGGCTGCCGGCCGTGCGCCGCCGGACGTCGAGACATTGCTGTGGCTCGGCGGCTATCCGCCCGTGCACATCCGCGACGTCGCGCCCCAGGACTGGTACCGCAGCTATGTCGCCACCTATCTCGAGCGCGACGTGCGCCAGGTGCTCGATGTCCGGGACATTTCGCTGTTCCAGAAGTTCCTTCGCGCTTGTGCGGCGCGCAGTGGGCAGTTGCTCAACCTGTCGGGGCTTGCCGCGGACCTGGGCATCTCGCACTCGACCGCACGGCAGTGGCTGACCGTGCTCGAGGCCAGCTACGTCGTGCACCTGCTGCCGCCCTACCACCGCAACTTCGGCAAGCGGCTGGTCAAAACGCCCAAGCTGCACTTCGTCGACACCGGTCTCGCGGCCTGGCTGCTCGACATCCGCTCGGCCCGCGAGTTGCAGGTCCACCCGATGCGCGGGGTCCTGTTCGAGAGTTGGGTCATCGGCGAGCTGCGCAAACACCTGCTCCATCTTGGCGAATCGGCCAACGTCTTCTTCTGGCGCGACAGCGCGGGCCATGAAGTCGACGCGGTATGGGACAAGGGCGCGGAGATGGTCGCCATCGAGGCGAAGTCCGGCCAGACGGTGGCCAGCGACGCATGGAAGGGGCTGGCGCAGTGGCGCAAAGTCGCAGGACTGGCGGGGGGACGGGAGTGGCTCGTGCACGGCGGCGCCGAGGGCCGACCTGTGGGCGACGATGCAGCGGTGGCGTGGTCCGCGTGGCCAGGGGTGTTGGCGCGGTAGGTCAGTTGCCGTGGTTTCGAGCGCGATGGACGGGGGGGCGGCGTGGGCGTACAGGGTTGCACCGGACCCTTGCCGACCGCCGGCCGCTTGTCCGGGTGCCCCTCCGACGCGTGCTGTCCCGGCGTCGCCGCCTTCAGCAAGGCTGCAAGCGCCGGATCGCGCTCTGCTGGCCGGTCTCGGTCTCGGTCGTCGTCCTCCCCCCCACGTGCCGCTCGAGTTGCCGCTCGATTTGGCCAACCGCGTCCACCAGCAGCGCCTCGACGTCGATATCCTCGCTCAACGACTACAGAACGTCATCCTGAGCGGAGCGGAGCGGAGTCGAAGGACCTTGCCCGCA
>JBMOIG010000361.1:0-2286 GCA_049317445.1 Myxococcota bacterium | reverse complement strand
TCGAGCATGGAGAGGGGTGGCGCCGATAGGCGACGGGGTGAGGCGCGATCCTGTCCCCAGGGCTAGACGTTTCGATCTCACGTACCGATCGATGCCACGAGGAAGATGTGACGAATCATCAGGTTAGAAACCTTGGGCTATCACACGGGAAGCCCACCTTCGTGGGCTCAGCGGCCAGGCAGCCCGCGAAGGCGGGCTTCTCGACTGATAGCCCACTATTTTCAATGGTGGGTGGATCGGCCAGGCCGGCCGCCCGCCTACAGTCCACGTAAGCTATTGATCTGTATGGACCACAACCATCGATCGATAGGGTGTCACCGCGCCGAGGTTCCTGCCTCAGGACGCGGCGGCGGCGGGCGAGGCGTAGGCCTCGACGGGCAGGCACGAGCACACCAGGTTGCGGTCGCCGTACGCGTTGTCGACGCGCGCGACGGGCGGCCAGAACTTGTGCACGCGCTGGTGCTCAGTTGGAAACGCAGCGACTTCGCGGGAGTACGCGTGCGGCCACTCGCTGGCGGTCACGGCGGCAGCGGTGTGCGGCGCGTGCTTCAGCGGGTTGTCCTGGCGGTCCACCTCGCCGCGCTCGACGGCGGCAATCTCGTGGCGAATGGCGATCATCGCGTCGCAGAAGCGGTCGAGCTCGGCCTTGGACTCGCTCTCGGTCGGCTCGACCATCAGCGTGCCGGGGACGGGGAACGACATCGTGGGCGCGTGGAAGCCGTAGTCCATCAGGCGCTTGGCGATGTCGTCGACCTCGATGCCGGCCGTGACCTTGACCCCGCGCGTGTCGACGATGCACTCGTGCGCCACCAGGCCGTGCTCGCCCGTGTAGAGGATCGGGAAGTGGGGCGCCAGGCGCGTGGCGATGTAGTTGGCGTTCAGGATGGCCACCTGCGACGCCCGCTTCAGGCCCGCCGAGCCCGCCATGCGGATGTACATCCACGAGATGGGCAGGACACTTGCGCTGCCCCACGGTGCCGACGAGACCGCGCCGATGGCGTGCGCGCCGCCGGTGGCGACCACGACGTGGCCGGGCAGCAGGTCGGCCAGGTGCGCCGCGACGCAGATGGGACCCATGCCGGGGCCGCCGCCGCCGTGGGGGATGGCGAACGTCTTGTGCAGGTTGATGTGGCACACGTCGGCGCCGATGTCGCCCGGCTTGCACAACCCCACCTGCGCGTTCAGGTTTGCGCCGTCCATGTACACTTGGCCGCCGTGCACGTGAATCGTCGCGCACATGTCCTTGATGGTCGCCTCGAACACGCCGTGGGTCGACGGGTACGTGACCATAAGCGCGGCGAGGTTGGCCGCGTGCTGCTGGGCCTTGGCATTCAGGTCTGCCACGTCGATGTTGCCGTGCGCGTCGCAGGCCACGACCACGATCTGCATGCCGGCCAGGGCCGCGCTGGCGGGGTTGGTGCCGTGCGCCGACGCGGGGATCAGGCACACGTTGCGGTGCTCCTGACCGTTGCGCGCATGGTGCGCCCGAATGACCTGCAGGCCGGCGTACTCGCCCTGGGAACCGGCATTCGGCTGCAGCGAGCACGCCGCAAACCCGGTGATGTCGGCCAGCCACCCCTCCAACTGCGCGAACAGCTTGCGGTAACCCTTGGACTGGTCGGCGGGCGCGAACGGGTGCAGCTTGCCAAAGCCGGGCCACGTGATGGGCAGCATCTCGGCCGCCGCATTCAGCTTCATCGTGCACGACCCCAGCGGGATCATCGACGTCGTCAGCGACAGGTCGCGCGCCTGCAAGCGGTGCAGGTAGCGCATCATCTCGGTCTCGGAGTGCCAGCTCTGAAACACCGGGTGTTGCAGGAACTTGGACGTGCGCGCGAGCGGCCCGAAGTCGAGCGGAAGCACCTGATCCGCCACCGCCTGGATGGCCTGAACCGTCGCCGTCGGACCGCTGGCCGCCAGCACGTTCACCAGGTCCACCAGGTCCTGCACCGACGTCGCCTCGTCCAGCGCCACGCCTACCGTGCCGTCGCCGAAGTCGCGCAGGTTGATGCGCAGCGCGCCGGCGGCCTGGATCACCGTGGCCAGATCGGCGCCCACCTCGACCCGCAGCGTGTCGAAGTACTTGTCGTTCGCGATCTTGCGACCGTGGCGGCGCAGGCACTCGGCCAGCGTCGCGGTCAGTTGGTGCACGCGGCGCGCGATGGCGGTCAGGCCGTCGGGACCGTGATACGCGGCGTACATGCCGGCCAGGATGGCCAACAGCACCTGCGCGGTGCAGATGTTGCTGGTCGCCTTGTCGCGGCGGATGTGCTGCTCGCGGGTCTG
>JBMOIG010000360.1:0-2311 GCA_049317445.1 Myxococcota bacterium | reverse complement strand
TCGACCTGACCTCCGAGAAGGTCGATTTCACGTTGGGCGGCAAGCTGGTCGCTCCGATCATTCAGAACGAGGTCACGGTTTCCGACGGCAGCCTGACGATCGAAGTGAAGGCGGGCGAGCTCACGTCCACCGCCGGCAACGTCGACTTCAAGCTCGGCTCGTTCCTGACGGGCTCGGCCGTGCTGGAAGAAGGCACAAACGCGAACACCATCAACGCCACCGCCACCACCGCGCTGGTCAGTCCGCAGACCTTCGACGGGGTGACGCTGTCGCAGGGCTCCATCACGCTGAAGGTGCGTGGCCCGCAGGTGGAGGTCGTCTCAGGCTCGGTCGACCTCGTGTACCGCGATGTAGCGAAGGGCGCGCTCGAGTTGACGGAGAGTCCGAACGTTCGAGAGTTCTCGGGGTCTGGAAAGGCCAAGCTGAACGACGGGTTGTCTTGGGGGGACATTCAGGTCAAGTCTGGCGCCATCGACCTCAGCCTTCAGGCCAACAAGGTCGACGAGGCGCAGGGCCAGATGAAGATGGGCTGGCGCGACAACGTCGAGGGGCAGATGTCCTTCGACGCCAAGAAGGAATTCACGGCGATTACGGGAACGGCCACCGCGCACCTGACCGGGCCGCAGCCGCTGTCGGGCGCGTTGACGCTGACCGCGGACGAGGGCAAGACCTTCGATTTGGACTTCAAGAACAGCACCTTCGACAGCTTCAAGGGCGCATTCGGTTGGGAATATGAGAAGTTCGCCGGCGAGGTTACGGTTACCGATCCGCTGAAGGACTTCCAGGCCATCTCCGGTGAGGGCAAGGCCGACCTGAACGACGACCTGCCGATCGGCGTGCTGTCCGGCACCGAGCTGATGGGCAAGAAGGGGTCATCGCTGACGGGCGTGTTGCGCGACGGAAGCTTCATCGGCGTGAAGGGTTCGCTGAACTGGCAGTACAGCAGCTGGCTGGCCGGCAAGGCAGTGATCGCCGCTCCGAAGCAGTCCATCGAGTCGATCGACGGCACCCTGGACGCGCAGGTCATCGCCGCCAAGACCCTGCCCAACAACACGAAGGTCGAAGTGCAGCCCGGTGCTGCCGGCGCCCTGCGCGTCGAGCTGGTGAACTCCCAGCCCAAGCGCTACAGCGGCACGCTCGACTTCATCTACGACAAGTTCCTGCAGGGACAGGTCGCGGTTGCGGGCGACATGCTCGACTTCTCGACCTTGGCGGGCGAGTCGGCGGGCAAGGTCATCGGCAAGCAGCCGATGGGCAACGTCGAGGTCCAGCCCGGTAGTACGATGAACGTCAAGTTCGTCGACTCCGAGTTCAGCAACTTCGATGGCAGCATCAAGTTCCTCTACAAGGACTGGCTCAAGGGCACGGCGCAGGCACTGCCCGGCGGCGGCTCCAGCGTCAAGGTCGGCGTGATCGGCGCGGCCGAGGCGTCGCTGACCCGAACTCCTACAGAGATGATGGGTGATTTCAGCGTCCTGCGCGGCGGAAGAGTCAACGTCGACCTGGAGGCGAACAAGGACATCGCCTCATTCAAGGCGGGGTCGCTGGTCAACTGGAAGTACAGCGACTGGCTCAGCGGCAAGATGACGCTCGACCAGGACAACCTGATCAACGCCATCAAGTCCAAGACCACTGCCGACGTGAAGGAGAAGCAGGTCGCCACGTCGCCCAGCTTCGTCCTGAAGCCTTCGTCCGGCGTGGGCGTTGAGTTCTCCGTGTCCAAGCCCGTCGCCTTCACCGGCAGCGTGGCTGCAGCGGTGGACGACTGGCTGGAGGGCACGCTGGCCATCGGCGCGAACACCAACGCGACGACCTTCAACGGCAAGCTCACGGGCGCTCTAGCCAAAGAGAAGCCGGTCGACGGCACGCCGACCACGCTCACCGCGGGTGGAACGGTGACGGTCGACGTCGTCGCCAACTTCCCCGAGGGCGTCAGCGGCACGATTCCGTTCAAGTATGGCGACGCGGGCGCCGAGTGGCTGGGCGGCACCGTCGAGGGGCAGTCCGGCGGCGGCGGTCTGCGCTCGCTTGCGGGTGAGGTGTCGGCCTCTGTGCTGGCGCAGAAGACGATCTCGTCCAAGTTCACTCTGGAACAGGGTGGCGACCTGACCATGCCGATGGCGAACGCGACGATCGCCACGCTGGGCGGTCAGGCGGTGTTCACGTCCTCGGATCCGGTCGCCAGCTGGCTCTCAGGCGAGCTGACGCTGAATTCCGCGAGCACTCAGGCTGCGGTCGGCGGCGACTACACCGGGCAGATCACCAAGGAATTGCCGGGCGGCGTGGGGCTGAAGCTCCTGCCGGGTTCGGA
>JBMOIG010000359.1:0-2312 GCA_049317445.1 Myxococcota bacterium | reverse complement strand
GAGGGCGTCCGAATCGGCGAGAACGTCTGGTACAATGACGCGTTCGGTGACCACGCATGGCACCTGATCAACGCCGAGCTCCTGCGTGCCCATGGCCTGCCGCTCGTCGACTCGAGCGGCGCGCCCGGCGCGACATTCTCACCTCCAGCACACACGGGCCTTGCCGCACTTGCGGCGGTGGCACTCGAGCTGACACGCCTTCCGCCCGCGGCCGTTGCCCGCGGACTCGGCGTACTGCTTGTGCTACTGCTGGCCTTGACGGCGCGGGACGTCGCGCTGACGTTCGGTGCGCACCGACGTCACGCGACCGCTGTCGGTGGTCTGGCGCTGGTGTGGGGAGGACTGGCCTGTCTGATTCCCGGCGCGGAAGCGGCGCTGTCGGGGGATGTCAGAGGGGTCGCACTTGCGGTCGCCAACGCCTACCGCGACGGTCTGGCCGGAGCCTCGACGTACCACAACCTGACGCAAGCGCTCGGGGTCGTGCTCGCGATGGCCGGACTCGGGTGGGCGCAGCGCGCTTGGTTGTCGCAGACACCGCGCCTGATGGCCTGGTCGGGGGCGTTGCTCGGGGCGAGCGCACTCGCCAAACCCTCGCTGCTGGCGATGCTGGGTCCGGCAATTCTCATCGTGTTGGCGGCCCGTCGGGATGGTCGGGGCTTCATCGTATGGGCCAGTGCGTTGGCACCCGGCCTCGTCCTCTTGGCGATGCCCGGCTGGCTGCAGAACCTGCCTGCAGGGGCGGCATGGCAGATTGCGCCGCATGGCGTCACTGCAACGTTGCTCGGCGCGGTCGGAATGGTCGGCATCTCCGCTCCTTTGTGGGCAGATGCAGCAGCTCGGCTGGGATCGCGACTGCGCGAAGGTCGTGTCGACGGCTGGGAGGCGACCGGACTCGCCTTGGGCGGCTCCATCCTCTTCGCGCTCGTGTTTGAGGAAGTCGACCCGGCGCGACGTAGCCACCGCAACGAATGGTGGCCGCTGCTCGGAATGGCGCTCGTCCAAGTGCCTATCACCGGTGGGGCGCTGCTGGAACGTCTGGCGCGGCCAGGACGGAGGCGCCACGCTTGGGCGGTCGTCCTCGCACTCCAGATAGCTACGGGCCTCGGCTACGCGGCGCTCTACCCGCGTCTGGGACTACGCAGCGTCTCGGTGGCTGAGGCAACCGGTCTCGTCGAGCTCGTCCGAACGGCAGCCCCAACGCCGGGCCTCATCGACCCAGAGCGGAACTACCGCGATCTGATTCCGGAACTCGGCCGCCCCATCCTGTCACGCGCCGCCTATTCGCCCGCGGCCATCAAGGCTTGGAGTGTCTGGCAGGCGACCGCTGGCGATCTGCGCCAGGGCCGGCCGCTCAGTGCTGACGGCCGCAAGCTCCTGGACCATGCGCAGTGGGTGGTCATTGGGCGAAGCGACGCCGACTTCGGGCGTGCGCTCACGAAGCAGGGATTCGCGCCGGGCCCAGAGTCAGGCCCGTGGCGGCGATGGTGTCGCTCGCTTTCCTGTGCCCCGAGAACGGCCAATGGTGTCGCAACACCGGCAAGGCCGCAGGCGCCGCGCCGCTGAGTCGGAGCGGGCCGACGCGGAACCAATGTTCGTGTAGTCCCTCGGTCGCCGAGTCGTTGGTCAGCGGACGGCCCGCCCGAGACGCTGTTGACGGTGCGCGATGTGGCCGAGCGCCTGCGGGTGTCAATGGCGACGGTGTACAAGCTCGTCGAGCAGGGGGCGCTACCAGGTGGAGCTCAAAACGCCCTACCGCGACGGGTCACCCCAGCCAAGCTGCACTTGTCGGCAATGGACCTGACGGCTCGGCTGGGCGCGCTGATGCAACTGCCGCGGTGTCCAGCCGTTCGATACTACGGGTGTTTTGCTCCCAATGCTCGGGCCCGGCCCCAAGTCGTCAAGGCGGGTGCTCAGGCGCCCTGTCGCCGCAACAAGCCACGGGACAAGGACTCTGGCGGAGCTGATGGAGCTGTCCCGGAACGTCCCCGAAGGCGCGCAGGAGCGCATCGAGCGCTACGTGGCCCACGAGGTCGAACGTCGCACTTCTACAGTGTTGTTGCTGCCGCGCCGCCCTGATTCCGCCTCCATGGTTTCGGCAGCGGGCAGCTTGCCGGGCATCCGCATTACGCGCGGCGTTCGCCATCGATATCGAAAAGTGCACCGTGTGCGGCGGCCGGCGCGAGAGCCTGCCCTGAGCCTGTCGAAGGGCGATCGCGGCGATCCCGCCCGGTCCGATCGTGCGCAAGATCCTGACCCATGCCCGGCGTCAACTACAATTCACCATCGGCGACAACTAGAATTGACCATCGCCG
>JBMOIG010000358.1:0-2317 GCA_049317445.1 Myxococcota bacterium | reverse complement strand
ATCATCCCAGGCAGCGAGCCGGCCCCCAAACGGGAGCACCCCGAGTCCTCCAGGAGCGCCTCAATGAACGACAAGCACGACAGTCCTAGCTTCAACGACAGGCGCCACGACAACAGCATCTTCGACGTCATGCTCAAGCACGGGGTCGATGCCTCCGACGCGGTTGGCAACCTCCTGTTCATCGCCTGCCCGTTCGACCCGGGACGTGTGGACCACAGGTCATGCGGCGTCGACTTGAGTACGGAGGTCTGGCGCTGCCGAACGTGCGGGCGGGGCGGCAACGCCATCGACCTGGACGTCGCGCACTCGCTGCGTGACCAGCAGGCTTCCGTCCCCGACCGGGGTGGCAGGCTGCCGGCAGCCGTGGAGCACGCGTCGGCGTTCTCGGCCCACGCGCGCAGTTCGCAGGGCCCCGACCAGGAGGCGGACGCAACCCAACTCGAGAAGCTGGAGAAGGTGATGACGGACGTCCGCTGGGACGTCTCCCTGCGCGCCGCCAAGGGGCTGGTGATGAAGGTCTGGTACCCGCGGCCGCCCATGAAGCCGTGGTAGGGGCGAGCGGGTTCCTTGCCGCTCGCCAAGTTCGCAACTTCGATCGGCTTTCAACAACCTGATTGACAAGGGATCTTCCCGATGCCAGACCACACCTCGATCGAGCCGGATGCAACCCGCGCCGGCACCAAGGACCAGGCCGTGCACGCCCCCACCCCCAGCAAGCCGCCCGACCAACACGACCGCACGAGCACGCGGAAGTGGCGGTCGGGCCAGCTGGAGGTTCGGCCACTCGTGTCCCAGCCCCCCCTCTTCGCCGGGCTGCTCGGAGTTCACGACGAGGCCTTGCGCCGCATCATCGAGCGCGCCGCGGCACGCGACGACGAGGACGACACGGGCAACGACGCTGACGAGCACGCCCCGCTCTTCCTTCCCCGCAACGCCGACGGCTGGCTGACGACGAGCGAAGCCGCTCGCTACCTGCGCATGACCAACCCCAGCACGCTGCGCACGGCGATCTCGCACGGTGACATCAGGCCCGACGGCAAGTCGGGCAAGACCTTCCTCTTCCGGAAGGAAACCCTCGACCGCTACGTGATGGATCGCGTGGCGTCAGCAGGTGACCGACATGGCGACGCTCCTCGAGAAGCTCAAGAAGACACGGTTCCCGGGCGTGTTCCGGCTGCCGGACGGACGCCTGCTCGCAAAGGTGAGCGTGCGGATGCCGGGCGGCAAGGTGGTCGTGCGCAAGCACGTGATGGCGGTCGGGGCGACCGAGGCCGAGACCGTGGGGATGGTGGCGGAGTTGCGCGAGGCGGTGAGGAACCCGCCGGAGCCGACCCCTACGCTCCCCCTGCGGGATACGTCCCAGACCGTCGAGCAGTACTGCGTGCGCTGGCTGGAGGTGCGCGCAAAGCGCCTTAGCCCGAGCACCGCCCAGACCTACGCCTGGTGCATCAACGACCGGATTCTGCCCCGGCTGGGGCATCTCCCATGCGCACACGTGACTCGCCAGGTGATCGAGTCCTGGGTGGTGTGGGCGGAGGCGCAGGTCCAGCCGCGCACCGGCTCGCTCACGAAGAACGGCAAGACGACGCGCTTCCGCAACCCGCACGGCGGCCAACGGTATCGCCAGGAGACCATGCGCCAGTGGTGGCGGTGCCTGCACACTCTGTTGGGTGACATGGCGGCCGACCTGGACATCGCGGACCCGACGCGTCGCGTTCGGCCGCCTGCTCGACCGGAACTGCCTCCCGTTCGCGAGCAGCGCACCCTGAACGCCGACGGAACCGGCGACCTGCTCGTCGCTGCGCGGCAGCACTTCCCAAAGCATTATCCCGTGATCGCGGTCATGGCGATGTGCGGCATGCGCGCTGGCGAGGTGTTCGGGCTGAGGTGGGACGTGATCGACTTTGACAACGCGACCATCACGGTCCGGCGGGCCATCAGCCGCGGCGAGTTGCGGGAACGGACCAAGACCGGATCGCAGCGGGTCGTGCCGATGCACAAGGAACTCGCGGAAACCCTGCAGGCACTCCGAAGGGGTCAGGTCGCGGCCCAGGACAAGGGCCTCGCGGACGGCTTGGTCTTCCCGGGCAAGGACGGCAAGCCCCGGAACCCCTGCAACATGAAGAAGGTGTGGGTGGCACTCCGGGAGACCTGTGGCACCAGCGTCCGCGTCGGGCCCCAGGTCCTGCGACGCAGCTTGAACACGCAACTCGTGCTGGCGGGTGTCGACCGCATCACGACGCGGGCGATCCTGGGGCACACGAGCGAGGCGATGACCCAGCGCTACGCTGGCGTGAACCTCGCGGATGTCCGGATA
>JBMOIG010000357.1:0-2325 GCA_049317445.1 Myxococcota bacterium | reverse complement strand
GGGATTCGGGGCAGGGTGGGGTGAAGCTATCGGGTCCGCAACCGCAAGCAGATACTGACAAACGCCTGCAGCTGGCGCGCCCGGTTCTGCTCCAACCGTCGCTCGTCGCGCAGCCGGCCGATGCCGTCGTGCAACAGCACCCGCACGCGGTGATGCACCTGGTCCAGGGCGACCCGCTGCGAGGCCACCAGTTCGCGCATCACCACCCGCGCCAGACCATCGAGGTCGCGGCAGCACGCGCCGCCGTCGTCGCAGGGCGCAAGCCGTTGCAGCGCGGACGGTTTCCAGCGGATCCCGGTGGCGACCAAACGCATCGCCGTCTCGCGGTGCACGACGCGACCTGCGCTGTGGATGCGGGAACACACGCTCAGCCCCGCAGGTGGCCGCTGGTCGCGCACCACGGTCTCGGCGACCGACTGCACGGACTGGCCATCGCGGGTCATCGTCCTCAGGCGCCGTGCGTTGTCCACCAGCCGCGTGCTTGCGTCGCGCCGCAGCCAGCCCGCCACCTGAGGCACGACCTCGGAGAACAGCTCGTCCTCCAACGCTTCCACCAAGTCGCCGCCCTCTGCAAGGTCCAGCGCCTCCTCAGGTCCAGGCCCGCGATCGGCCGCCTCGAGACCGGGAGGCCCCGCCATCGGGTCGTGACGCTGGCCCCTCCACGCGTCCTTGCCCTTGTAGCCCAGCAGCGTGCGCAGCACCTTGCGAACCTCGTCATCGGTCGTCGGGGTCATCGTCCAGCCGATCAGGCCGTCCTTCATCATCTTCTCAGCCGCGATTTGCACCACGTCGTCGCGCACTTGGGAGTCACGGGCCGACCGCACGATGTGCGAATTCTCCTGTAGCTCGGCGAACAGGACTTCCAGCGCCCTTTGCCTGCGGAGGCCCGCCGACCCGGCCGTCGCGTGTTGCGTGGACTGCATGACCTGATACGCCACCAGAAGCTTGCCCATGGGACCCCCTTTGCGCAGCACGAATGGACGACCCGGCAACGGCGGAGCGCTGCGCATCCGAGCCGGACTTTCCTGAACTGGAAGTCACCTCCTTGCGGTGCCGGGAACCTATCGGAACCCCGCCGCTCGTCGCGTCGCCCCTAGCTTCAAGGACACCTCTTCTTCCAACGTCGCCACCAGCGTGTCGGCCGGCGCGCCCGCGCCCAGGATCCGCTGCTGCCGCGCGATTGTGGCAAAATCCCCAGCCGTCACGCCATCCAATCGGTCCAGACGCAGACGCAGCGCAGCGGCCTCCTGATCTTGGGGCAGCACGCCGCCTAGCTGGGCCACCGTCTTCTCCAGCATCTGCCACCGCTGCGCGGGCTTGAGCGCATCGAAGCGGATCTTCAGCGAAAAGCGCCGCAGCGACGCCCGGTCCAGGCGGTCGACCAGGTTGGTGGCGCAGACAAACAGACCCTCGAAGGCCTCCATCTGGACCAGAAGCTCATTCACCAACGACACTTCCCACTGACGCTGGGCGCCCGAGCGGTCTTGCAGGAAGGTGTCCGCCTCGTCCAGGAACAACAGGCTCTGCTGGTCCCGCGCCTCGCGGAACATCGCGGCGATGGCCTTCTCCGACTCGCCCACATACTTGCCCATCAGCTCCGAGGCGCGCTTCTGCAGCAGCGGCCGTCCCGTCGCCGCCGCCAAGTGCTGCACGTACGCGGTCTTGCCGGTGCCCGATGGCCCGTAAAGACAGAGGGTTCCGTGCGGCTGGCGCGTCAGGGCCTGGGCCACCGTGTCGACATCCATGCTGGCGTTCACCAGCGACAGTTCATACGCCCCGCAGGCCATCAGGGACGCCGGACGCCGGACGCTCAGGCGGTCCAGCTGCGGCGCAAGCAGGCGGTCCAGCGCGGCCTCGGTCTGTTTCGCGTCCGTCATCTCCAGCAGCCGCACCGCTCGCGCCGCCCGTTCGATGTGCGCAGGCGTCATGCGTTCGTCCTGCGCCATCGCCTCGCGCCACGTGGTGCTGACCTGCAGCCCGGCCAGGTGGTGGTCCAGCACCTGTCGGCGCACCGACGGCGGCGGCGTTCGCAGCTCGACCACCATGTCGAACCGCCGCAGATACGCCGGATCGATGTGGGCGACGGCATTGCTGATCCAAATCGTCGGCACCGCGTGCGTCTCCAGCGCCCGGTTCATCCAGCCCTTGGAGGCCGTCGTGTCGCCCGAATCGTCGCCGAACATGGCCGCAAACGAGCCGGGCTTCTGAAACACGTCCTCCGCCTCGTCGAAGACCACCAACGCACTTCGGTTGTGCACCAGCATGCGTTGCGACATCGTCCACGCCGCCAACCGTTTTTCCTTCTCCAACGAGTTGCCGTCTACG
>JBMOIG010000356.1:0-2328 GCA_049317445.1 Myxococcota bacterium | reverse complement strand
GCGAGCTTCGGTCAGGATCCGCTGGCTTGGCAGGCGGTCATGTTCGGGGGGTTACAATGAAGCGGGCTCCCGGCTATCCAGCTCGCCTGGTAGACGAGTCTGGCGTCATGAAGATCGGGATCCGCTGCCTGGGCCGCAACGTCCGCCACTTCGGCGGCGCAAACGGCACCGGCGTCCCTGGGTGGCTCGAGTGCGAGGAACAGCCAGCGAGGGACCCTTGCCACGCTCGCCCATGCGGTCAAGGGCGACCGCTGACCCGCAATCCCGTTCTGCAACCCCGCGGGACCAGAGGCCGTTGGGTTGGCCTCCCGGTGCGCACGAGCGAGGGCTGGCTGCGTCCAATGGCGTCGGCTCTGGCTGGTGGGCCTTGCCGACCTGCGGCTGCGCCTGGGCTCGTCTTGGGCGGTGTGGCGATTGCGCATCCGCGCGAGTGGTGGCGCGCTACCTGGAGACGGCCCCGCACGCACGCGAGCTAGAACCGCCCCGCAACACCCAAACCGCTGGCGGTCGGGACGACGGCGACTTTCGACCCGTCCTCGCCCAGCCACAACCACGTCGCGAACCCGGCCAGCCCCACGCCCACGCCGGTCAGCGCAACCCCGGCCCACCATTTGGTTTGCGCGCGGTCGAAGGCCGTCCCGTACGCGCCTTCGTCACGGCCGGGATGGTCGTTGGCGTCTTGCGCGTCGGCTCGGCCGGTGGCGATGAGGGCGATGCCGCCGAGCACGGACAGGCCGGCGGTTCCGGTGGTCGTCCACTTGAGCCACGTGGCGGGCGCGGACGAGGAGGCGGCGACTGTGGTGTCGGGCGCGGTGATGGCGCTGGAGTTCGCCGGCGGACCGACTTGCGCGGGTGGAGGCGCGCCTGGGGCGGACGTTCCGGGCTTGGCCTCGAGCCGCTTGATGCGTTCTCGTGCCTCCAGGATGCCGTCGGCGTCGTTCGTCAGGGTGATGTAGAGGCGGAACAGGCTCGCGGCGTCGCCGACCATGCCGGCTTCTTCGTACGCTCGGGCGGCGTTGTAGACCAGGGCCGGTTCGTGCGAGAGCGCGTAGGCTTGCATGAAGAGCTTGGCGGACCTTTCGAAGTCTCTGGCCTTGAAGCTGTCCTTCGCTTTGGCGGCGAATTGCTCGGCCTCGGCCTGCGTGGCGGAGTCGGGCGTCGCGGTGGGGGTGGCTTGGGCGGGCAGCGACACGGTCAACACGACGGCGAGGCCGGCGAGCAAGGCAAGTGCACGAGCAAGGCGTTCGGTTGGGAGCGTGAGCATGGGCACCTCGAAGCGTCGGTTCGTCATTGCTCAATGTGTAGGGGCCAGGTGATGGTCGGTGGCAGGCCCACCTCAGCCGGCGGGACTGCTTTCACCGGCACGAAGAAGCCGTCAATCACCTGCGAGGTGCAAATGCCGTTCACCTCAAAAGAGGCGGTCTTAACCTTAGTACCGGCAGTCACTCCATCCTTAGGGCCCGTGGGAATGAGCGCCCCAGCCGCAACAGACCAGAAGAGGATGTTGCTGGGATACGAGACGGTCCCGCTGCCCTCGAGGTACGCTGCCCCCTCGCAGTTGAACTTCTCGTAGAAGACCTTCGCGCCGTACCCGGCGGTCATTCCGTTCTTGAACAGGTAACCCTTTGTGGTGCCGAAGACGACGTACAGGCCGGATTGGAAGGACACTATCGTGGGATTGTAGAGGGACAGAAAGCGTCCCAGCGTAACGCCCTTGGCGTCGACCACCCAAGGCCCCCCGGTCCCCACGGCCGCCTGCAACCCGTCAATCGCGGTCTTCAACTCCCCACCAGCCGAAAGCGCACTACCAGCCACCTTCGCCGAATCCGCCTCAAGCGCATAAGGCACCGCCCCAACATGGCTTCTGGCCATGACCTGCTGCGACGCCCCGCTCCCCACCGTGGTCTGACTCCAAAGGTCCGCCGTAGCGCGAAACGCCGCGACGCACTCCCCCGCCAACACCACCTCAAACCACCCGGTCCCGGCCGCAGCCTTCACCGCCTCCGGCGCGCACTTCAGATTCCCGTCGACCGCGGCATCGTAAAACGCAATCTTCACATCGACTTCAGCCGCGTAGGGCTTGCCGTCCTTATCCGTAACCGTGCCCGCATAGGTCAGCGGCGACACGCTGGGCGCCCCGGTCGCCAACACGCGCCCAACCCAAGCCCCGGCCCCGGCGACCACCACCACGCCAGCCGCGACCAGACCCATCGCAATCGATCGCTTCATCGCGAAAATCCTCCCTGGACGCAGTAGGTTCCCTTGCATTGCCCGCTGGTCGCGATCCACCGTCGCTCGACGATGCGATAGGCACCGGCCGCCTCATCC
>JBMOIG010000355.1:0-2328 GCA_049317445.1 Myxococcota bacterium | reverse complement strand
GTGCAGATGGCGTTGGCGATGCAGGCCAAGATCCCGCTGCTGCAACCGTTGTGGCTGGCCGCCGGGCTAGAGGCACTGCAGGTGCGCATGGGCGTGGCCAGCGGTCCGTGCTTCGTCGGCAACTTTGGCAGCGAGCAGCAGATGGCCTACACCGTGCTGGGAACGCCCGCCAACCTGGCAGAGCGCCTGCAGAACCGCGCCAAGCCCGGCGAGGTGCTGGTCTGCGAGACCACGCACGGGCTCGTCAAGGATCAGTTCGACTGCCACGCCATCGAGCCATTCACAGCCCCCGGCCTTGGCGACGCCGTGGCCGGATTCGTCGTGACCGCCCCCGAGGTTCCATCCGCCCCGTGACTCCTACCCAGGATTTGCCATGAAGTCCCGCCAGACGATCGCGTACGACCGCTTGGTCGACGTTGCGCCGGACGCGCCCACCGCGACACCAGCGAGCCTGCCCGAGTGGGCGCGTCTCGAGATTCTTCAGGGCATGTCGGCCGACGCGATCGAAGAGCTGCGTCAGGCCATGGAGGTCGTCGAGTTCTCTCCCGGTGACGTGATCCTGAGCGAGGGGGCCGACGGCGACGACATGTACATCCTGGACCGGGGCACAGTGCGCGTGCTGGTGCGGGGAACCAGCAAGGCGGCGACGTTTGAGCGAGTGCTGGTGTCGCCGGCGTTGTTCGGCGAAATGGCGCTGATCACCCACACGCCCCGCACGGCGTCGGTCGTGGCAGAGGAACCCGCGCGCTGCCTGCGCATGTCCAGCGAGACGTTCCAAGCCGTCGCGGCACGCACGCCAGGGGTCGCGGCCTTCCTGACGCGCATCGTCGGCGAGCGACTGCTCGAGGCCAAGACCATCCACCACGTCGGAAAGTACAAGGTGATCGGCAGGTTGGGCGCGGGCGCGGTCGCGACGGTGTTCGAGGCGGTGCACCCGGGGCTGGAGCGAACCGTCGCCCTGAAGATGCTGTCGCACGCGCTGGTGCACCACCCCAGTTTTGCCAACCAGTTCCAGGACGAAGCCAAGATCGTCGCCCAGCTGGACCACGACCACATCGTGCGGGTGTTCGACACCGAGAGGGCGTACGGCACGCACTTCATCGTCATGGAGAAGCTGTCCGGCTGCACGCTGGACGACATCATTCAGGGGGGCACCCGTCTGGCCTGGGGCGCCGTACAGCGAATCCTGCGCGAGATCGCCGGCGCCTTGGACTACTCGCACAAAAAGGGCCTGCTGCACCGGGACATCAAGCCATCGAACGTGTTCCTGACCAACGACGACCGCCGCGTCAAGCTGCTGGACTTCGGCATCGCGATGAGTGTGACGGCGTCGGCCCCCGGCTCCAGCGGCCTGATGGGCACGCCGTACTACATGTCGCCCGAGCAGATCCGCGGCGAGACGCTGGACGGCCGGTCGGACCTGTATTCGCTGGGCATCCTGGCCTTCGAGCTGATCACGCGCGACCTGCCGTTCGACGCCGACGATCTGGACACCCTGCTGGACAAGCACCTGACCGAGCCGATGCCGGACATGCGGGGCAAGGCGGTCGACGTGCCGGACTATCTTGTCCAGTTCGTGACCAAGGCGACGGCCAAGGACCCTGCGAACCGCTTTGCGACTTGTGGGGAGGCTGAGGCGTTCCTGCGCCTGAGCGCGGAGCTGCCGATCGTGCAGTCGATGGGCTTGGCCACCGTCGCCCTGTCCTACCACCCCACACGGCGCAACCTCGTGATGCTGGCGTTGCAAGAGTTGCAGGACAAGCTGGGGGGATTGCCCGGGATCTCGGTGCTGTGCCGCGAGCTGCCCCACACCGGCACCGAGCCGTCCGAGCCGCGTGGGCCAAGTCGACCCAAGACCTGACCTCTCACCGGCCCGCAGCGCGACCCGTCAGCGCAAGACCGCAGAGTAGTTCGCGATCTCGCCCGTCAGCCCGTGTGCGACGAAGGGCGCATTGGCCACGCACTCGATCTGCCCTTGGACAAGGTCGCGGGTGGCGGAGCAGATCAGCACTTGCCCAGGTTGCGCGCGGACTTGCAGGCGCGCAGCCAAGTTGGCCGGCGTGCCCAGCACCGTGTAGGACAGCTGCTGCTCCGCACCGAAGTTGCCGACGAAACACGGACCGCTGGCAATGCCCATGCGCACCGCCAAGGACTCGCCCAACCCAGCCTCACGCCAAAGCGGCTGCAATTCCGATAGCTTGCCCTGCATCTCGAGCGCCATGCGCACCGCGACGACGGCGTCCTGCTGGGGACCTCGCGTGACCGGGTCGCCGAAGAACACCAAGATCGCGTCGCCGATGTACTTGTCCAGCGTGCCCTGGTGCCGGT
>JBMOIG010000354.1:0-2338 GCA_049317445.1 Myxococcota bacterium | reverse complement strand
GGTGCGCACGCGGTCGGCTGTCCGGGCGGGTATGACGGGCGGCTGCGGGTCGGCGGGCCGTTTTGCGCGACGTACTTGGACGTCGATGGGCCGGATCGGTTGTTCTACGAGCTCGGGGCGCCGGCGCGGGGGGCGAGGGTCAGGTATTAGCTGGTCACCGTTTCCGATGGGTGGGTTTTCCAGAAGGCCACGGCCCCGTCGCACCCGAGGCCGCTCGGGCTTGGAGAGTGACCGTCCCGGCATCGGGCTGTGCAGGGCGCGGCGGTTCCAGTTGCGGCCGGTGCGGGTTGTCAGGCTGCGGAAGGCTCTCGTCTACCGCTCGACCGGCGGATCGAACGCCAACCCTCGCAAGTGCGGCGAGAAGCCGAACGCGATTGTCTTGAGACAGACCTGCGACTTGGGCAGGCACACGCGCCGGATGTGGTCCATGGTCTCGACCAGCGTCGCCATGGGAACCGCGTCGTCGACATCCAGCAGGACCCAAGCCGGGCCGAACTCTTCCCAGTTCCCCGCTGCCAGGAAGTTTTTTCGTCCCGCGTCCAGGTCCTGCGGATCATCGCGGCCTCTGGGCGCCGCGGCCGCGACAACCAGCGACTCGGCCAACACCGCTCGAAGTCCGTCGAGGTCTTCGCGCGGAAATACGTCGGTCCCGGCAGTGCATCGCCCGTTCACCAGCGGCGCTCGACACGACGCGGTTCGGCCGAGCGAGCGGACTCGTCGCACCACGGGAACCGAGGCCTCCACGCCCCAGCCATCCTGGCCGCTCAAGACGCACGCGTCTCCCCAGGTGCCTGCGGCGACCAGATAGCCCTCCGGCCTGATCTCGACGGCAATGACGGCCGGGCAACCTAGCCAGCAACAGGCAAAGTGGCTGACCATGTTCGGTGGCTCTGAGATCGGGATGAGGCCGTACTTCACAGGCTTCAACGAAGCCGACATGGCAAGGACGAGGGCCAAGACGGATGCGACCGCGGCACTGCCGCCCACCAGCGCCAGGATCTCCCACCGCCCGAATCGGGCCGGCCGCGTGGGTGCGCCAATTCGCGGTAGCCTCCCTCCCGTCGGCCTCAAGTCGCCCATTCGCACCACCTCGGGTTGACCCGCATCGGGAAACCGACAGGCGTGGAAGGCGGTTGGCGCACGCACCGGATGATGCGGGAGGGCTTGGCGGAGGGCAAGGTGTGGACGCCGTGGCTTACCCGAGGGCCCGATCGTCAGCCGGACCGACAGGCGAACCGACCGGCGGTCCGCGAGGGCCCTCGCCTCTCACAAGCCGCCAACCCTGCGTCAATCCTTCTGAAACAGCAACACCCGGATGGGGCCACGGTCGCCGCCGGTTGCGGTGATGAAGACTCGGGGCGTCGCCTCGTTGGTCGCTGCGTCGTTGGTAAAGCCGTTGCAGCGCACGTAGCTGTTGCCGTCGACGTAGCGTTCGTCCATCACCATGGTGTTGAAGCCGCCGCCGCCAACCTCAGCCTTGAACGAGTTGGTGCGGCTGCCGATGACGGCCCGCACATAGTAGCTGCCCCTGAAGAGGTCCGAGAGGTCGAAGGACACATGGCCGTATTCCTGCAGACTGTACTCTTGGTCGCGAATGAGCCTCTGCCCCTTGCCCTCCGCCTCGCTCTGCAGCTTGGCGACGGCTCCCGCGATGGCACGCTGAGCGTCTCCCGGCGACATACTGGGGGGCGCGGCCGGCTCTGGTGCCGCGGGGCGTGCGTCGGTTTCGGCCCGCTGGCGCTTCCAAACCTCAATGTCTGCGCGGTGCTTGTCGATCCATGCGCACGCCGCAGCGGGACCGGAACCGTCCGCGCAGGTCTTGATGACCTCGTCCGTTTTCTCGAGCGGATCGGCCTCGGCACTCAGCAACGCAGACTCGACGCAAGTCGCTGAGTTTTGCGGCTCCGCGAGCTTCGGCTCGGCGTTGAATCCGTCGTAACAGGCGCTGGCGCAACTGTATCCGTATTGCAGATCGGCGGCCTTTGCGGCTTCCGGGGTCACGTTGTCGTACGCTCCCTGGGTACGGGCCAGCAAGCTCTTCTCGCAAATGCTCTGGTGGCTTGCACCGCACGACGCGATCAGGACGGCGAGACCAGAGACGGCGAAGACCTCGCGCGCGCGTGCGCGTGCGCAGCGATCGACGCCGACGACTGCTCGAAACCACTGCATGGTCGCCTCCGATCGCGACGGGGACACAGACGTGCCGGCCCGCTTCGACTCCATTAGGGGGAACCGCGAGTCTGCCCGGCCGAAACAGCCCGGTCAAATAGGGCGCAGCGGCATGGGTGAGGATCCCGCAAAGGGGATCGCGAGCGGTCAGGTCGGTAAGTGGCGAGAA
>JBMOIG010000353.1:0-2351 GCA_049317445.1 Myxococcota bacterium | reverse complement strand
CAGGCCGAACCAGCCCTCGGCCACGGACAGCGTCGCGAGGTCGGCGTCGAGGTACCGTGCGACCAGTTCGCCTGCGACATTGGCAATCAGCACCTTCTTGGCCAGACCGACGCAGAACCGCTGCACGCCTCGGGCAAAGTCGGCGCGCGTGTGGATGCGTTCGTCGATCTCCTTGGCGATGTGCGCGTACCGCACGATGGGCCCGGCGACGAGCTGGTGGTACAGGCTGACGAACATCAGAAAGCGCATGTAGGACCGCTGCGCCCGAACCTCGCCCCGGTACACGTCGACCACATACGAGATGCTCTGGAAGGTGTAGAACGAGATGCCGATCGGCAGTGCGAACCCCGGGACAGTGAATGAAGTTCCCAACACCTGGTTGACCGTCTCAACCAAGAAGCCGCTGTACTTGAAGGTGCCCAGCAACGCGAGGTTCGAGACCATCGACCCCGCGAGCGCCACCTTGGCCCAACGCGTTCCGCGGATGCGTTCGATGCCGAGGCCAACGCCGTAGTCGACCAGGGTCGAGAGGATCAGCAACGACACCCAGATCGGCTCGCCCCAGGCATAGAAGAATAGCGAGAACGCCACCAGGGTTACGTTGCGTGCCGACTGGTTGCGCAGCAGGTAGTACAGGACGAGGTTCGCCGGCAAGAACAGGAACAGGAACGTGAGGCTGGCGAAGACCATGCGTATTCCGGCGTGGGGGGCGGGATGCCGATACCTGGCGGGTGGCAGGCGGCGGAGCTTGGGCGAAAACGTGGGGGTTGGCAATCGAGGGTCGGCATCGCGAAACGGCGGCACGTGCGGCCTTGTCGGAATGGTCTTGGCTTAGGCTCGGTCGACGCTGGTAGCGGCGCGGTCATTGAACTCAGCGTCCGTCGGAATGTCGGGAGATCTTCGCCGCTTCACTGTAGCGCCCAGCAGCCCGACCATGGACTATCGGCGTCGGACACCGATGACTTGAACCGGCAGCTCCGTTTCCTCCCCTGAGGCCGGCGGCGCCCTCCGCGATCGCTCCGACGGGTGCATCAGTTCCCTGTTGGCCTGGACCTGAACGACTGCGCGGTACCCCATCACCACTGCGATGAGAATCCCCAGAAGGGTCAAGATGATGACCCAAGCCTCCTTCTTCCGGAACCAAGGCATCGCGACCGTCAGCTCTTCTGAGGGCTCCGCGTAGGCGCGCTCTTCTGCTGTCGCCGCCGCGAAAAATGCCTGTTCGCTGCGGGGAGGAGCGACGACCGGCGCCTGTCGGGGTGCAGCCGGTGTCGTCTGGGCTCGTCGTACCGCCGCACTCATCTCACCAACGGTCTGAAATCGCTCGGCTGGGTCCTTTTCGAGTGCACGCTCGACCACCGCCGCCAAGGCCAGGCTGCGGGCGCGAATCGGAGCCAAGTCCGGCAGACGGTTGACCTGCGCGGCCATCACGGCAAAGGGCTCGCCCAGAAACGGCGCATGGCCTACCAGAAGCTCGTACAGGAGGATGCCTGCCGAGTAGAGATCGGCCCGTCGGTCGACGTTGGCGGCCGACTGCACCTGCTCCGGGGCCATGTAGGCAGGCGTGCCCAGCTGCGCGTCGTTGCGGGTCCGAAAGAGGTCGTCACGGCTTGAGTCCCGCGCGACGCCCAGATCCGTCACCTTGAGGACGCGGTGCTGGTCGACGAGCACGTTTGCCGGCTTCAGGTCACGATGCACCAGACCGGCGTGATGCAAGGCTTCAAGTCCTTTCAGCACTTGGCCAATCCATTCGACGGCGGTCGCCAGGTCCAGCACCCCGTCGCGCTGCGCCAGCAGGTCGGCCAGGCTGCCGCCAGGCATGTACTCAAGGTCGATGACGAGCAGTCCAGCCTCATCGAAGACCGAGTTCACGCGCACGACGTGGTGCGAGCTCAGGCGCGCCATTGCCTTGGCCTCGGCCTCCATCCTCGACCTGGCCGTCGGGTGACGTGACAACTGCGGCAACAACACCTTCAGCGCTACCGGACGATCGAGAGACAGGTCCGCGGCGAGATGCACAGTGCCCATGCCGCCTTCGCCCAGCTGACACTCGATGCGATAGCGACCGTTCCCGACGAGGCTTCCGGGGGAGAATCGAGTGGGCGCCGGCTGCGGCACAGACGCGCCGCAGTGCCCGCAGAAGGCGGCGTCTTGCGGATTGGCACCTTGGCAGCTGGGGCAGATGGACACGGACTGCCTCACGATTCGGGCTACTGAGCGGTGATCTTCACCCTGGCCTGTGTCTTGTCGGTAACCAGGGCGGACTCTTGTGGTCGCTCCACCACAAACGTCCATCTACCCTCTGGCAGCGTGTCTGACCGGTCAAATGCCGTGACGCGCTGCGAGGAAAG
>JBMOIG010000352.1:0-2369 GCA_049317445.1 Myxococcota bacterium | reverse complement strand
CGAGGTGAGTCGAGCCTTGCCGCTCCCACACGAACCGCTCTTCACCCGCCAGCAGGTCCTTGACCCTTAGCCCTACGCCCGGGCGTACTGACCCCACCTGCCAGACCGAGGGGATCGCCATGTCGTTCGCGTGCAGCCAGGCAAGTTCTCGGCCGTTCAGCTTGCCGTTCGTCTCGTGCAGGAATCGGCTGACTGTACGACCGAGGCGCGGCAACTCGATTTGATACACCAGCCAGGGCAGGGCGAACGGCCCGAGGTCCACAGAAGGACAAAGGTTTCCGAGCACTTCGAGCGACGACGAGATGTCCTCTTCGGCATGCTCCATGGCCGCCCCTAGCAACATGACGCCAACCTTGTTGTTCGTCTGGTGCCACTTCAGCGCCGCCTCGAGGCCGGCACGGTCCACAGGATCCTCAGGCAGCGGGGGATCGTCGTCGTCCTCATCCAGGTCGACCGTATCGGGATTGGTCAGGCGGCAAGAGACCTTGGCGCCCACGAGCTGCAACGGCGCTTTGAACTCGCCCTCCGCATCGTAGCGCCGGACCCAAGCCGAAACCGCCTGGAGCGCGCGGGTCAGAAGGCGGTACTGCTGCGGGCTTTGCAGGTCTGAGGGCAGCCGTCCGGGACTGCTGCGGATGAACGATGGCCACCGGCCCGGCACCACCTCGAGCTTGCGCGCCGCCGCCCGCTTGCGATCGGCGCTCGAGGCCGTGGGTTCGAAGTTCGCCGAAATGGCATCGAAGCGTTCCGCCGCCTCCGTTGGATTGCGTGCATTCGCAACGCGGTCGTAGACGGAGCGGTCGCGAAACAAGCTCAGCCCGAAGTCCTGCCCCAAACCGCCCATGACCACACCGAGCGGGCTTTGCCAGCCCTCCTGCTCGGTCTCGAACGCGAATTCCGGCTCTTCCGAGAACCGCAGCCATGGCGCGAGCCGTGCGAACTCAGCCGCTGCTGCATACAGTGCCGCCTCGTGGTCCGGCAGCTCCAGTCGGCCGCCCTCCGCCAGGGCCTCCAGAAGCGACGCCATGACTTCCGCGACCGCAGTGAGGTCCGGCCCCACCTCGATGCGCACCTTCAAAGGCCGCAAGAAGGGCGCGAGCTGTTCGTCCAGCACGGCGTCTGCCACCCGCACGACCCCCGGCAGGCATGGGCGCATGCCCGGCCCCGGCGACTGAATCGCCCTGAGCAAGAGCGATTGCCAATCGGCAGGTCGTGGCGGGTCAGCCGTTACCGAGCTCGCGCGCACCATGCCGTCGCCCTGGACGCAGAAGCAGGGGATCCCCTGGCTGCCGTCGGCGAAGGGCACGCGCGCCTCGACCAGCACCACCTGCCAGGTGGCGGATCCGCGGGGAAGTTTCTCGAGTTGTTTGCGAAGGGGAGGTGGGAAGCTCATGGCGGCGGAACGTAGCTTGTCGGGGTCGAGGGAGGCAAGAGCGACCTCGTGCGCGAGCGTGACGGTGCGGTCCTTCGCAGCGGGTATGCCCCGGCTCACTTGGCCATGGGGACTGCCCCTGAGCGGCGATTTCGCCTCAGCGCTGCTCGAGCAGGCGGGCGGCAGGGCCGAGACGACCGGCAGGAAGCGTGATCGCTCTTTCGGTCACCAGGGCGGCTGGGATAAACAGCGTAGTAATCTTGCTAATGTGGCGCTATGGTTCGTATCCAATGCGACACCGTCTGTCGCATCCAAACGCACCGATCGCGAATTCGCATGGCGAGAAGCTGGCTTATCTGCGAGGCTCGCTGTCGCGGCTCACGTGTGGTGACCCGCTCGTCGCATCCGCGCGGCGGGGGGAGTGGGAATCGAACCCGCTACCCCTGGACCTTGCCCCCAACCGACTGGAGCCCCCCATGATCGAAGGCCTGAAAGTCACCGTCCCCACCGCCGACCTGCGCGCTCTTTGCGTTCGGCGCGCCGACCACCACCGCGCACGTGCCGCCACCTACGCCGAGCAAGTCCGCAACCTGACCGCAGCCGAGGTCGAGGGCATGGACTACACCGGCGGCGACCCCATCCGGGCGCTGAAGGAGAAGCAGATCGAGCACGACGAGCTCGAGCAGGAGCTGCGGTTCGTCGCCGGTTACCTGAAGGAGGGCGAGGAGTACCTGCTGGACGACGACGCGCTGCGCAAGCTCGGGATCGTCAAGCGCAGGTGGTAGGCGCAGTCCCGCACGACCACGAACGAACCGTGGCGCCTTCCGTCCGCCACACAAGGAGTCCGCGATGACCGAGCAGAAGGTGACGCGCAAGCTGTCCAAGGCCAAGGTGCTGAAGCTGTTCGAGCAGCTGCGGCTGACGTTCCCACGCCTGGAGGCCGCCGTTGATACCGCGTCGTGGGACCACTATCGGGACCCCTGGACGCGCGAGGACC
>JBMOIG010000351.1:0-2372 GCA_049317445.1 Myxococcota bacterium | reverse complement strand
GGGGTGAGCAACCGCGCGGCATCGGCAACGTCCGGCATCGAAAGGCCAACGGCAACCAGACGATCGACGAGCACACCCAAGTCATGGGTCCGAGGCGGTATTTCGCTCTGGGCAACAAGCAACGCCTTGAGGAGCTTCTCCGCTTCCTGTTGGCAATGAAACGCCGTGATGTCGCAAAGACCGTGCGGCAAGACCAGCGCCGCGGTCAATCGATCCGCGTCCGCGCGGCGCAGCCATTCCGCAACCTCAGGATCCTCACGCCGCTTCATGAAGTACCCGTCCGGTCGTTTCGGCCTCGTAGACCACGCTGCTTTTCCAAGTCATCAGCCGCGCGTACTCGTCCGGCGTGAACACGACGATGTCCTTGGGCACGCGGACGTCCGCCGTGGCGCACTGGGCCAGATACATGCGCTGGGCCTGCGAGACGGCACTTTCCGCAACGACCAGCACGTCCCAATCGCTTTCGGGATCTCCCTCGCCGCGAGCGCGCGAGCCGAACCACACGACGCGACGAGCGTGCAGCGTCGCGACGAGGCGACTGGCCAACTCGCGAGCAATGCGTTCGTCTTCGGCTCTGGGCGTCATGGGCCTACCTCTGTTTCGAGCGTAGCCCGCTTCGGGCCGAAGCGCCATCCTGTGGCAGATTCAGGCGCAATTCCAGCGGGAAAGGAGCGCACCTGAGCCAGACGACCGGTGAATCACGGCGCGCCTACTGCTTGGTGTAGTCGCGGTGGGTGACGACGACCGGCGAACGGTGCTGCTGCAGAGCGCCAACCGGTCCTATCCGCCGCGGGAGATTCATGTCGGCGGCAGCGAGGCCCTCCACATCGCAGCGATCGTACGCGAAGTGCTGCGGACACCGCGGGTCGACTGACCCGTGCGGAGGCGCCCGGCCGACGGGCGATGGCGCACCGACACCGCGCGCCCACCCGCCCCACCATCACCCCCGCGCCAGCTGCTCCCGCGTCCACGCCAGCACCAAGTCCACCGCTCCCTGAACCGTCGGCACTGGGTGCCATTGACGGGTTCGCATGTCCTGAACCTCCAGCGGGTGCTCGGTGTCGTCGGTCCGCAGGTGCAGGATCGCCAGCAGTCCTTGCGAACCACGGACCCAGAGCCACAGACCGGCGCCCTCGCCCTCTGGCAGGTGATCGACCGAGTAGTGCCCGCTTTGCAGCGCCGCACGCGCGTGATCCAGCGGTGTTTGCATGGGGTTGTAGACGCGCTTGCGGTACTGCGCCTGAAACTGCAGCGCCCGCAGCGCCAGCCACGCACCCCACAGCAGCGGCAGGTAGTAGCCCCAGGTCAGCCCTCCCAGAAACCAAGCCAACGGCAGCCCGACGAGGCCCAGCAGCACCGCGCCCGTGGCATGGTTTGCCGCACGACTGCGCAGACGTTCCGTCGGGTCGCGCCACGCGGGCACGCTGCCCAAGTCGGCCATGCCGTCGGTCTGGTCCGGCGGCGTCGACCACAACTCGCGCTGAATCAAGAACTTCTGCAGCTCTGCCACCTCGCGCATCGGCTGCAACGCCTGGCCCAGATCATCCGCCGACGACCGGCTTTCCTGCTGCGGCATCGCGTAGGGATCCCGGTACGGCGGCGGACCGTCCCACTGGCCGATGTGATGCGGGTTGCCGTGCCAGGACCCATCGTCGCTGCGCCAAGGGTCGTGGGGGTTGTGCGGGTCGTAGGTCATGGGATGCCTCCTGAGGCCAGCCTGCGCCCGCCTTGCGACAACCCGTGTCGTTTGCAGGCGTCGTGCGGCGCGCTCCCCGAGGTCGGTCGGTTCTCCCACTGACACCGACCGGCCACTTCGCATAGACTCGCGGGCGCATGTCGGTCGCGCACCTCGCGCTGCATCAGGGGGAAGCTGTGGAGAAGCTCAAGGGTGTGTCCCTGTCCTTCGGCGCCAAGGTGGGCTTCGGCCTGCTGGGGGCGGTTCTGGTGTCGCTGCTGGTGGCCGCTGCCGTGCTGTTCTCGCACCACGCGCGAGAGGTCGATGGCATCGGCAAGCCCGGCAACCCCTTCGTGTTCTGGCTGTCGGTCTCGTACAAGGCGACGCCCGCCGATCTGGAGCAGCTGTCGGCCCTGCTGACCCAAGCCGCTGCGATGCAGGTCGATGTCAAGCGGGCGCCCGACGAGCAGGCCGCCCTTCTGGCCGCCGGAAACCGCAGTGTCGACGCTTGGTTGCTGCCGCTGTTCGACTACGAGTTTTGCCAGCAGGAGTACGGCGTTCGCGCGCTGCTGCAGCCGATTCGCGTCGGCGGCGCGCAGGTCTACCACGGCGACATCCTGGTGCGCGCCGACAGTCCGGTGAAGACGCTGGCCGAGCTGACGGGCAAGAAGGTGGCGTTTGTCGACCCGTTCTCAAC
>JBMOIG010000350.1:0-2373 GCA_049317445.1 Myxococcota bacterium | reverse complement strand
CTCCATGGGTAGTGTCTTACAGACATAGTACCTGTAGGAGAGCGGCAGCGCAACAGGCCACAGGGGCGGGAGTACGCTGGTGGAACAGTGGTTGAGACTGCTCGTAAAGATCGCGGCCCACGCGGACGACCGCCTGCGCGAGCGCACGAAGCTGCGTCCTGCGGTGCTGCAGGCGCTGCGCCGGCGCGTCGCCGCCAGCCAGTTGCCCCGGGGCGCGCAGCACGTCGACATGCAGGATGGATACGCCGTCCTGAAGGACTTGGGCGACAGGCACGTCGTCGCGACCGTGCTGTCACGCAACATGCGGCCACCCGGAAACGAAGTGTCGGGACTGATGAAGGCGGCCCAGGCGTGGTATGGTGCCGGCTCTACCCGAGAGACCACCGGAGGCAGCATGGACCAGTACCGAGCCCGCAGAATCATCAAGCTCGCGCAGAAGCAGCTGGTGGCGAACGGCACGGGTCCGGGCGCCCCGATCGCGCCGGTAGCGGGTGCGGGCGTGAAGCAGGAGCGTCCGGTAGCGCCGGCGGTCGATCTGGCCGGGTTGCGCGCGCAGTCGCAGGCCCAGCGCGCCGCCAAGGTTTCCGACCCCAACGCGTACGTGGCGGGTGCGAATCGAGGTGCTCCGACCGGCGGGGCTACCGCGCTGGCGCCCGTCACCGCCGCCCCCACCATCGACGTGACGGGGTCGCTCGCGCGGCAGGGACTGCTCAAGGCGCGCCCCAACGTCGGCGTCACGCCGACTCCCGGCCCCCTGAAGCCGCCCATGCCCAAGCCGGTCGTTCCGGCGGCCGCCCCCCAGCCGGCTCCGTATATGCCCAGCGGCGCTATCGGCGCCCCCACCGACCCCACCCCCACCACCTTCTAGGTAAGAGAGGGCGCGGCAGTCCGCTACCCTCCCTGACTACCGGTCGCCCAGTAGCCGGTCGATCACCAAGATGACCTCGTACGGCGTGGCGGTGCAGCAGCGCTGCCCGTCCCACGCGTTGTCGTACAGGTTCTGGAATCCCGCCCGGATGGAGCGAATGGCGTCGTCGGGACCGTGTGCCAGGCGGCACAAGATCTGGGCGTCCGTCAGGTCGGTCGCGACGCATACGGCGTCGCTCAGCTGTGCGGTCGACGTTCTGTTCATGGCAACGTTCCTCGGCATAGGTTGTGCTTGTCGAGGGCGCGGGCGCGTCCTGCGGCGGTGTTGGGGCACCTTTGGTCGCACGCCCGACACCGCCACCACACGGGCGGCGGGTCCGAGCGGTCGTCGCGCACCCAGCGGTGCGCCTTCCTGGCTGGTCTGGCGTCCGGCGCGTACTGGAAGAAGTGGTAGGGGGACAGGCGCATCTCATACATGGTGGCTCCGTGGCGTTCTGACTCAACAGCCTTATGCCTTGGTGGTACGATATTTTGTGTGATGAGCCATGGGAGGCCCTGATGGACGCGACCGGTGAGAAGCTGCTGAAGGACTTGGGCGCCGCGTTCAAGGCGTACGCCGACGAGGAGCGCAAGAACCTGCGGGAGGAGCGCACCTTCCTGCAGACCGTGCTCGACAAGAGCTTGGGCGGCGCGGTCGAGCAGGCCAACACGCTCGCGTACGACAGCGCTCTCGACGCCGTCTCCAAGCTGGTGCCGATCTCCTGACGTCTGGACAGTACGCCTCACCGGGTGTACCGTGTGGGCTCGTCCGTAGCGTGAGCTCTGGCGTAGTTGGGGTACCGATCCTGAACGTCCCACCCGTGGATGTCCTGAGTGCGCGACGGCCGTGCCGACGCTGCAGGAGGGGAGCCGGAACCTGCCGCGGTACCCACCGCCCCTGGGCGGCACATCGTGCGGCAGTGCAGTGTCGGGTCGGCCAGGCGCCTCCGTCAACAACCTGCTCGAAGGTTGCAGCGCCGCCAGACGGCTAAGAGAACGGCGGGTGGGTTGTCCCACTCGCCGTTCTCGTCTCTGCCTACAGCCCCGCCACCAACTCCTTCAGAGTCGCAACGGTCGCCTCGGCCTTGGCGGCCCGCTCGTTGGCCGAGCGCGCCTGCTGGAGCGCGTGCTCCAGCTCGGTCCGCATGGACAGCAGGTCTGCTGCCAACCGGATGACTCGGTCGTCCTGCTCGAGCAGGACCAGTGCTTGCCGGAGCAGGTCCATCGCGCTGCCGGCGGGCGCCGGCGTCTCGGTAACGACCGCCGCCGCCGCCGGCGTCAGACGAACGTACCCGCCGCCATCGTGGGTGCGGATGGACTCGAGCAACACGACCTCGGATTCAACCACGATCTTCGTCTCGAGCACGGGCTCGGGCACAATCGTGGCCACGCCAAGCAGATTGTCTTTCACCGACTTCAAGAAGCGGGTCGGGGACTTACGGACGATGCTGCGCAGATCCTCGAGCG
>JBMOIG010000349.1:0-2395 GCA_049317445.1 Myxococcota bacterium | reverse complement strand
TGGCGATGGTCGAGCACGTAAAATACGGGCAGCTTCAAGAGGCGATCAAGTCAAGGGCAGGGTTATTGCAGACCCTGGCCATAGCCGTACAGCGCTATACGTATTACGAGCGACAGTTGGGGAGAAAGCCGGAGGACATCGAAAAGGCCATTCCTGCGCTTGACGAACTGGACCGCGACAGCCTCCAGAAGATGAAGTTTGCGATGCAGGAGCCGGCACTCGGGCTGCGCGAGATCGACGTGGACCTAGCCACGGACGTTGCGGCGCAGGCGGCGCAGGCGCTGAACGGGGGCAAGCTTCTGAGTTCCCACGAGGTTCGTGAGTCGCTCTTGCTGGAAGGAGGGCAACTGGCGAGCGACATTGCGAACATCTTGAACATTGGGAGTTCAGTCGGTCATTTTGTCCCTAACTTCAGCGTTCATGCGCAGCCGATGGGCGTGGGCGCTACGACTCACTATGGCGGCTCGAATGTTGGGTCTGCCGTTGGTGCGATTGCTTCTGCATCACGTGCAGTAGCCGAGCGCCTCAATTTCGAAGCGCGCCGCGCTGCAAGAATCGATGGTTTCGCACGCCGCGAGCGGGATTGGGCCTTTCAGAGCAACCTTGCCGCCGGGGAGGCCACGCAGATCCTCAAGCAGATCCGTGCCGCGCAGATCCGCGAGGCCATCGCCGAGCTGGAGTTGAAAAATCACCGCCAGCAGATGAAGCACGCCGAGGAGATCGAGCGTTTTCTGAACGAAGAAGGCACCGGGAACACCGGCAAGAAAACCAATAAAGCGCTTTACCTCTGGATGAAGCGCGAGGTTAAAGGACTCTATGCCCAGTGCTTCCAGTTCGCCTTCGACATTGCCAAGAAGGCCGAGCGCGCGCTGCAGCACGAGCTGGGAAGACCGGAATTGAGCTATCTCCAATACGGCTACCTGGCAGGAAAGGAGGGTCTGCTGGCCGGTGAGAAGCTGTATCTCGATATCAAACGGATGGAGATGGCCTACCACGACCAGAACCAGCGCGAATACGAACTGACCAAGCATGTCAGTCTGCTGCAAGCCGATCCGCTGGCGCTGATACGCTTGCGCGCCACCGGCCGATGCACGATTGTTCTGCCCGAATCGCTGTTCGACATGGACGGCCCCGGTCATTACTTCCGGCGCATCAGGAGCGTTGCCGTCAGCATACCCTGCGTGACCGGCCCCTATGCCAGCGTGAATTGCACGCTGACGCTGCTGAAGAGTAGTATCCGCAAGACGTGGGTCGTTGGCGATCAATACGCCCGCGTCGACGCCGAGGACGACCGCTTCAGCGATCATTTCGGCAGTCTTCAGTCTATCGTCACCAGTTCCGCCCAAAACGACAGCGGCCTGTTCGAGACCAACCTGCGTGACGAACGCTATCTGCCATTCGAGAATTCCGGCGTAATCAGTCAGTGGCAACTGCAACTGCCTGCCGACCCGAGCAAGAACGACCCGGCGCAGTTCGACTACGACACGATCAGCGACGTGATCCTTCACCTGCGTTACACCGCCCGCGAAGGCGGCGGCTCGCTGCGCGACGGGGCTATTGCCGGACTAAAGACCTTGTTCGCCGCGGCGCAGGGTTTCGGTTCAGTCCGCTTGTTCTCGATACGGCACGAGTTTCCGGCCGCGTGGGCGAGCTTTCTGAGTCAAACGCCGGCCGGCGACGAGTTCTTTGAGCTTGCACTCAAGCTGCGTCAAGAGCACTACCCGCTCTGGAGCCAGCGCCGCTTGACCAGGGTCGCTCGGCTCGACGTCTTCGCTCGGAGCGCAAGAGAGAAGGCGCCCGCCGCCATCAACCTTGGGGACCGGAAGACCGCGTTGGGACGCAAGATGGACGAGCTGGGGATGGATGCGTCCTTGAACGGTCTGCTCGTCGGTAAATACACCAAAATCACACTGCCCGATGCACCGACCGGTGACATCCCACTCTACTTCGACGACGCCAAACTCAGCGATCTTTGGATTGCGATAACCTGGAGTGGTTAGGCATCGGGGCGTCGCAGTCCGCACTGGCGATCCGCTCGCGCACCGACGCGCTCGGCGGGCGGAGCTTGCGCTCGATCAGGCTCCGGAGGACCTCGGCCCCGCCCTCGTCCCGACGGTCCTGCCAATGCTGTTGCAGGCCTTGGTCAAGGTTCGTCGAGCGCGTCGACGGGGTGCCGCGGGACCCCGCGGCCGCGCTGGGGCCGCTCCCCCTTGCGACGGGCCGGCGATTCGGTAAGGATGCGGGTCAACAGCCTCCCCCTGATTCGGCCGGCGCCGGCCCGGGCGCGCGCCGCCCCCCGGCCTTTCCCACCATCACCACTTGAGCCTATCCTTTGCTGCCATGGACATACTCCTCGCCAACCCCCGCGGCTTCTGTGCCGGTGTCGACCGCGCCA
>JBMOIG010000348.1:0-2402 GCA_049317445.1 Myxococcota bacterium | reverse complement strand
CGCATGAGGATCCCCCATTTCACTTCGGGCGCGCTCACTTTCTTCTCACGGATCAGGTGTCTAGTCCTGACACCCTCGACGATGCGCAGGCGCTCGCCAGCCACCCGCTCCGACACGTGCTGACCCAGAATCGCTGCCTTCAGCGTTGCCGCCAGCGCCGGTTTCAAGCAAGTCTCGATCAGGACCGGTGGATCCTGGAACGCCACGAGCAAGACCTGTAGCCCGTCGTGCCATGGCAGCAAGAAGTGGTACGCGGCGCCACGGGTCTGTTTCTGCCTTGAATGCAGAAACTGTCGTCCCCTTGGCTGCCTTCAAACCAAGATGACAGCAGCGAAAACCAGTGTTACACCTCGACTCGAAGTGCAATTTGTCTCGGTCGGAGGTATCGCAATGAAGCTGCCTGTGGTCGCACTGAGCTTGGCCTTGCTGTCGCTGATCTTTGCCGTTGCCGCCCGCGCCGAAGAGCCGCAGAGCATCATCCAGGTCGACCTGACGCCCGAGGCCGACACCTGGGCCACCCACGACGACAAGGTACCGAACGGTGCGTCGACCACGCTCAAGGTCGGCATCGAGCGCCAAGAGTGCAAGCCCGCGGACCCCAACAACATCTGCAAGGGCGCCAGCCCCAAGGAAGAATGCTGCCCCAGCACCGGCAGCACGCCCGCCTTCTGCGCCCTCGTCGGCACCTGCGCGACCGCCACGCCCCAGTGGTCGGCCTTTCGCAACTTTCACACCTACATCCGCTTCGACCTGACCAAAGTCCCCAAGGGCAAGATCCTCAAGGCAACCCTGAACCTGCGCATCGGGCAGGTCTACGAGAAGCTCGGTGGACCGGCCAAGGTGGTGACCACCCGCCTCAAGAAGATCGGCATCCCCGACGCCGTGTGCATTTGGGACGAAAAGACGCTGGCCGACACCAACGGCACCACCTGGAGCTCGCTGCCCCAGAACCTCTCGTCTGCGCCAGGTCAGGTGTGGGTGTTCGACGCGACCAAGGCCGTGCGCGACTGGCTGACAGGCGACACCGACGTCAAGGGCGAACCCATCGCCGAGAATTGCGGCTTTCACCTGTACGACCCCGACTTTGGCAACAAGGACGCCCCGATCGAGCGCTACGTGTTCTTCGAGTCGAAGGAGGGAGTTGTGCCGCCCCACCTCTCGATCACCATCGCCCAGGACCTCGATGGCGACGGTTTCACGGCCGATGTGGACTGCAACGACAAGAACCCGCTCGTGAGCCCCGGCACCATCGACGTGTGCGGCGACAAGATCGACAACGACTGCTCTGGGTTGACCGACGACGAGGTGTGCGATGGCGCGGACAACGACTGCGATGGTCAGGTCGATGAGGGCGTCGATGGCGAGGCGGCGCTGTGCGGACTGGGCTACACTTGTGGCAACCACGCGTGCATCAAGTCGTGTACCAACGAGTGCGGCGGACCGTCGGCGCGCAAGTGCGTGTGGAACGAGTTGGACCAGATCTGGGCCATCTACGGGTGCACCAAGGTCTCGACCCCTTGCTATGAGTGGTATGAGTACGAACCCTGCAATCCCGGTCAGTTCTGTACGTATGGCTCCTGTTCGTCGAATTGCGTGGACGAGTGTGACGTCAACGACACCTCGGAGTGCACCAAGGACACGCTCGGCCGTTGGCACGTCGCCTTGTGCAGCGACACCGACAACGACGGCTGCCTCGAACCAACCGTGACGGAGACCTGTTTGCCATCGGCCACTTGCACCGCCGCCAAGTGCTCGGACGGATGCCAGGACGCATGCCAGAAGATCGGCGCGGTCGTCTGCGACGGCCCGGTCGCCCAGGTGTGCATGGACAGCGATGGCGACGGCTGCCTGGACCTGAAGAGCGCCCAAACCTGCCAGGACGGCTGCGCGGCGCCGCTGGGCTGCACCTTGGCCGGCAGCAAGCCCGATGCCGGACCCACCGACACGACCGAGCCCGACACCGAACCAGACGATACGGCCGAGGAAGTGGCTGCGGACACCGCGACGGCAGACGACACCCTCATCGCCGACGCCGACCTCACGACCGACACGACCACCGAAGACGTCGCCCTTGCGGACACCGCGACGAGCGAAGCAGCCGACACTACGGCGCCGCCATCCAAGGTCTCGATCGGTCACGACAACTCGGGCTGCTCGACGCGGTCCCGTGGTGGCGCGACACCCCCGCTTGTCCTCCTCTTGGCTGCCCTGCTGATCCTGGCTGGCGTACGGAGCCGACGCCGCATCTCCTGACAACCTCGACGCGTCTGCGGAGACGGGTGGTAAGCGCAAGCCACCGGCCCGAACCATCAAGCCCCGCGCCAGCGCCCCCGCCGCAATCCCGAACCTTGATCCGTGAGAAGAAAGTGAGCGCGCCCGAAGTGAAATGGGGGATCGACATG
>JBMOIG010000347.1:0-2418 GCA_049317445.1 Myxococcota bacterium | reverse complement strand
GAAATTTCGCTGGATATGTCGCGGCACATCCAGGGGATCGTGCTGCCCGCGCCAAGCTGGCCTGGGCGTACTGGAGGGCCGGCGACCTGGCGGCCACGCAAGCCACCGCAGTGGGGCTTGATCCCACGGCGAGTCCGCTGGCTCCGCGTGTGCTCGCCCGTCTGGCACAGCACCGAGGAGAATTCCTTCCGGCAGCCAAGTTCGCCCTGACGGCAATGCACCACGCGGCAGAGCCGGACGACGCAGCGATCTTTGAACAGTCGTGCCGTCAGGCAGAGCCTTCGGCGCAGCTGCTGACGCTGGCATTGGAGGCCTACGGCGCAGAACCGACGCTTGCCCCTCGACCCGGGAGCGGTCTGACGGAGACTCCGGAAATCACCCTGTGGATTGACGACTTGCTCACTTTGCAGGGTCGCAAGGCGCCCGCGTTGGCGCGCCTCAAGGTGGCCCTGAGCATCTGGCCCAAAGACGCCAAGCTGCATCTTCGCCGGGCAGCCCTGCTCGAGAAGAACAGCCGCGATGACGAGTTTGCGTCGGCGGTGACAGACCTGCTGGACCTCGACTCGAACGAACCTACCGCCACACTGCTCGACGCTGCCTTGGATCGTGCGCTGGCAGGCAAGTTGTCGTCCAAAACCCTTGAACGGTTGGCGATTGCTGCCGGTGACGAGAATATTGACGATCCGTCGGTCGCGGCGAAGGTCCCTCTTGTCCGGGCGACCGTCCCCTCCTTGGCGACGCAGGACCGCAGCGCAGCAGCGCAGAAGGAACAGGCAGAGCGGAAGCGCCGCGCCGGCCTCTTCGCGCTAGTTGCCCTGGCCGCAGTGTGTGCGTTCTTGTTCTTGCGATCGGAGCTGAAGTCCAATGCCGAGGCGACGCGGCTCGTTTCGGAGGCTGCGGCCCTGCTGGCCACCGACCCCGCAAAGGCACACGCGATGGCTGCGGCAGCGTTGCTCATTCGGCCAAGTGACCCGGAGGCAGGGCGACTTGAGCGGGCAGCGGCCAGCATCGAGACCGGCACGTTCAGGGATTTTGGGCGCCGTTGGGAGCGCGAATCCTCCTCAGATGAACTCGGCCACGCCGACGCTGTGCGCTATTGCAGCGATCTCGACCTGGGGTTCACGGATTGGCGGCTGCCCAATCAGGCTGAGCTGCGCGCGTTGTACACCGGATTCCGCGACGGAAACATCGACTCGACACTGAATACGTCTCCGTTTGGCGTGTTCTGGACGTCGTACGTGGATTCCGCCGGTTCCGCTTGGAGCGTCCATTTCGAGGATGGCCGCGATGACTACCACACAGCGACCGCCCAAGTGCGGTGCGTCCGTGAGTGAGTCGCGCGAGTCAGGTTTGACCATCCATACGGTATGACGCAACGGCACGTCGGCGTCCGGATTGCGACCCAATGTCGTGGCAAAGTCTGGACTTGAGAAGGTTGAACTGTCGAACGACAACACCTGCTGCCCCCCGCGCTAGTGACGGATCCCGCGCGCCCTGACTTGAGTGATTGGGGGGACCCGGGGCGGACTGGCGAGGGACGGTCGTGTTCTTGTGGGGCGTATCTTGCTGGGGTGGCCCTTGACATGCACATGCATGTCCATCACCTTGTGCTCATGAGAACCACCGTCGAACTGAAAGATGAACACCGCTCAGCCCTGCTGGAACTCGCTGGCCGTCGCGGCCTGAAGGGCTTCTCGGATCTGGTCGGCGAGGCCATCGAGGTCTACTTGCAGAGCCAGGCGCGCATGAACGAAAGCTTGAAACGCGCGCTACGGGCGCAAGGCTCGTTGAACGCACAGGAAGCGGACGACCTTAGCAGCGGCGTCGCCGAGGTGCGGTCGAACTGGCGCGGCGGCATGGCGACGCTGGCCCCTTGCGCTGACGAACCCGAGGCATCCAGATGATCGTCGCCGACACGGACGTGCTGATCGACTTTCTGCGCGGCGCTGAGCCCATGGCCGAGCGGATCGCCTTCGAGCTGAGCAAGGGCTTCGTCGCGACGACGGCCATCAATGCGTTCGAGCTCGAGGCCGGCGCACACGGTCCGCGCCAGAAGCTGGCCGTCGACGACCTGCTGGGGGCGCTGCACATCTTTCCGCTGGGACGCACCGCCGCGCTTCGTGCCGGCGCCTTGCATCGCGACCTGGTCTCGCGAGGTCAGGGCATCGGCATGGCCGACAGCCTCATCGCGGCCATCTGCCTCGAAGAGAACGGCATGTTGCTCACGCGCAACCGCAAGCATTTCGAGCGGGTCGCTGGGCTAAAATTGTCTTTGGGCTCAGTGGGATAGGTGGCGGGCAAGGGACTGGTTTCCACCCGAGCGGAGGCACAACGGCTTCTGCGTCGCCTCGCAGGTCCCGCCCCCAAGGAATTCCCCCGTGACCCTGGACCACCTCCTCATCGGCAACCACCGCTTCG
>JBMOIG010000346.1:0-2425 GCA_049317445.1 Myxococcota bacterium | reverse complement strand
CGACAGCAAAGCGCGCGCCCTTGCCGGGTGGGGACTGGCCTCTGGGTTGTCAGGTTGTTGGTGGGGGTGCGGGGATTGGTCACATCGCCAAGAATCTGTCCCGATGCCGAGGCCTTGCGCGCCTCACCCCGTCGCTTCGCGACACCCCTCTCCATGCTCGCCTTTGGGGCGACATGGAGAAGGGACCTCAGACCAAGATCCCCTCTCTATGTCGCGTGAGGGGCTTGTTCTACAAGCCGTTTGGCGGGCATGGAGAGGAGGGCGCATGCCGTTCGTTCACTTGGGTCTCGTTGACCCTCCTACTGAGAGGTTGTAGCCTCCGCCGCTGCCGCGCAGCCATGCGATCCCGCTCTCAAACACGGGCACTGGCGAGTCGGCAAACGTCCACTTCAACGCGTGTCCGTCACACGCAGCCCGCCCGGGGTTGAGCCATGGCCAAGCAACAAACTCACCGCGATGCAAACCCGCTCGTGCGGCGCTACACGTTCATCGACTTCTTCGCAGGTGCCGGCGGTTTTAGCGAAGGCTTCCTGCAGGCCCGCGGCGCGAACAACGCTGGCTACAAGTTCTTGTTGGCCAGCGACATCAACGAGAACTGCGAGTTGACGCACCGCGTGCGCTACAACGACCAACTCGGCATGGACATCAAGTGGGTTCCCGGCAGCATCAAACAACCGGGGTTCGTCGGTATGGTGCGCGAGGCGTTGGGGGTTGAGACCGAAGTCGACGTCGTATGTGGCGGGCCGCCGTGCCAGTCGTTCAGCCTGGCTGGCAAGCGCCGCCTCCATGACAAGAAGGACGACTTGTTCGCGCACTACCTCGACGTCATCGCTGAGGTGCGGCCAAAGTACTTCATCATGGAGAACGTCAAGGGCATTCTCACCAAGGACCAAGGCGCGCACAAGCGACGAATCCTTCGTGAGATCAGGTCCCTCCTCCGACCAGGCGGCGGCGAGACGGTGGTGAAGGCGCTGCGGTCCGTGCCTGCTGGTTCGGCCGATGCTGCGGAAGCCGCGTTGCTCATCGACGCCATCGCGTGCTGGACCGCGGAATCGGCATCGCAAGGCTCGGGGCGCGCCTCACACGCCGGTGGGATTCGGCCGTCGCGCGATGCCGCCGTTGCGCCGTATGCCGAGTTGGCCGCCGCCTTCCAGGTCGAATGCTCCGAAGCCGTTGAGTATCGCTTGAGCAAGTTCGATGCAGACATTTTGACCGCTCGACACGCGTTCACTCTGTTGCAGATGCCAGATCAGGTTCTTGAAGTGTGCGCTGGCGTCCGCTTCTTGGGCGCGGTGGGTGAGCCGTTTGTGGAACAGTGCGCCACACGACTCTTGGAGATGCTCTCCGCCGCAGGCCTGCTTCGCGCGGCGGACCAAGCTCTTTCGAAATTGGCCGCCGGAACCGTGGCGACTGGAGAGTTCCCTCGATCCAGAGCGATGCTTGCGCGGTTGCAGGCAACCGGCGCTGGACCCACAGACGACAGCCCGTTGGCGTATCCGGTCGACGCCGTCTATCAGGACCGCGGCGACGCGCGGTTCGCGCAGCTGCTCCTCGACAGGGCCAGCAAGTTGGGGGCCGGTGGCGCCGCGGATGGCGCGCGGCGCGGACTGAGACTCCTTGCGCTGGCTCCGCATCTCGACCACATCGCAAGCCTAATCAAGGAACTGAAAGGCGCGGCTGCAGTCGGCGAAGATGCTATCGTCGGACCAATCGATGAATTCTTGGACGCCATCGATACGGCCAAGCTCGTCGAGCGAACCACGGAAGCGTGCGCAGAGCTGGTGAAAGCCGACGCGCGGTGGCAAGGCATCATTGACGGAGTTGCGCTCGTCGAAAGCGTCGTAGCAGACCTGTTGGACCGCGCCGTTCGGTTGGCGCCTGGCACGTCGGCAGCGGAACACGTAGCCACGGCCGTCCTAGAGGCCCGCGCCTACTGCATCGCGGACCAACCGTTCGTCCTTCGGTCCGCGGACTACGGGGTGCCACAGAACCGCGAGCGAGTCGTATTCATCGGCTCCCGCTGGGACATGGCGCCTATCATGCAGCCCCCGCCTGCCATTTCAGGAGACAAGGTGACAGTCAGGGAGGCGCTCGCCGATCTGGCAAGCGACCCGCCAGAGACATACCTTGATTCCCCGCAGGGTCTGGCCCGATTCGCCGTGGCATCCCGTGCGGGCCGTATACCCGAAGCGCGCGGAAAGATCGCAAAGTACTTCGCCTCGACGGCCGCGCACGCAGCCGGCAACGGGCACGAAGCCGTCGTGCACAACCATGTTGGCAGCAACCACAACGACACTGTGCGCAAGCGTATGGCGTTCATGATCAAAGCCGCCCGCAACGCGCAGGATTGGGACGAGATCCGCAAAAGCTTGCCCAAGGGGTTGGAGACCGGAAAGCGCGACTACACGGTTCTGGCGGCTGACGG
>JBMOIG010000345.1:0-2480 GCA_049317445.1 Myxococcota bacterium | reverse complement strand
CGGGGGCCATGGACGATTGGGAGCTCTACCTGCACGCCGATGCCCCGGATGCGCTGGTGCAGTTGGCCATCCTGCACGCCGAATTCGAGGCCATTCATCCGTTTCTCGACGGCAACGGTCGTTTGGGCCGGCTGCTCGTGCCCCTGTTCCTGGTCGAAAAGGGGCTTCTGTCGGAGCCGAACTTCTACATCAGCGCGTACCTGGAGCGTCACCGGGACGAGTACTACGAGCGGTTGCTTACCGTGTCGCGCGACGGCGACTGGACGGGCTGGGTCGCGTTCTTCTTGGAAGCCATGACCAAGCAGGCCGAGAGCAATGAGGCCAAGGCCGTCCAGATCCTCAACCTGTATCAGCTCAAGAAGGGCTGGATCGCCCGGGAGACGCATTCGCAGCACGGCGTTCGCGCTCTCGACTGGTTCTTTGCCCGGCCGATCTTTCGCGCGTCAGACTTCGTCGTGTCAACGGGGATCCCCAAGCCCACGGCCAACCGGATCCTGCGGGTGTGCCGCGACCGCGGGCTGCTGCGCGAGCTTCGGCCCGCCAGCGGCCGGCGACCGGCGACGCTTGCCTTTACAGAGTTGCTGAACATCGCGGAAGGTTGGTCACTGTTCTGAACGGGCAAACGGACGGGTAGCGACGGCGGCCGTTGCGACTCACCATTTGCCTTTGGTGAGTGACAAACGGGCTTGTGGTTCACGGGTGAGCCTCAGCGATAGCCGGTGTCACAGTCGTGGGGAAAATTCGATGACGAAAGAGCCGGGCGTGACAGAGTGGACCGGCGACGAAGGGCCTACGAGGACTGAGCTCATAGAGGCCGTCCAAACCCTGATCATGATGGGGGCCTGCTGGCTGGACCGCGACAGGGAGGTCAAGGGCACAGACTCGAGCCAGGCCAAGGTCCTTCGCAAGGTCGTGGACTTGCTGAGCGCTGCCGCGAGTGTCCAGCGAGAGCACGCTGAGCGGGTCGTGGCCACGATCGTGCGGGACGACATCGCAGCGGCCCTTGGCGCCAAGCTTGACAAGGACCCCTCTGGCGGGATGACCGTGGTAGAGCGCAAACGGCAATTCCCCCATTTGCCGAGGTCTGTGCCGGGCGACTTCCTTGTGTCGCAAGCCGAATTCCGGGACAAGAAGAACCACGATGTCGTCGCCCACGCGATCCGGGCCGGCGTCGTCGAGGTCAGCCAGCTGCGGTCGGATTCCTTGGCGATCACCGAGGATGCCGCGCAGTCTCTGGCGAACGTCGCGCGTGCAGCCATGAAAGACGACGTGCATATGGGGCCAACGATCGCCGCCAGCCACGTCCTCAGCAAAGCGCTTCGCTACAGTCCGTCGAGCATGGCGCGCAGCAACGGCAGGAAGTTCGATCACTGGCTCAGCGAGGTCAGGCACGCGGATCGGGATGGCGCCCACCGCAGGCTTGCTGACCTGGGCGCGTACTTCGGCGCACGGGTCGCTCGTGAGTTCAAGTGGAGTGCCCGGGCCGAGCGTCACCCCCGCGCCTGGGCTGCAGCCAGCCTGACCGCTGAGGCCTGCGGCGCCGGCGTTGAGCTTGCGGAACGGATCTTCGATGCACGCCGGGACCACGATGTGGCAGACCACGTTTGGCGCAGGGCTGCTCGCGGCCAAACCGGCTCACCTGCGCACGAGTCCCTGTTTGCATTTGACTTCGCGATGGACCAGTGGCGCCGCGGCCTGCCCGTCGCCTGGCCGCCCGACCCGCCACCTGACGTGCCGGCCACGCTCGTCGCAGAGCGGGTCGTCGCGGAACTGCGAGATGCCCACGATGCCGCGACGGCCGCGTGGATGGACTCGGCAAACGCGCTGTTCTCGACAGTTTGCGGTCTCGACACCTCACAGGCGGTCAACTCAGACGACGTGAGGCGGGCCACCATCGAGGCCGCCGTGGCGATGTGGGCGTGCCGAAGGTCGTCGCCCGTCGTCTGGTGCGAGACGGGCATTGCGACAGCGGCGGCGGTTCTTGCAGAAGCGGGCAAGTCCGATGAGCCAGGACTCGCAGCGATCGCCTCCGATGCGGGAATCGAACTCTTGTTCGCTACTTGGAAGTGGGACGCAGGGAAGGCGGATGCCGCGCGCGAGGTGATGTGGGCGTTGGGTGACCCAGCGGCGCGCACACGGGCTCTCGCACGGGTGCCCTTCGCTTGGCGGGGGGCGACCCGGGGGCGCTTGCTCCCAGGGGACCAGAGCGTTTGGGAGACAGCGCTTGCCTCAGTGGGCATTGCGCGCGCAGAGGTCAGGGTTGCCTTCGAGGCTGGAACCCAACTGGCCGCGCGCCCCGCTGCGTCAAGGGGCGCTGAGGTCGCTGCGGACGAGGCAATGCCGGTGCAAGGCGATGATTCGGCCCCTAACCCGTTGAAATAACTAATCCGACACCGCACGCAGAAATCGTGTCGGGAGCTTGGAGAACGGAGACTCCTTTCGTGAGGGGCATCGGCGGTCGAAATCGACCCGCCAGGAGA
>JBMOIG010000344.1:0-2486 GCA_049317445.1 Myxococcota bacterium | reverse complement strand
TGTCAGCGGCGCGCGATAACCGCCGCAATCCGGTGAAGTCCGCGTTGGCCGCCATGTCGGAGAGGGCCTCGTCGGCAGGGGTCGGCGTAGCGTAGGGCTGGCGAGCCTGCGAGCCAGCCCGGAGCGAAGCCGGCCCCTGCCGACGGCGCCGCCGCGGCCGTGCATCTCGTCGATTAGCTTGCTTGTTGGGGGCTTGCCGTGACGCTTCGAGGCCGCCGGGGCCGGGCAGGCTCGGGCCCTCGGTTTGGCGACTCAGATCCCGAGCCTGCCCGTATCCACCGCAGTGCGGCTAACGCAAGCGTTTCGCACACATCGCGGATGACGTCCAGCACCTCGGCGCTTGGCAGGCCGTGCTGTCGAACCCCGTCCGATGTGCCTCGCCCCGCTCCTTGGGCTGCGCGGTGTGCTGTGTCCGCCTGCTTGTCTGCCTGTCATGCGACTGCGGCCAGCGATACTGCAAGCCGTGTGCGGTCTTGACGCGGCGCAGGTCGGTGCTCGCCGCAGGCCGTCGCTACCAGCGCACGTACCGCGGGCGGCTCAAGCACGCGGCTCGCCAGGCCAGCTATCGACTACGGGTCGCGCAGAAAGTGACGCATCTCGGTGCCCCTGACCTTCTGGATCTGCTGGCATTTGGCACATCGCACGGCGCCGGGCCCCAGGTCGGGCTCGCCCCCGTCGTGCTCGAAGCGTCGACACCCGATGTCGTCGCGGAGGTGCCCGATGTCCCTGTCCCTGTCCCTGCCGCTGCCAAGCGGTCGTCCTCACGCGATCGGCGAGCAGTCGCTGACCACACAGCTCCTTGTGGAACCTGTGCTTTCTGCGGCGCGCCGGTCGGAGACCTGTTTCGTCACGAGCCGATGCGGCGACGCCCCTCGCTCAGCACCAAGCGCACCGGTCCGCGTCATGCCCAGCGCCCATCGGGATGAGCGGCGTCGTCTGGCCCCCGACTTCGGGAGGCAGCGATGATCAGCAAGGAGACCCGTGCCCGCATCATTCGCCTGCACCTGGCAGAGCAGTGGTCGTTTGCCACCATCGCCAGCGAACTCGGCGTCCATCACACCACCGTGCGCGGGGTGCTGGCCGATGTCGGTGTGCCCAACGCGCTGCACTCGCCGCGCCCCTCCAAACTCGATCCCTATGTGTCGATGATTCTTGAAACACTGGAGAAGCACCCCAAGCTGCGCGCCAGCCGCTTGTACACAATGGCGCGCGAGCGGGGCTACGACGGCCGCCCTGACCACTTCCGCCACTTCGTGGCCCGGCTGCGCCCCAGGCGCCCGTCGGAAGCCTTCCTGCGCCTGCGAACGCTGCCCGCTGAGCAGGGCCAGGTCGACTGGGCGCACTTCGGTCAGGTCCAGGTCGGTCGTGCGACGCGCAAGCTCTATGGCTTCGTGCTGGTGCTGTCGTGGTCGCGGCAGATCTTCCTACGGTTTGGCTTCGACATCGGCATGGCGGGCTTCGTGCGCGGCCATGTCGAGGCCTTCGAGGCGATGGGCGGCGTGCCACGCGTGCTGCTGTACGACAACCTGAAGTCGGCGGTGCTGGAGCGTGTCGGTGACGCCATCCGCTTTCATCCCGAGCTCTTGGACCTGTCGGCCCACTACCGTTACGAGCCACGCCCGGTGGCGGTGGCCCGGGGAAACGAGAAGGGCCGGGTCGAACGCGCGATCCAGTACATCCGCCACGCGTTTTTCGCCGCCCGGTCCTTTTCGGACATCGACGACCTCAACGCCCAGGCCGACGCATGGTGCCGCGGCGACGCGGCCGACCGCGCCTGTCCCGGCGAGCCTGGGATGAAGGTGCGCCAGGCGTTTGGCCATGAGCAACCGCTGCTGCGGGCCCTGCCCGAAGACGGCTACATCACGGATGAACGCAAGGAAGTCGCTGTGGGAAAGACGCCTTACGTCCGCTTCGACCTCAACGACTACTCGGTGCCGCACGATTTGGTGCGGCACCAGCTCGTGGTCCTGGCGACGACCTCTCGGGTCCGCATCGTCGACGGCGCGCGTGTCGTGGCCGACCACCCGCGCAGCTTCGACCGGGACCAGCAGGTCGAGGACCCCAGCCACTTGCAGCGACTGGTCGACCACAAGCATCAGGCACACCTGCATCGCGGTCAGGATCATCTGCTGGCGGCAGTGCCGGGCTGTCGCGACCTGCTGACCCGGCTGGCTCAGCAAGGGACCAACCTCGGCAGCGCCGTGGCCGCCCTTTCGCGACTGCTTGACAGCTACGGCCCAGCCGAACTCGAGGCCGCTGTCACCGAGGTCTTGCGGACCCCTGCGCCGCACCCCGCTGCCGTGCGCCAGACGCTGGAGACTCGTCGACGCAAGCGTGGCCTGGCCCCGCCGGTCGTCGCCGACCTGCCCGCACGCGTCCGCGACATCCGCGTACGTCCGCACGCCCTTTCCGACTACGACAACCTGACCGGCAAGGAGACCGCCGATGCATAGCAACTCTTTGTCGCGGCAGGGAACTTCCGTGGA
>JBMOIG010000343.1:0-2494 GCA_049317445.1 Myxococcota bacterium | reverse complement strand
AAATCGGACTGGGGGCGGCCGCACTATCCGGTCGTGAAAGATGTCTCGGTATGACCCCTCGATGTCCGACGCCCTTGATAGTCCAGGGGCGATGGAATTGGAGAGGCTCTCGAGGGCTCTGGCCAGCCTGCGAATGCCCGCGCTAGCGCGCTTGACCAAGGGGGCGGCGTCCGGAAAGACACCTATCTCAATCTATCTGACACTCTTAGAAGAGGCGCGACTCCTCGACATTTCGGACGGCCTCGGGACCGCCGCAGATTTCCAACGTCGATTCAACGGCTACTACGGCGTACGGCGCAACGCGGTGTGGCGGCAACAGTTCTACAGGTATTTTGAACAGGCGAAGCTGTATGACGGCTCGCCAATCGCGCTTTTTGAAGAGGTGTTGAGCAAGCTCTATGGCGCAACCAACCGGGTGGAAGCGTCCTTTGTCAGCAAGCTTGAGGGCACCCTTCGTCCGACGTGCCCGATCATCGATAGCGTCGTTCGCGACTTTCTGAGCCGACATCTCCCGGAATTACCGAACCCCAAGGGGCTTGATGGCGCAGGGGCCTTCTATCGATGGCTGAATCGGGCCATGGACGACTTGAGTAAGACCTCGCCGGCAGTCGATTGGTTCGACGAGTTCGACGAGACATTCGCTGCGCTGCCTAGCGCATTCAGCATATCGAACGTCAAGAAACTCGACTTTTTGATATGGGGCGGCACCGAGCGCTAGGGTCCATTCAGAATAGGGTTATTCCTCCTTGCAGCTACGGCGATGGCGTCAATTCGGATGTGTCGATGACCTACAGCGTCAAGGAAATGTTCCTCACCCTCCAAGGCGAGGGCGGGCAGTCGGGCCGCGCTGCGGTCTTTTGCAGATTTGCCGGGTGCAACCTCTGGAACGGACGGGAAGCCGACCGCGCGGCGGCCGTCTGCAGCTTCTGTGACACCGACTTCGTGAAGACTGATGGGCCTGGCGGGGGCAAGTTCGAGCGTGCGCGGGATCTGGCTGAGGTCGCCGAGCGCCTTTGGCGCGGAGGAGATAGCGGCGTCCCGCTTGTTGTATGCACGGGCGGCGAGCCGCTACTCCAACTTGATGACGAGCTAGTTGCAGCATTCCATACTGTGGGGTTTGAGATCGCCGTTGAAACGAACGGGACGATTGAGGCACCGGCCGGGCTCGATTGGATTTGCGTCAGTCCAAAAGGCAAGGCACCGGTCGTCCAGCGCCGAGGTGACGAACTCAAGCTTGTTTTCCCACAGATCAACGTCGACCCTAGCTCATTCGAAGCGATGCCGTTCGAGCGGTTCTTGTTGCAACCGATGGATGGCCCTGAACAGGACGCCAACACCCGTGCGGCAATCGCTTATTGTTTGGCCCACCCTCGGTGGCGGTTGAGCGTTCAAACTCACAAGCTTGTTGGCATCGCCTAGCGGCTAGCTTGGCGACGACGACTTCGGACCCTCTCTTCCGACTTGATTTCGACCCGAAACTATCACCACTTGCGGCTCAGACTGGTCTAATAACTGCGTCGCGCCATGAGTGAGAAGGGTCTAATAACTGCACGTGTCCGTCCTCGTTGTCACCAATTGCACCAACCGCAAGCGCCTCACGCCTGCGCTCGAACTGCAGGCCCACACGCTTGGCGGCGGTACGCCTTTGGACGTGGCACACGAGTGGCGCGAGCGGTTGGGCAGGGCGCGCGAGCGGCTGCCCGCGCGGACTATGTACAAGGGGCGAGCCTTCGCTGAGGCGGCCCTTGGCGCCCGGCTACTCGACTGCGATTTTTGGATCGTGTCTGCGGGTTTAGGGCTTGTTTGCTCAACGCAAGACGTTCCCGCCTACAGTCTTACAATTGCACCTGGCGCGGCAGACTCGATACTTCCCAAGGTCAATTGCCAAGGCCACGACTGGTGGCGGTCCCTATGTGGATCTACCAGCGGTGCGACATGGCCGGATGCGGACCTGATGCTGTTGGCGCTATCTAGGCCCTACCTGGAGATGGTCGGCCCCGACTTGATGGCCTGGACCCCCGAAAGGCGCAGTCGCCTGCGGATTTTCTCTGGCGCCCCGATGGTAGAAGTCGATCCGATCCTTCGAGATAACTCGATGCCCTATGACAGCCGTTTCGATGCGATCGGCGGTCCCAATCCTGGCACGCAGGCTGATTTCGCACAGCGTGCTCTTCGTCACTTCGCTGAGGTCATCTTGCCTAGAACGCCAGGCGGCAATGCGGCCGAGCATGCGGCCGCTGTCGAAGATGCGCTATCGCTGCTCACCCGACGCGAACGACCCAACCGCACAAAGCTTACAGATCAAGCGATCATCGCGCTGATCCAGGAACACTCGCCGGCAATTGGGTGGCGGTCCGGTCCGATGTTGCGCCTTTTACGAGATCAGCTCGATGTCGCCTGCGAACAGGGCCGCTTCAAAGCGTTGTTTCAGGCGGCGACAGGCCAAGGCCAATTGCTATGAACTCACAAGCCGACACCCTATCGGTTCGGGCAT
>JBMOIG010000342.1:0-2497 GCA_049317445.1 Myxococcota bacterium | reverse complement strand
ACCGGTTCCAAGAATTGCTAGTCGAAGCGAAGGCCAAAGACTCGGATCTCTCTGTCGAATTGCGCATTCGCGACCTCGACGAAGAGCCCCCGGAGAAGTCCGAGACCGTCATCGCCCAACCGACCGCCTGGGGAGCCGCGAGAGACGCGGCGCGCAAGGCGGCGGCGGCCACGGTGGCCGGTTCAGCGGGGCCGGACGTGCGCTCGGCGGTCGAGAGGCACGTCGACCGCGTCACCGACGCGACGCGACGTGTGATCGAGCACCTGTCGGGAGTGCGGACCCTGCACGATTTCAACAAGCCGGAAATCCAGGGCAAGCTCGCCGCGCTCGTCGATGCTGACCTCGCCGGGCAGGCGCCTGTTCAGCAACTGCTGGGCTTGGCCGCGTTCCCGACGACGACCGAACTGCTCAAACCGTTGCTGGCCGCGTTCGTCGAGAAGGCCATCGAGGTGCCGAAGATCTCCGTCATCGCATCCGCCGACCATCGCGTGGTGTACGACGACTTCGACCTGGACTGCCGCGACATCAACTGGCAGCCGCTGCCCCGCGAAATCGTGTTGCAACAGCTTCGCGGTGAACAGACCCGGAGCTACCTGACCACGGACCACCTGGCGTTGACCGAGTCGCGGCCCGAGAACTACGTCATGCGCAAGCTGGTCGAGAAGAACGACCTGCACGCAGACACTTACCCGCGCTTGCAGGAACTCTCCACCCAACTCGTGGCCCACCTTCGTGGCTACCTGAAGTCCGAGGACGACGTCCAATTGGTGCTTCTGCACCACGAGAAGGACGCGGCGGAGATCGTGTACCGGCAATTCGTGGCGCACCGGCGCGAGGAAGCCACCTCGTGGGTGACGACGGTCTACCCGGCCTTCGAGACGCTGCGGCCCGCGGGCCTGAAGTCGGCCGCCGGTCTCCCGCGACACGATGTGCGTCGACCGCTGCAGAACAAGGGCGACGTGAAGCGCCTCGTATTCAATGGGTTCCAGCGCGGCGCCATCGATCACTGCAAGTTCGATTCCGATGCCGAGCGCCGCTTCGCGGTGCTGCTCGACGACGACGATGCGGTCCACCTGTGGCTCAAGCCGCCAAGCGACACGCTGCACTTGCGCTTTCGGCTGAACGGCATCGAAGCGACCTACCGTCCGGACTTCGTCGTCGAGACCCACGACCGCAAGTGGATGTGCGAGGTCAAGGCCGACAACGAGATGCAGACTCCGGAAGTGCAGGCCAAGGCTGGTGCGGGCAGAGCGTGGTGCCATGCGGCCACAGCACACGCGAAGGAGAACAACGGCAAGCCCTGGAGCTACTTGCTCGTGCCGGACAGCAAGATCCTGCCGAACTTCACGCTTGCGGGGTTGGTGGCGTCGGTCTGACTCACCCTCGCCGGTCTTCGTGATGGGTCAGATGCCAGGGGTCCGCCCAAGGCGCCACCGGCTGTCGACGCCGCGAGACCAGCGTCGACTGGCATGTGGCGCCCCGCGATGCAGGCGCTTCAAAGTCGCCACAACACTTTATGGCACCATACGAATTCGCCGAAACGATCCCTGAAATCTCCGCCCACCTTGACGCACTGAACTCGGATGGGCAGAGTCGCCGCGAACAGCCGGTAGCCGACTATTGGCGCCAACAGCATTGGAGGTGCGTCGTGGAACTTCGCTCGCGTGACATCGGAATCCCCGCCCTGGTCCTGGCGTGGATCGTGCCGTTCGTCGCTTTCGCAGTTGTGGCCGACGCGGGAGAACCGTCAACCGGATCGAACGCTCCAGGCGTGGCCGTGCCGAACCTGTCGCCCGCCCAACTGGTGGGCGAGTGGTCGGTCGTCACGAAGCTGCTTCCCGGGGGCACTTGCGCCACGGCAAAGACTCCCGAGCGCAGCGTCTCCACCTGGAAACTGTCCGCCTTGGCAGGCGCCGGCATCACGGCGGGCGTCGCTGGCGACGGTTCGTTCCCCACGCTGAACGGGTCGGTCGAAGGCTCGGCGTTGACGCTCACGGGCGCGTCGAACAAGCCCATCCTCACCTGGGGGCTGCAGAGCATCCACGCTGACTCGTGGCTGCGCCTCGAACTCATCGACGGCAAGCTACGCGGCACCCGTCGCTATTTGGGCCTGAACTCCACCGGACGCGGGACAAACGTCAACTACCCGTGCTTCGCGGACTTCACCGTTACGGGCCAGCGCGTCGAGGAGTAGGACCTAGCAAGTGCGCTCGACCGTGATAACGGGAAGCGCGCCTCGAATGCTGTCCCGAAGCGCCGGCACGCACGCGGCCCGCGCGCATCGCCGCGCATCGACTCCCACCGGTCACGCCCGAACCGGCCAGCCAGAATTCTCGGCCGGCCCGGGCGCCCCCGCAGGAAGATGCAAAGCGCAGGCGGAGCATCCAACCCGCTACCAATTCTCACGAATCCTCAGCCCTAATTGTTCGAGAACAAGGTCATGTCCTTGCCAGGGCTGGCCTTGGGGTCGATCGCGGGCGCCTTGAAGCTGCCGGTC
>JBMOIG010000341.1:0-2505 GCA_049317445.1 Myxococcota bacterium | reverse complement strand
GAGCGGCGGAGCCTTCGGGGTCGGGGGACCCTTTGGTCCTGCCTTCCTGCCGGATACACGGAGTTGCAGCACGGGCGCGGACGATAAGCCCATTGGCCAACGTGTTCAAGCCCACCCAATGCGCGGAATCGTCCTACCAAGCCGTTGCACCGCCTGATCCGCACGCCTACGCTAGCGGCCCCAGCCAATTGTCCCCGAACGAGGTCACGATGCCGTTCGTCCCGCTTCGACAACTGTGGGTCCCCGCCATTGCTGTGCTCCTGTCCCCGACGGCTGCAGTCGCAAGCCCAAGCCCACCCACCGACCCTGCTTGCGCGGCCAGGCGGGACGGCGATTCGTGTCGGTCGGGCGCCAGCGAAGGCACCTGTCGACCCGGCGAGTGTTGCAGGCTGGATTACGCCCACCGGCAAGAGGGCCGCGCGCCAACCCAGGTGTGCGAACCGTGTTTGACCTGTGTGGCGGCCCCTGTCCCGCTTGAGGCCCTGCACATTCCCAGCCCGCCAACCCTGACCGTCGCAGGGGCCGATCCCGCAACGCCAACGGAAATCGCGCAGGATGCCTCGCTCGCAAGTCCCGCCACGGCGACCGCAGACGAACCCTCTGCATCGAGCGACACGAGTGCGGACGACACCCCATGGCGACTTGCAGCGATTGTGGCCGCGGCAGCAGCGCTTCTTGCGGCGTTCTGGTCACGACGGCGGAAGGGAGGGCAGCCATGAGCGGCGCACTTCGCTGGGTCATCGGCGCGGACCCGACGTGCGACATCGTGCTCGACCACCCCAAGATCTCGGGGCGTCACGCAGTGTTGCAGCGGCTCGACGATCGATACGGAGTCTTGGACCTAGGGTCGCGCAACGGCACATGGGTTCGCGGCGCGCGGATCGGGTCGGAGTGGGTGTCGGTCGACGACCAGGAGGCCATCGGGTTGGGCACCGACCTCGCCCACTCGCCGATGGAACTCATCGCTCTGCGCCGCGAGCCCAGAGGCACCGTGCACTGGCTGGTGGGGGCCGCAGACGACTGCGACGTACGCTTGGAGCATCCCCGGATCTCAGGACAGCACGCGCGAATTTCTCGTTGCGGCACAAGGGTATGGGTCACCGACCTGGGCTCGACCAACGGCACCTTCGTCGGCGACGAACAAGTGATGCGCACCGAGCTTCGCCCCGGCGACCCGCTGCGCCTCGGCTCACTGCGCGCGGACTGGCAGTCCTGGCTGGCCGACAGGGCCGGTCGACAGACGTGGATCGTCGGCGCCGGTGACGAGGCCGACATCCGTGTGAACAACGGCGTTGTCTCGTCAAAGCACGCGCGCCTGACCCGAGACGGTCGTGGCAGGTGGTGGATCGAGGACCTGGGCTCGCGCAACGGCGTGATGCTCAATGGCGACCGCGTCGAGCGCGCACTTCTGCCACCAGACGCCGTGGTCGGCTTGGGGCCGCATCCTGTGGCCGCGAGTTGGCTGATCGGGCAGGTCGACGAAAGTACAGTCTCCGCGCCGGCGACCGATCGGCCCCACGACCTCCCGCCGCAAGCGCCGCCGAGGCCAACCCACAAGGCTGCTCAAGCCCATACACCTGCAGTCGTTTCGGCAGACGAGGCCGACGAGATCGAAGAGCCAGGACCGTCGCTGCCGCAACCCCGGCGCACTGCGCCTGCCCGTCCCACCCCGACTTCCGGCGGTTCGGCGTGGTCGCTCGTGCTGATCCTCGCCCTGCTCGCAGGCGGCGGCTGGTGGTGGATGCAGCATGGTCGAGGCGGTGGCTCACGGCCTCCCGCTCCCACTCCCGCACCCACGCCGTCTCCCACGCCCGCTCCCGCGCCCAGCGACGACGGCAACGCCTGGGTATCGGCTTGGTCGATGGCGAGACCGATGGCCACTCCGGCCGGGGCGCGCTCAGAATCCGAGGTCGCGACCGCCAGTTTCGGTGCGGCACCCAAGGGCGCTGACGGCGTCGGCCTGCCCGCTGAACAAGCCGACCTGCTCGTCGAGACGGCATATCTGCGCCAGCAGTTGGACCCCAGCGCGCTCAAGGGCGTTCCTACGCAGCAGCTGCGCGGTACAACGGCGCCCAACGCACAGACCTATGCCGTGTCGGCCGGCAACTTCGCGGCGGACTACGTGATCCCGGGCCTCGACAACCTGCCGATCCGCGACCAGGAATCGCGGGGCACCTGTGCTGCGTTTGCCGCCATCGGCGCGATCGAACACGCGTGCCTGAAACAGCGGCCTGAGCTCGGCACGCTGAACCTGAGCGAGCAGCGCTTCTACTGGATTGCCAAGCCCCAGTGCCAGCAAACCGGGTGTGCGATGGGCAACGAGGGTTCTTCGTATGCGCAAGGGTACTCGGCAAGCGAAAACGCCGACTCATCCGACATCCCGCTCGAACGCGACTGTCCGTACAACCCCCGACCGGGCCCGACAGACACCCAAGCGCCGCAGCCGCCGTGACCCCCGAAGTGATGAACCTGGTCCAGGCGGAGGTGGAAAGCCATTACCGCAGC
>JBMOIG010000340.1:0-2506 GCA_049317445.1 Myxococcota bacterium | reverse complement strand
AGAAGGAGGTGACCCCAATCAGGCTGTCGCAGAACAGCGCCTCCGGTTCGCCGGGGGTGTGACGCAAGTGTTCGACATACTCGCGGATGGAGAGACCGCCACAAGCGGCCATTCGCCGCTCGACACAGCGAACGAGTCTGTCCCGCTTGTAGGCCGACAGGTCGTGGTCGGTTCGGTCGCGAAGAATGGCGAGGATCTTGCGCAGCCCACGTTCAAACTCAGGCGGGCGGTCCGCGGTCAGCGCCGAGGCCTGACTTTCACGGGCGGTGGCACCGTAGCTGATGAGTCGGTCTGCCATCTCGAAGGGCGGCAGCAGCGCATCGACGACGCCGGTAGCGACCGCGCTGCGAGGCATGTCTCCGAATTCTGCCGAATCGGGGAACTGCACCATCGCAAACCCGCCGTGGGCCTTGATTTCCTGCAAACCCGCAGCGCCATCGTTGCCGGCGCCGGACAGGACGACGCCGACCGCACCCGCACCGTGGTCCAGCGCCAAGCTATGAAAAAACTGGTCAATGGGCTGGCGAGCCGTGGACGTCCCCTGCCATCGCTGAGGTTGCAGCGTGCCGTCCGACAGCGCGAGGTCGCACCCGACGGGACCGACGTAGACACAGTTGGCCTTGACCACTGCGACTTCGTTCACGTCGAAGACCGGCATTCGGGTCAGCGTGCGGATGACGTCGCTATCCAGCGCAGCGTGGACGGCGTCCGGGTGCTGGACCAACACGAAGGCCATGCCCGTCGCGGGTTCGGCTGGCACGCCAGCGAAGAAGTCGCGCACGGCAACGAAACCACCCGCCGCAACGCCGATCCCGACAATCCGAAGATCCGCCAAGGCTGGTGCCGACGGCTCTGGCCGCGTCACGGAAAGCGCTTCTGGGCTGCGACGCTTTGCCATGTTTGCCTTGCGCTTTGCCATGTGCGCCGCCGAGATCTCGTCAAGCAACCGTATGGTCGCCCAAGCAAAACAGCTCTCTGAGACAGTCTAGGCGGTGCCAGAGGGCGCGTCTATGACGCGTTTCCTTCAATGCGCTGTTACGCCTATCGGAACCTGCGGGCGAAGACTCAGCAGTGCTCCGGCATCCCAGAAAGATTGCGGTTTCTGTCGGACACGTTGCCGTCCAAGAGCATCCTCACTCTGGTGGTCAAGTCGCTGCTGGAAAACGGCTTGGCAAGCAGATGCACGTCCGCGCCGCCTCTGAGTTGGTCGTCGACCAGCTCAGAGGCATAGCCGGACATGAACAACACCTTGATATCCGGTCTCTCTCTCGCCAACGCCAGCGCCAGCAGTCGACCGCTCGTGTGCGGCATCACCATGTCCGACAGCAACAGGTCGATTCTGCCCCGGTGGCTTGCGCCGATCGCCAGCGCATCCTTGGCATCGATGGCATCCAGCACCGCGTAGCCGGCCGCGGTCAGGATTCGTACCACGGCCTTGCGCAGTGCTTCCTCGTCCTCGGCCACCAGAATCGTCTCGGTACAGCGACCTCGGCGCACGGTCTCCATGGGCGGAAGTTCGGCCACCCCGGGACCCGGTGTCCCGTGCGGCAGGCAGACCGTGAACGTAGTGCCCAGCCCCACCTGGCTGCGGACCGAGATGCTGCCGCCACTCTGCTGCACGATGCTGTACACGATCGACAGCCCCAAGCCGGTTCCCTTGCCCGCCACCTTGGTGGTGAAGAACGGCTCGAAAGCCTGAGCCATGGTGCGTTCGTCCATGCCAAGACCCGAGTCGCTGACCGTGAGCTGCACATAGCGCCCTGGCGCCGCCCCGTCGTGCTGGGCCGCGGCGGTCGGGTCGAATGCCACGTTCGCTGTCTCAAGGGTAAAGCGCCCGCCTTCGCGCATGGCGTCTCGTGCGTTGACGGCCAGATTCATGATCATCTGCTCAATCTCACCGATGTTGGCGTTGACCCAGCAGGGCGCCGCAGCCGGGAGGTGCACGACCTCGATGTCTTCACCGATCAAGGTCTGCAACATGCGCTTGAGGTCGGTGATCACCACGTTGAGGTCGAGCGGCTGGCGCTGCGACGCCCGCTTGCGACTGAACACGAGCAGCTGCCGGGTCAGGGCCGCGCCTCGCTCCCCGGCCTTGCGCACCTCCAGCAAGTTTTCTCGCACCGGGTCACCGCTGCCGACGCAAGCCAGGCCGAAGGCCGCGTGACTCAGGATGACGGTCAGGAGGTTGTTGAAGTCGTGGGCCACCCCAGCGGCGAGTCGCCCGATGCTCTCCATCTTCTGGGCATGAAGGAGCTGGGCCTCCAGCGCAAGACGGTCGGAAATGTCCCGCTTGACGGCGACATAGGCCGTCACGGTCCCGGCCGAGTCGCGCACCGGCGAGATGATGACCTCCTCCGAGAAGAGGGCACCGTCCTTCCGCCTGTTCACCATCCGCCCATGCCACGTCTTGCCGCCCAGAATCGTGGTCCACAGGGTCCGGTAGAAGGCGTCGTCCTGCACGCCGCTCTTGGTCAGGCGGACGTTCCTGCCCAAGACTTCCTCTCGC
>JBMOIG010000339.1:0-2523 GCA_049317445.1 Myxococcota bacterium | reverse complement strand
GGCCAAGGCCAAGGACGGCACCGAGGTCAAGTCCGAGTACCGCAAGTCCATTGGCCTCTACAAGGACCCGGACCTGCTGCCGGGCTATCCCAAGCACGTGAAGACCTCGGTCGAGGCAAGTCCCAAGCTCTTCGATCTGGACGGCGATGGCGGCGACGAGCTGATCCAGCCGACGTCGGACGGCTTTGTGCACGCGTGGAAGGCGGATGGCTCTGAGGCGGCGGGCTGGCCGATCTCGACGCCGGTGCGCCACGAACTGGGCGACGTGGGTGTGCAGAACGTGTCCAAGGCGTGTGCCTATCGCGCCGACAAGGCCGGCTGCACGGCCCAGAACGGTAAGCTCGAGCCGATGTACCGCGAGATGATGCTAGGCACGCCTGCGGTCGGCGATCTGGACGGCGACGGCAGCGTCGAGGTGGTCGTCACCACCTACGACGGTCACGTGGTGGTGGCGGGCAAGGACGGCAAGCCTCGCGCAGGCTTCCCCGTCGAGGTCGACCGCACCAAGTCGCAGAAATGCGACCCGGAGCACCTGTGGGACGACGGCATCTTCTCGGCCGCCGCGCTGGCTGATCTCGACAAGGACGGCAAGCTCGAGATCGTCGTGACCGCCATGGACCAGCACGTCTATGTCTGGCGCCACGACGGCACGCAGCAGCCGGGCTTCCCCGTTCTGGTGCGCGACCCGGAGCTGGGCGACACGATGGGCGACCGCATCATCGCTGCCCCGTCGATCGGAGACATCAACGGCGACGGTCAGTTGGAGATCGCCACCGGCACCAACGAGGCGATCGGCGCCGACAAGGCCAAGAACGAGGCGCGCGGCTACGTGCTGTGGGGCAACGGCAACCTGCATGAGGGCGGGCCGTTCTTGCCGGGCTTCCCGGTCACGACGCTCGGCATCATGGCGTTCGTGCTGCCGACGGTGGGCTCCGGCGTTCCGGGGCATCCCGCGCTGCTGGACATCGACTACGACGGCAAGCTCGAGATCAACTTCGACACGATCGGCTCGTCGGGCACGTTCTATACGTCCACCGGAAAGGTCTTTTGCCGCACCGTGGCAGGCACCACCAAGAAGCAGTGTTCGTTCGACAACCAGAACTTCGGAGCCAAGTCCAACACGCAGGACAGCCCGGCCTACATCCTGATCGCCAACGCGTCGCTGGGTCGCATCGATCCCACGGGCGGGGTGGACTTCGTCAAGGCCACGGCGGGCTTCAAGTTTGCGCTGACGTTTGCCTCAGGTGGCCAGCGCGCGGAGTTCGACCACCACCTCTCGGCGTGGGACACGGCGACCGGCAAGATGCTGGAGGGTTGGCCGCGCGTGATCGACGACTGGCAGTTCTTCTCGAATCCCGCGATCGTCGACTTGAACAATGACGACAAGCCCGAAGTCATCGCCGGATCGGCGGGCTACTTGGTGCGAGCCTGGAACTATCTTGGCGAAGAAGCCAAGGGATTCCCGAAGTACACGATGGGCTGGGTCCTGGGCTCCCCCGCGGTCGGTGACATCGACGGCGACGGAAAGTTCGACGTCTCGGCGTCCACGCGTGACGGGTGGGTATTCGCCTGGCGCACCGGTGGCACGGTCAAGGGGTCGATCATCGAGTGGCCCTTCCACGGTCACGACCTGCACAACACGGCCAACTACCACTCCGTCATCAATCCCTACGCCAAGACCGCCGACCCGACTCCGACTCCGACCGCGACGAGCGACGCGAACGGCGGCGGTGGCTGCAGCGCGACGTCGACCGCGACGTCGACCGGTGGCGCTCTGCTGGCCTTTGCACTACTTGCACTGGTCGTCCGGCGGAAGCGCCAGACCGGTCGGGTCGGGTGAACAAGACAAGGAACGTGCGCGCGCGCTCGGAACAATGCGCGGTGCAAAGGGTTGCAGCAGGGGTCGCGTCCGGGCGGCCCGAGACGGGGAAGCAAGTCCCCAGGAGGAGAGCGTGATCGCCGAGCCCCGCCACCAATGTTACAAGTGCTTGGAAGAACTCGTTTTCGAGGTCAAGATCGGTCGGTTGGACACCTGCCCCAACTGCAGCGCGTACCTGCACTCGTGCCGCAACTGCCGCTTCTGGAGCAAGTCCGCCCACAACGAATGCATTGAGAATCAGGGCGAATTCATCCGCGACCGCGAGGCCGGCAACTTCTGCGGCTTCTTCCAGTTCCGCATCATGGGCGAGGACACGTCGGCGGAGGTCAACGCCGCGCGCTCCAAGCTGGAGTCGCTGTTCGGCAAAAGCCCTGAGAAGCCCACCATCTCGTTCGGCACGCCAGAGCCGGTGCAGTCCCCGGAAGACGCGGCGCGGGCAAGGTTGGAGGCGCTCTTCAAGAAGTGACAGACCAGCAGCGGCATTGACAACGGCCCCGATCTTCGGCATACGCATGCGCCGCCCGACCGGGGTGTGCTCGCGCAGCACAGGGACCGGTCGAGCCAGACGGGGTGTAGCGCAGCCTGGTAGCGCACTTGCTTCGGGAGCAAGGAGTCGCTGGTTCAAATCCAGTCACCCCGACCAC
>JBMOIG010000338.1:0-2529 GCA_049317445.1 Myxococcota bacterium | reverse complement strand
ATCCAGGTGGACTTCACCAACGGCAACGCGTACCAGGTCACGCTGCGCTGGGACACGGCGATGAACGGCTTCGACGCGCTGCAGGCCGCGACCTCCGCCATCACGGGCGCTGCGCTCGCCTACGACGCGTACCCGTTCGGCAACTTCGTCACTGGCATCGGCTTCGACGCGGACTACGAGTACGGCAACGGCGACCTCTGGCCCATCGAGAACTACTGGCACTACTGGACCGAGGTGAACGGCCAGTGGGAGATGGCCATGTTCGGCGCCAGCGACCGCATGCTGGTGGATGGCAGCAAGGACGCGTGGGTGTTCGGTTCGAGCGATGCGCCGCAGGCGGTGCCGGCCCCGGGCGCCGCAGAAATTGGTGTCGTATGCATGTGGCACCGATTTCGGCGCAAGCGCAGGTGAACGCGGCGCGCCGCGATGTCGTCACATGCGGGCTCCGCCGACCGCGGACGGGGATCCCCGCTGCCTTCATACCCCGGGGGAAGTTCAAGCACCACCTGCGCCGGGTTCGGCACCTTGGGAAGTGACATGGTCGCTGAGGCCCGTGGTGTCAGGTAAAAGGGAAGAGAGAAGAAGGGGAGAGGAAATCAGGGGGTCCTCGCGACGCGGAACCCGAGGAAGTAGTTCATGTTGCCGGGCGTAGCGCTGTCGCGGAAGGACGAGCGCACGGCGTTCGAGAAGCATAGAAAATTCCCTCCACGGCGCACGCGGTACGACATATCTACCGGACCCGTTGGGTTCGTTTGGGCGCTGCTGGGGTACGCGCCAAACCAGTCGTTCACCCACTCCCACACGTTGCCCAGCATGTCGTGGAGACCGAAGGCGTTCGCGGCCTTACCGCCGACCGCATGCGTCTGATTGCCCGAGTTCAGGGTGTACCACGCGAGCGCACCCACCGTGCTGTCGTCCGTCGACCCGTTGTAGAACGGCGTCTGGGTTCCGGCCCGGCATGCATACTCCCACTCCGCTTCACTCGGTAACCGCATACCAGTTGCACTTAGGTAGCCCTGAACACTGTTCCAACTCACCTGGTCCACCGGGCGGTTCGCTGCGTCGGGGTAACTCGGGCCTTGGAAGAAACTCGGATTACTCCCCATCTTCGCCACCCACTGCGACTGCATCACCTCATAGCGGCCCAAGTAGAACGCGTTCGTCAAGGTCACCTGGTGGACGGGCTGCTCAAATGACGTGCAGCTGGACTGGTTCGACTCCATGATGCACCCCATCTGGAACGATCCCGGCGGGATCAGCATCATCTCCATCTGCGTGCCCGTGTCGCGCACGCGCCACGCGAGCCCCGTGGCCGTGATCGCCGCGCGAAGCGCCGGGTCCGTCACCACCGCCGGGTCCGGCTGCGCTTCGACGAGCGTCGCCCAGGCGGGAACAGTGACCGGGCACGCACCCCACGCGCCGAGCATCACGCCCAGGTCGCCACCGTCCACCGTACCGTTCCCGTTGAAGTCGCCATTCCCCGGACCGCCCCAGTTTCCAAGCAGGGTCCCCAGGTCCGCGCCGTCCACGGTTCGGTCGCCGTTGAGGTCGCCGGTACAGCCCTGCGCACGCGCCACAGGCGTGGCGGTCAGGACCGCGCACGGCACGAGGAAGGAAGCGATGACGAAGCGAAGCCGGAATGCGAAGGAGTGCGGCATGTGTAGGTCCTCGGAGTTCCCACGGCGGGCGCCACGCCCGCCGGTGGTCACCTACTGATACGCAACTTTGCCACAAGCGTGATGAATCGTCCCGGTAAGAATCATGAAATTGCGACCGGGGTAACCCCGCACCAGTTTATCCGGTCAGTGCATCGACCAACCCCGATCGGTGGCCTCCCCGATCCCGATGCACCTCACCCCCCGCGCAGCCGCAACCGCTCCGCCACCTCGGCCATCTGCTCGAGCCGTTCGAGCTTTTCGCGGAACGAGAGCGCCATGAACTCCGCGTGCTGTGCGCGGCGAAGCCCGTCGAACGTCCCGAGCGACACAGTCGGCGTTCGCCGGGTCGGACGGACGCGGGGGCTGCGACGGACCGAGGTCATGGCCGGAATCAGGCATCGCGCCCTCCGTGCAGTCGCCGACGCTCCGCGACGTCGGCCAGGTCCTGCGGCCGGCCCGCGCCTCATTCAGCGCGCGCGATGGAATCGATGCTCGAGGCCTTCATTGGCGTACCGCACTGTACCCCTCGCGGAGCACACCGCGAAACAGGTGCCAGATGCATACGGCACCTATTGAACTCACTTGCCCGGCAGACGATCGAGCACCTTGTCGATCAGCCCGTACTCGAGCATCTCCTGGGCATTGAGCCACTTGTCGCGGTCGCAGTCGTCGTGGATGCGCTGCTTGGTCTGGCCAGTGTTGTCGCTGTACAGGGAGTACAGCTTGTCGCGCAGGCGCAGAATGTGCTTGGCGTGAATCTCAAGATCTGTCGCCTGACCTTCAATCACTCCACCGATCAACGGCTGGTGCATCAGATTCTCAGCGTGCGGCAGTGCGAAGCGGCGACCCTTGGTGCCGCTGCAAGCGATCA
>JBMOIG010000337.1:0-2531 GCA_049317445.1 Myxococcota bacterium | reverse complement strand
ACAGGAACGCCGGCGCCCCTACGGACGCTGCGTGAAGTCTCCTCGTAATACCAAGCCCTTGTGAGCGACTCCTGGTGACGATCCGCGCCTAGAACGAAAGCTGGCGAAGATCACTAGACAATTCACGCGAAGTGCGATCTGTTGCGACACCTGCACAAGCAGGAGGGCAAGCAGGTGGCAGCGAAGATCCCCAAGACAGATCAGGGTCGTGCGCTGCGAGCGCGGCTGAGCCCGGAGCGGTGGAGGCGGGTAGTCGCCGAGGCCCAGGCTCGCGCGGTGGTGTTCGATTTGGTCGCGGCGCATCACGAAGGCGCCGGGCAGACCTGGCGCGGCGCGGTGGCGGCGGTGGCGGCTCAAACTCGGTGGCCGACGTTCGTTCACTGGATGCGGCGGTGCAGGCGGCGCACGGGGCCGACCTGGGAGCGGTTGCTCGATGAGCGCTGGCCGCCGCCTCAGCCACGGCTTCCCAAAGAAGTCCATGATACCGCGTGCGAATTGCGGCGAGCCGATCGCAGCATGTCGACCGAAGTCGCTCGCGGACACCTCGCGGTCCGGTTCGGCAAGGCCGGCAAGGTCAGCGACGCTTGCCTCAGGCGTGTGTGGGCGGCGGCAGACGTGCGCTATGTGGCCGCTCCGGCCGGCAAGGTTGCTGGGCCTGCGACTCCTGCACCGAGGGTTCCAGGGTCGGGTGATGAGGAAGAAGTAACGTACTTTTCGGGAGGTGGCGGGCTTGCGCTGATCGCCGCCGCCGAGGCCGAATTGGGCTGTACGCTGGACATGGCCAAGTGCGCGTTGCAGGTGGGTCAAGCCGACGCGGCCGCGCAAGTGGTCGGCAAAGACTTGGCCGACGACGCAGCCGACCGCAGCGAATCTGGCAAGTTCACAGCAGAATACAATGCGCGCAGGCGGGGTTCGACGCCGCCCGGCCAGACCGACGCACGCTGGACGAGCGATGCAGCCAAGGCAGCCCTGCGGCCCCTGGCGACGCTGTCGGTGCTGTCGCTCCGGCCCGAAACGCTGGCCCTGAAGATGCTGGCGATGGGGGTGAATCCGCTGCTCAGCGAACGTCGTGGTTTCAATGGTTTGGAGGGAACTTCGGGCGGTTGGCTGAGTTTGCTGGGCGGGGTGGCGTACATGCCGGCGACCCTGGATAAGACCCTGACAGAACTGGCTTTGCTCGATGTCGACGATGCGATGTGGCAGACGCACGCCGCGGCGTGGCAGGAGATCAGCCAGCGCTGGAGCACCCCGGAGCCGAGCTGGCCGCGCACGGTGGTGTACATCGATGGCACGGCAGATCCGTATTGGACTCGGGCCTTTGCCAAGAGTGGCAAGGTATCGCGCGTGGGCCAGGTGATGCCGTGCCTGAGCCGGATCGCGGTCAACTCTGGCGCGGGCGTGCCGGTGCTGGTCGAAACACACACGGGCGCGGTACCGCTGAAGAATCGCCTGCTGCCGATGCTGGCCAAGCTGGACGCGGCGGTCGGCCCCGACGCCAGCGTGGACCGCCTGACGATAGTGGATTCCGAGGCGGGCACAGCGGGCACCATCTGGGCGATGCACGAGCAGACGCAGATGACGTTCATTACGGTAGTGAAGGGCCAAGTGCTTGTGGGGGCGAACATTTTCCATGAGGAGCCGTGGCAGAAGTACCGCGAGCATGACGAGGTGGCCGACGTCGAAGTCGAACTGCATGGCAAGGGTGCGCCCGAAGACGGCTTCACGATTCGCGGAGTCCAGATGCGCCGCGCCGACAGCCGGCACCCGCACACCACGCTGTTCGTGACGAACCTGCACGAGGACGACGTGTCGGCGGGCCAGGTGGCCGACCACTATCTGGCGCGGTGGCCGCGGCAAGAGCAGATCTTCCGCAAGGCGCGCAACGGCGGCGGCTTGAACCGTTCGCACGGCTATGGCGGCGGCTATGTGGCGAATGTGGCACTGGTTTCCAAGCTGGAGAAGATCGGTCGGTCGGTCCAGCACGCCCAGACCAAGCACGAGCGCGCCCAGGTGACCCGCACTGAACTGGCCAAGGCGCTGGTCAGCGCGCCGGCCGATGTCCGACGACGCGGGATTGCGCTGGCCGACAAGGAAGTCGGCGCGGCCGCAGCGGTATTGTCCCTTCGACAGGAACAACGTGCCCGGCTGCAAACCCTGCCCACGCAGATCTACGAGCGCGACACCGGGCGCGACAGCCTGATGACCTGCATCAAGCTGACCGTGATGGCGCTGCTGGAGTTCGTGCTCAAGGAGTACTTCGGGGGCGCGGCGATGGAGTGGCGCACGTTCATCGAGCAACTCGTGACGCTGCCGGTGACGATGCGGTCGAGCAAGGAGCGCTGCGTCTACCTGTTGCACGACAATCCGCGGCACCCCGAGTTGATGGCGTCCCTGGCGGTGGCGGTCGCCGAAATCAACCGCCGCAAGCTACGCCGCGGCAAGCAGCTGCTGGTGTTTGAGATTCTGCGGATGCCGGCTCGTGGACCCTAACCAGGGATCGCCGGGCTTGGGGAGCGCCGAGGTTCCTGTCT
>JBMOIG010000336.1:0-2533 GCA_049317445.1 Myxococcota bacterium | reverse complement strand
GTGCCCGGCGACAATCATTTCTCCCGACCGGCGACAACTAGAATTCCCCATTCCGCGTAGTTGTTGTCTCAAGTGATCTCAGGCACCTACCTGCGACGCCGCACCTGCGGCCGAACAGGCGGGTGGCGGTGATCGAGGACAGACAGGTACGCAAGGTGATGAAGGAACTCGGCAAGTCTACGACGACGAAGGCCATGGCGGCGCTCAAGGCCGGCATGGACCCGAAGACGGCGCGCAAGTACATCAAGGCGGGCAAGCTGCCGTCGGAGCTGGCGAAGCCGCACACGTGGCGCACGCGACCGGACCCGTTTGCGGCGGACTGGCCGGCCTTGGCCGGGATGCTCGTCGAGGACCCGGAGCTCGAAGCTACGCTGCTGATGGAGTACCTGCTGGCCGAGCATCCGGGCCGCTACGAGCCCGGCCAGGTGCGCACGCTGCAACGTCGCTTGGCGCGGTGGCGGGCGCAGCACGGTCCGGAGCGGCGGGTCTTCTTCGCGCAGGAGCATGTGCCGGGCGAAGCGGGGCAGACGGACTTCACGAACGGCAACGCGCTGGAAGTGACGATTGCGGGTGAGGCTTTCCCGCATCTTCTCTGCCAGTTTGTGCTGCCGTACTCGAACTGGCGCTGGGTGACGGTGGCGCGTTCGGAGTCGCTGCTGGCGCTACGGCGTGGGGTGCAGGCGGCGCTGTTTCGGCTGGCCCGACGGCCGGAGTGGCACCAGACGGACAACTCGACGGCGGCCACGCACGACCTGCGCACGGGCAAGCGCGGCTTCAACGCGGACTACGAAGCGGTGATGCGGCACTTCGGCATGAAGCCGCGGACCATCGGGGTCGGCGAAAGCGAGCAGAACGGCGACGTCGAGTCGGCCAATGGCGTGCTCAAGCGCAAGATCGCTCAGCGGCTGAAGCTGCGTCGCAGCAAGGACTTCGAGTCGGTCGATGCGTACGAAGCCTGGCTGCAATCGCTGTGCGAGGGCACTAACGCCGTGCGCGGCAAGCGGCTGGTCGACGAGCTGGCAGCGATGACGGTGATCGAGGTCAGCCGCCTGCGCGACTACGACGAACTCGACGTGCCGGTGCGCCAGTGGAGCACGATTCGGGTCAAGGAGAACGTTTACTCGGTGCCGTCGCGGCTCATCGGCGAGACAGTGCAAGTGCGCTTGTACGAGAGACATATCGAGGTGCTGTTTGCAGGACGCAAGGAGCTCGAGGCCGAGCGCCTGGTGGGACGGTGCGTCGCCCACATCGACTACCGACACCTCATCTGGTCGCTGGTGCGCAAGCCCGGGGCGTTTGCCCGCTACAAGTATCGTGAGCAGCTGTTTCCGACGCTGACCTTTCGCCGTACCTACGATGCCTTGCAGGCCGCAGGCGCCAAGGACATCGAGTACTTGCGCGTGCTGCATCTGGCGGCTTCGACCATGCAGGCCGAGGTCGAGGCGGGGCTGGACCTGCTGCTGGGCGCAGGCGAAATGCCGACCGCGGAACGCGTCAAGGCCCTGATGGGCAAGGACAAGCCAATCGAGGCGCCGCAACTGGCGCCGCCCATCGTGGACTTGAGGGACTACGACGCGCTACTGGGCCGCGCTCCGCCTGGGCAGGAGAACACAGGAACATGAACGAGAACTCGACCTTGCCCGTGATGCTGCGGGCCCTGAAGCTTCCGTCCTTCGTACAGCACCACGCCGAGGTCGCCCGCACGGCCGAGAAGCAGGGCTGGACCTTTGAGCAATACCTCCAGCACCTTGCCGAGATCGAGCACCAGGAGCGCAAGCTGCGACGCATCGAGAAGAACCTCAGGGCGTCGGAGCTGCCGCGAGAGAAGACTCTGGGCCAGCTCAACCTCGAGCGCCTGCCGACCGTGGTGCGGCGCCAGCTGCCGACGCTGTGCGAGGGCGGCTTCGCCGACCGCGCCGAGAACATCCTGCTCTTCGGGCTGCCTGGCCGCGGCAAGAGCCACACGGCGTGCGCCATCGGTCACGAACTGGTGCGGCGCGGCCTGACGGTGCACTTCACCCCAGCTTTCAAGGTGGTGCAGCGCCTGCTGGCAGCCAAGCGCGACCTCAAGCTCGAACGCGAGCTGCGGCGGCTGGACGCTTTCGACGTGCTGATCCTCGATGACATCGGGTACATCCAGCAGGACCGCGACGAGATGGAGGTGCTCTTCACGCTTCTGGCCGAGCGCTACGAGCGCCGCAGCGTCGTCATCACGTCGAACCTGGTGTTTTCGCAATGGGACCGCATCTTCAAAGACCCGATGACGACCGCGGCCGCCATCGACCGGATGGTGCACCACGCGGTCATCCTGGACATGACGGGCAAGAGCAAGCGGGCCGAAGACGCGCTCGAGCGCAACGGCTTCACGGTCGAGGCGGGCGCGTGACGGCGCCGCGGTGGCCACCTCCGCTTCGGGCAGGCTCGCCTACGGCTCGCCTGCCCTACGCTACGGTGGCCACCGCGAGTCTCAGCAAGGCGGCGGCGTGGGGAATTCTAATTGTCGTCGAGAGGGAAGAATACTTGACGTCGGCCA
>JBMOIG010000335.1:0-2537 GCA_049317445.1 Myxococcota bacterium | reverse complement strand
CTCGGAGCTCGCCGGTGGGGGCCGTCGAGGTCCATCCCCGCGAACACGGGGCGGTTGTGCTCAGCGGCCCCAAACTGATCCGGTCATCGCTCTGAAACTGATCCACTCCGGCAGACTGCCGCCAAGCGCGGCGACGAGCCGCGAATGGCGGTTCGGGGATGCTGGACGTGATACAGGTGCTTGTTTTACGAGACAAAGTTGAGCGAGAAGGGTTGAGCGTCCGCAGGGCTGCGCGCGACTTGGGGATCAGCCGTGTGACGGCGCGCAGGTACTTGCAGGAAGACCCCGCCATCGGCGAGCGCAAGGCACCACGACGAGCGAGTCCGGTGCTGTCGAAGGTGACCGCGCGGATGGAGGAATTGCTCGCTGATTGGGCGAAGCGCACGACACGCAAGCAGCATGTGACGGCTACGGCTCTGCACGCGGCGTTGCTCGCCGAAGACTTTGCCGTCGGCCAGACCACCGTGCGGTCCTGGCTGGCCGAGTACAAGCGTCAGCGGCTGGAAGTGTTCGTTCCGCTTCAGCACTACGCCGGGCAGATGGCCGAGGTCGACTTCTTCGAGGTCGTGGCCGACATCGCCGGCGTGCGCCAGAAGGCATGGATGCTGGTCATCCGCCTGATGCACTCCGGACGTGATTTCGTGTGGTTGTACGAGCACGCCGACCAGGTGTCGCTGCTCGATGGCCACGTCCGCGCCTTTGAACACTTCGACGGCGTCCCAGCGCGGCTGGTCTACGACAATCTCAAGGCGGCGGTGCGCAAGATCCTGTTCTGCGGCCGCGAGTTGCAGCCACGGTTCGCTGCGATGGCAGCGCACTACGTCTTCGAGCCGAGTTTTGCCCGCCCGTTCACCGGTCACGACAAGGGCGGGGTGGAGTCGCGCGGTCGCGGCGTGCGGCTACAGCATCTGGTTCCGATCCCGGCGGCGCCGACCCTGCGAGAGGCTGCCCTGGCGCTGCTGGCTCGGGTCGATGCCCAGGTGCGCAAGCTACCCGACGACGGGAGTCCAAGCAAAATGATGAAGTTCGAGAGCAAGGAGCAGCCCTTACTGGTGCCGGTCCTGCGCGGCCCATTCGACCCGCGCAAGCTTGAGACGGTGCCGGCGGACGCCAGCGCGCGCGTGCGGCTGGCGGGTGCGCGCTACTCGGTGCCGACCTCGTGGGCGCGCTGCGATGTCGAGGCCCGAGTCGGCGTGGAAGAGGTCGAGCTGCGCTGCCGGGGTGAGCGCATCGTCTCGCCGCGGCAGAAGAAGGGCGGCGACTTCACCAATTACCGGCACTACCTGCCTGAATTGAGACGAAAACCTCAGGCGGTCCGCCAGGTGATGCCGGCGCTGCTGGAGCAGTTCGGCGCGCCGTTTGACCGACTGTGGCGCCTGCTGGTCGACACGCACGGGCCGATGGACGCGGCACGGATCTTCGCGCGCGTGCTCGGCGCGATGCTCGAGCATGGCGAGTCGGCGGTGCGCGACTCGGTGAGTGCGGCACTGGACCAGGATCGCATGGATCTACTTCTGCTTTTGCCCCGGCGTGCCGACAAGCGCGCGCCGCCGGTGGCGGTTCCTGAAGGACTCGCTGGACATGTCGTCGAGCAGCCCTGCGCGAGCCAATACGACGCGCTGCTAGGAGGAGGGAGCCATGAGCGACACTGAAAACAGCTTGATTTGCGGGATCTTGCAGGAGCTGTGCGGCGAGATGCGGCTGCCCGGTCTGCTGCGGGCGTATCCAGGACTTTGCCGTCAGGCGCGCGACGGCGGCTGGCCGTACGAGGACCTGCTGCGCCAGGCGCTGATGGCGGAACACGATTCGCGGCACAAGAGCGCCGTCGACCGGCGGCTGCGCGATGCCGGCTTCGGGGAGATGAAGACGTTGGACGACTTCGACTGGAGCGTCGCCAGCGGCATCTCACGGCCCAAGCTGCTGGAGCTGGCGAGTTGCGACTTCGTCAAGAAGGGCCAGGACGTGGTGCTGGTCGGGCCGATCGGCACCGGCAAGACGCACCTGGCGATTGCGCTCGGCATCTGCGCCGCGCGCAAGCGCCACCGCGTGCTGATGCGGCGCGCGGCCGACCTCGTGCGCGAACTGGTCGAAGCCCGCGACGACCGGACGCTGGGGCGATTGCACAAGCAATACAGGAAGATTCCTCTGCTCATCGTCGACGAACTGGGCTTCGTACCGTTCAGTGGCCACGAGGGCGAGCTGCTCTTCAATCTGCTGAGCGACCGCTACGAGCGCGCAGCGACCATCGTCACGTCGAATCTGGCCTTTGGCGAATGGGTTCAAGTCTTTGGGAACGAGAAGCTGACGGTGGCGCTGCTCGACCGGCTGACGCATCACGCGCACATCCTCACGACGAAAGGCTCGTCATTCCGCATGCGTACGCGGACGACGGCAGAATGAGCCGCGCGCGCCCCCCATAAGCCCCTGTACAGGGGCTTATGGGGGGCCAGGCCTTGGCAAGTGCGAAGGCTTGACCACGACCGGGGTGGATCAGTTTCAGAGCGATGAGGTGGATCAGTTTCAGAGCGCTGTTGACA
>JBMOIG010000334.1:0-2549 GCA_049317445.1 Myxococcota bacterium | reverse complement strand
ACAAGGAAGAGGCCGCCAGGATCGTCGGTCTGGCGCACACGTGCGAGCAGGGAGCGGCCCTCCGCATCGTTCTGGACCTGCTGCTGGAGTCGGCCAGCCTCGCCCTGACCGACGACACGATGGCGTCCCGCCGGAAGGCCCGCCACTCTCTCGGACTGCTGACCATGACGTACGAGAAGTGGCTCAACGCGCGTGCAGACGTGCCGAGGTGAGGCCGCCCAAGCAGGAAGCCGCGAGGACGCGGAAGCGGAACAGGCGGGAGAGGTGCCCGGGCATGAACTGGGGCGTGACCAAGAAGTATCTGTCCAGCGCCTTCTTCTCGTCGATACAGTCGCTGTTGCTGAGCGGACCCGCGACGCTCAACTACCGGTACGGGATTCAGCTGAGCGGCTGGCCCGTCACGCCGACCTACCAGACCGTCATGGCGGATCGCTGCACCGTGTTCGAGGTACCGGTGCCCATCTTGCTCGAGATGGCGAGCCTGATGGTGCCGTTCGGCATCAAGAAGGCGATCGTGCTGACACGCGCGAAGGAGGTCGCGCGCATGCACCTGCTTCGACTGACGGGAAGAAGCGGTCTCGTCCCCGTGCACGTCACAGAGGCGCTGTGGGGCTGTCGACCGAGGTGATGCGGCCCCTGCTCTCGTACACGAACCGGCTGCGGATGCGCTTCTCGTACTCGGTGGACGGAACCTACACACTCAAAGGTATGGGGAGCTCCGAGCCGCTGGTGAAGTGGCCGCGCTTCTGGATTCGCTCATACCAAACAAGGACGTACCGATGGCCATCACGATCAAGGGTGGGAACGAAATCGAAGAACCGGACTACACGCTCAAGGCCGAGAACGGCAACTCCGTCTGGATCGAGGTAGGGGGGCTGTCGCTGTACGTCAGCCCCAGTCCACACGCAGAGCCCGGCGTGCTGCTGGTGCGGCTGTTCAGGCACTTCGCCGAGATGGGGGCGCCGCTCTGGGAGATGCGGGCCGACATGCACATGCCGGAGGCCATCGGCGCGGCACCGATCATGCGCGAGATCGCGCAGCGCGTGCACACGCAGAACGGCGGCGACGACAACTACAGCAACGACGACGAGCACGCCGACGCGCTCGTGCTGGCCGAATGGGCCTTGAAGGTGCTGATATGACGCAGGTGTGCCCGCTGTGCGGGTCTGACAAGGTGTTCGCGGCGGTGTGGCAGGACTTGAACACGGGCGACGTGCAGTCGTCCGACTGCATGCCGGACATGCGGGAGCACTACTGGTGCGACGGGTGCCGCCGGCACCCCGATTTCGTCACCGAGATCACGGTAGACGCCGTGCAGGAGCCCCAGTGAAGAAGCGCGACATGACCAAGGAGGCGAGGGACCTGGCGTTGGCGGCGGTGCTGCGCGCGGAAGTGAACGTCAGGCTGCTCGAGAGTGTGTTCAGCGAGGTGACGGCGTCACTCCACAAGGAGCCCCCGCACCTTCACGACGCCTTCAGAGTGATCCATTCGGCCGCCATGGCGAAGCTGCACCACGCCTGGAAGGGCTATCTCATGTGGACGGTCGTGCTGGAGGACCTGGACGTCGCCAAGCAGGCGCTGTACGCGTCCTTCCTGTCGGAGCGGCAGAGCGTGATCCAGTGCCTGACCGCAGACGGGCAGATGCCTGCCGAGTGGCAGAACTCGGTCGAGGAGGAGTTCCGCAACCAGGTGGCGGCCGCGTGCGGCGTGGAGCGGCGTGGTGGCGGCTGACTTCTGGCCGGTGGGGAAGCCACAGCTCAGCCCGGAAGATCTGCTCGAGCTGACCGTGACGATGTAGCTGATGGGGGTCGAGAAGGTGCTTGTGCATGTCGACACCACGTACCTGCAGTATGTGCTCGGCGTCACGCTGTTGCCGGAGCCGGCGCCGGAGTTGAGTCTGGACGCGCGGGATGCGCGTGAGCGGTTCCGCATGCAGCTGTCGGTTCGGCTTCGCAAGCTCGTGCCGATCGAGTGGCACATCGGTCACAACGACGTGCACGCCAAGATCACGCTTCTCTCGGACGGCACCCACACCACGCACGTACTGCGTGTGGCGCCGTGGCGGTTGCCGATGGTGGGGATGTGAAGCAGCTCGAAATCGATCCACCGAACTGATCGGGTACGTCATTCTGATGCAGGAGCTGCGCATCGACGAGGTCATGCTGCCGCTCAACAACATGTACTTCCACGCCATAATGGGCGCGTACCTGTCGCCGCGCCGGCGCTACCGCACCCGCGAGGAGCGGTGCGGCCTGAAGAAGCTCAAGAGCAGCCTGCTCGAGCGAGTGCGGCTGCACGTCAGGGCTGACCCGTGGTGGCAGCTCGTGCCGGGAGATCCGTACCAGCGCGGGCGCTTCACGATCCGGGCGGACGGCACGCACGAGATCGTCTCGCTAGGACGGCATGACGACTCAAGCGGAGGGCCACCATGGTGACGCAGGCCGAATACGAGCGGCTGACCCGTGCCCTCTACAACACGCCCAGCCCGCTGCGAGCCGAGACCGCGCTCGAGCTCGTGATGGCGCTGCAGCTGCTGGAATGCAGCTTCG
>JBMOIG010000333.1:0-2556 GCA_049317445.1 Myxococcota bacterium | reverse complement strand
GTAGGGCGACGCTCCGTCGGGCCACGCTCGGTCCGAACGGGCGAGGCCGTCATGCCAGACGACCAGCGCAAAGCCGAGCGTCTTCGAGCCGCCTGCGTCGATGTCGCCGGACTCGCCGGTCGCGAGCGGAACACGGACTTCCACCGTCCAGACACCTTCTTGCCAGGAACCCTGCATCGTGCCCGATTCGGCTGACCCGTACTCGGCAGCAACCGACCAGCCTTGGTCCCAGTGGGCATCGCGGAAGCCGCCATCGAGACCGGAGTGCCCGAGATACTTGCAGTCTTCATGCTCGCCGTCGAGCACGCGGTCTGGTTGGTCGCCGTCGTCCTCGAAGTACAGGGCGAGCCGCGGCGTGTCCCGGCAGCTGTCCGGGTCTTGCCATTGCAGCAGCATGAACAGGTCCTTGCCATCGTGGCGAGCCTTGATGGACAGGAGCCCGGCGCCGAACCGACCGACGACGCCAGCCACTTCGTTCCACCCTTCGTCGCGGTCGAGCGCTCCGTCGATGTCGGGCTGACAGTCCCCGAACGCTGCAAGCAGTTGGGCGCGGTCGCTGTCGGAATGCCGCCTGGCGCTCGCGACACCACGGGCGCCGGCGGGCCGTGCGGCGCAGCGTCGGATGACGGACGGCGGTGCAACGCCAGCGGTCGGCAGCGCGATTGCCCCGGGAGCATCGCCGACGGCAAGACCGGGCGACGCGGTCCACGACAGGTCGGGCAGCGGTGCAGGGAGTTCGCCGGGTTCGACCGAGGCCGGCGATGCGGCGGCCGATTCGGGCATGGGAAGGACGGGCGAGCTGGGGTCCGGAAACGAGAACTGCGGGTCGATCGACTCGCAGGCCGCGGTCGCAAACGCCGCGCTCATGCAGATGATCGACAGCAGTACTCTGGGGTGCGTGGTCATGGAGTCCGTCCCGAGTCGGCGAGAGGGCCGCCCTGCCACCACGCAAGTGCAAGGCGCGTGCCAACCGTGACGTGTCGTCCGGATCGCAGCGCCGGCATGCGATACGCAGACAACCACGGCGAATTCCTGCGTTGCGTGACGCGGAGCGACCCATTCGAAGCGTGCCGTGCGAGGCGGCATGCTCCGGCCCCAACGGAACTGCACTTTCGTGGGAGACACCAACCGTGACACGGGTGGGACATGTCACGGCATGTCCCACCCGACACCGGCGAACCAAGGACACCGCGGGTGCTGTTGACGGCGTCGCCGATCCGCGCACGGATGGCTTTCTCTGCGGGATCCGCCGACGTCGCCGAACTCGCTGGCATCGCAGGCGTTCCCCCACTCGCAACGTCCGGCGGCGCGACCGGAAGACTGATTGCGACCGGCACAACCTCTGAGTATGCGAGAGAAGCTGCAGCGTGCGGCCACGTTCGCGGGAATCGCCGGAACCGCGCGGGAATGCAAAACCGTCAACGGCGCGTACCTGGCGCGCCGGCGACACCACCAAGACCAGACCTGCCGGGGGCCCACCGAGCTGCGCGGGACCGGCGTGGTCAATGTCGACAATTTCGCGCAATCAGGCAGGGTTGGAGAGATTGACCGCAAGGATCCTGCAGCGCAGACTCTTTCGTGGAAGCTCGGAATCGACCGACATGGGGGTCGGTTTGACGGTGGGCGCTGGGGCTTCGGCATAGGCAAGGCGGGTGGGGCTTCCGATGTCTGCCACTTGCCTGCGGTGGACGCTGTTGGGATTGAGGGCGGGATGGCCTGGACGCTCGGGTATAGATCGAAGGCAACGAGCAGCACCGTCGGTCGGCTTGCGAAGGTCGGACTGGCGCTAGTACTGACGGCCACTGCGTGCCGCCAGCCACCCGCGCCGCCGCGCCCGGAATTGCTCGGTCTGCCTGCGGGCGTCCCTGTCCTGCACGCCGCCACATGGTCGACCCCGACCGACCGTCCGGTTCTGCTCTTGGACCAACAGGTGGTCGTCGACCTCGCCGAGGTCAACGAACGCAGCTTCCCGTCCTGGGACTTGGAGCCGCTCGCGCGGGCATTGGCGCGGCTCGCCGATGCACGGCGCAACCGCGACGCCGAGCCCCGCGACTCCGAGCCGCTCGCAGCGCAGGCCAACCCCGCACCCACAGACGCGGCACCAGGAGTGCCGGCGACGGGTGCGCGGATGGACGAGGCTGCGGCACATGACCCCGCCATTGCCATGGTGTTCGACAGCGACGTAGCCGTCGCAGTGTTCCAGTTGGTCCTCAAGACGGCGCAACGTTCGGATTGGGATCTTTGGCCGCGCGATGGCGGGTGGGTTGCCTTTGTCAGCAATCCTGACAGAACGACGCAACGTTTCGAGGTGGTGTGGACGTGGGCGGTGAACCATCCGCGGACCCCGCCCGACCTGAGTTGGTACGACGCACGACGGAGCGAGGAGCAGACCGTGCCGCAATTGGTACTGCTTGACGATGGGCGCTTGGTCCTCGCGGTCGGTGAGGACCCGAAAGAGGCGACCACACTCCCGCCCCTTCGGGCTGCCGCCGATCCGTGCGCTGTGCGGGGAGCTTCGCCGTCGTGCCGCGACGTACACGGCATGCGCTTGTCGCC
>JBMOIG010000332.1:0-2571 GCA_049317445.1 Myxococcota bacterium | reverse complement strand
TGCCCGGCGTCAACTACAATTCACCATCGGCGACAACTAGAATTGACCATCGCCGCCCGGCGCATCGCCGCATGCGCGAAGCGCAATTGCGCGGTGGCCCCCGGAGCGTAGGACAAGCGAGCCTTGGCGAGCTTGTCCGAAGCGGAGGGGGCCACCGCGGGCGCCGTCATGCCGCGTCCTGAATCGAAGAGTCCCCTGCGCGCGACAGGGCCTCGGTGTTGCGAATGCTCGGCCCGTTCATCTCCAGGATGATGGAGTGGTGGACCATCCGGTCCACTGCAGCCGCGGTCGTCATTGGATCCTTGAAGATGCGGTCCCATTGCGAAAACACCAAGTTGGACGTGATGACGACGCTCCGGCGTTCGTACCGCTCGGCCAGGAGCGTGAAGAGGACCTCCATCTCGTCGCGGTCCTGCTGGATGTACCCCAAATCGTCAATGATGATCACGTCGAAGGCGTCCAGCCTGTTCAGTTCGCGCTCCATCTTCAGGTCCCGCCGTGCCACCAGCAGTCGCTGCACCAGCTTGAAAGCAGGCGTGAAGTACACGGTCAGCCCGCGCATCACGAGCTCGTGCCCGATGGCGCACGCAGTGTGGCTCTTGCCCCGGCCCGGCAGACCGAAAATCAGAATGTTCTCGGCGCGATCGGCGAAGCCACCCTCACACAGCGTCGGCATCTGACGGCGCACGGCGGTGGGCACCTTGCTCAGGTCCAGTTGCACCAGGGTCTTCTCGCGCGGCAGGTTAGAGGCCCGCAGGTTCTTGTCGATGCGCCGCTGCTTGCGCTCCGCGTGCTCGATCTCGGCGAGATGTTGCAGGTATTGCTCATGCGTTGCGTTCTCCGCCGTCGCCTTGATGGCTACGTCGGTGAAGTGCGCCACAAAGGCGGGCAGGCGAAGTGACCGAAGCATCGCCGGCAAAGTCATTGTCATTTCAATCATGTTCCAGTCTCCAAGCCAGGCAGGCCGCGGCCCAGCAGCGCGTCGTACTCGTGCAAGTTCACCACCAGCGCCGGCAGATCCGGCGCCGCTGCCGGCTTGTCCTTTCCCATCAGCAGCTTGACCTTCTCACTGGTCGGCGCTTGGCCTTGCGCCAGCAGAAGCTCGATCCCCGCCTCGACATCGACCTGTAGCGTCGATGCGGCCAGGTGCAGGAGGCGCAGGTACGCCACGTCGGCGCGGATCTCGCGGTCCGTCTCCGCGCGCAAGGCGTCGTAGGCAAAGCGAAAAGCCAGCGTAGGGAACAGGTCCTCGCGGTAGCGGTAGCGCGCAAACGCCCCCGGCTTGCGCACCAGCGACCAGATGATGTGGCGGTAGTCGATGTGATGGCCGCTGCGCCCCAAGAGCCGCTCCGCTGTCAGCTCATGCCGCCCAGCGAACCAGATCTCGACGCACCGCTCGCTGAGCCTGACTCGCACCGTCTCGCCGATGAGCCGCGAAGGCACTGAATACACATTCTCTTTGACCCGCACCGTGCTCCACGTCGTCACCGGCACGTCCAGTTCCACGTGTTCGCATAGCCGCGCCGGGTTCAGCTCGGTCATCACCGCCAGCTCCTGGTTGACCCGCGTAGATCGCCCGCCGTTGGCAGCATCGCACTTGGATTGCACCCAGGTTTCATAGAGATCTACCGAATCGAAGTCCCGGCTACCGCGCAGCTTGAGGTACTGCTCGAGCCGCCGCTTCATCGCGCCGTTGGCCGCCTCGACATCGCCGTTCTGCTCACTCTTGCCCACGCCGATCGTGCGGGGATCCATGTCGAAGTGCCGCATCATCGCAAGGTATTCGTCATTGAATCCACGCAGTCCTGTCGCAAGCTCGTGGGTCGCCGCGGTCGAGTTGTCGGTCTGATGGCACTCCGGCTTGCGCCCCAGGCGCAGCAGGGCCGACTGCACACCGCGCCTCAGCGCCAGCAGCGACTCCGAGTACGCCACCGTGGCCCACTCCCAGTTCGAAAAGGGCAGCACGAAGTGGTACAGGAGGTGGACCAAGGGCTCGCCGCAAATGGTGATCTTCAGTTCCATCGCCGACGTGAAGTCGCTCTGCCCCGCCTCACCTGGTCGGTGCTCCTGCGAGAAGAACACCGTGCGCTCGGGCCCGTGCTGGGCCCGCCAGCGCCGCATTCGTCGCTGCAGCGTGCGTACCTGCCCCGGCTCATAGCGACCCGGCCAGAGGCCCTGCATGTGCTCGAACAGGGCCTTGGACTCAAGTTCCGGCACATCGTCGAGGATGGCCTCGACCCAGGCCCAGTCCTGAGCGAACGGGTCTTCCCGCGTCAGGTAGGTCCGCTCCACCGCCGCTCTCGCCGAGGGCAGCTCGCCAGCCGCTTCGTACTTGCGCGCCGTGCCCCGCGCCATGCCGGAGCGCATCGCTGCGACGCCCTTCCTGCCGTGTTTGCTCAATTCCGCCATCAGCTTCAGCACCTGTCTGTCCGTAACCACCGTCACCCCGCGCACCGTCCGCCGGGTCGGCGGACGGCGCGCAGGTAGTGGAATTCACTAGCGACGACAACTAGACCCGATGGTCAATTCTAGTTGTCGTCACTGGTCAGTTCTTATTGTCGCTGAGCAGAC
>JBMOIG010000331.1:0-2627 GCA_049317445.1 Myxococcota bacterium | reverse complement strand
TCGTGCAGCGGGGGTTCGAGGCGTATCTGGCTTGCGGGCAGCTCGCCGCCGGTCTCACGCGGTGCCGGTGCCGCGACTGCGGGTCCGAATACGTTGTTGTTTCTGCCGCGGGGCCGCCTTCATCTCAAGTTGATCGCCGCCTGCGTAACCAACTGAATTTCCTCAACCAGATTTCAAATGTAGTAACAACTGGCGCGGGCTTGACCGCGGTTGAATTGAAGCTACATACATTGAAGTGCCGGTATGGTCCGGTAGTCACGATGCTGCCATGTTCATCCGCCTCTCCCGCGTGACCCGGTCAGGAAAGACCTATCAGTACGCGCAGTTGGTCGAGAGCGTCCGACGCGAGGGCCACGAGCACCCGGTGCATCATGTCCTCGCCAGCTTGGGCAGGGTGTCCGACGTCCAGGCACAGAACCTCAAAATCGCCTTTGATGCCAATAAGGTCGGCGCACAGGTCGTCGCTCTGGCCCAGGGCGACCTCGGCGCGGCCGTGCCCGAAGTGGTGGCTAATCGCGCTTGGCTCGACGTGGTCGCGGTGCTGGAGGTGTTTCGGTCGTCGGGTCTGCGCGAAGTGGTCCAGGCGGCGCTGGGGAATCACGCCGACGCGGTGGCTGCGGTCGATGTGATCACCGCGCTGGTGTTGCAGCGCTGCGTGGCGCCGGACTCCAAACTCGCAGCGGTCCAGTGGTTTGCCAGTACAGCCTTGCCGGAATTGCTCGACATTGCTCCGGCCAGCCTCAACAACTCGCGCATCCATCGGGTGATGAGCCGGCTCGATCTGGCCGACACCGAACTGCAGGCCGCCATGGGGGAGTTCTGCCTGTCCCAGCCCCACGGTCCGCTGGTGGCGTTGTTCATGGACGTGACCGACACGTGGTTCTTCGGGGACGGTCCGTCGTTCGCGACTACCGGCAAGACCAAGGAGGGCATGCCACGCAAGAAGATCAACATCGTGCTGCTGTGCGACCAGCGAGGCCTGCCGCTGCGTTTCACCGTGCACGAAGGCAACATCGACGACGGCGTGGCCATGCTGGGGCTGTTGACCAAAATGGGCAGCCAGGGGTGGCTGGGCTCGGTGCCACTGATGCTCGACCGGGCTGTGGGCAACACCAGTGATTTCCTTGCGATGAGGAAGATGGGCCTGCAATTCGTGACGGCCATGTGTGCTGCCGAGCATGGAGCCTACAGCGTCGAGTTTCCGGGCGAGTTGCTGGCGGCCATCGATCCCGACGCCGCCGATGCCATCGCACGCGCCGAGCGGATCGCCGAGCAATGGGGCATGGTGCGCATCGCGGAAGACCTGTTCATTCGAGACCTTGGGCTGGTACGTCGTGGCAGTGCCGAACGTGTGGAGGCCAACTTCGCGCTGGCTGACGAGCCCGAGGCGCTCAACCCGGATCTGTCGCAGGCCACCGACCGCGCCCGCCAGGTGCTGCTGCAAGCCCGTGCATGGCAAGAGCAGATCGACGCAGGGACCGTTCGGAGCAAGACGGCGCTGGCGCGCGGATTGGGGCTCAAGCACACCGGGCTGCTGCAGCGCATGCGCGTGCTGGACTTGCCTGCCGACCTTCAAGCCGAGATCGAGGCGGGAAACGCGGATCGGCTCAGCCTGATCGCCTTGGTGCGCATCGCGAAACAGAGCACGTGCGAAGAGCAACGTGCGGCCTTTGCGCAGGAACTGGCCGTCGCACCGGCGGTCGGCAAGCTGTCGTCTTGCGGCAAACGCAAGCCGGTCGAGACCCCGTGCGTGCGGGTCGTCGTGGCGTTCAATCCACTGATCTGGCAGCAGAAGTCACGGCATGCGAAGGCCAAGGCCGGCAAGGTGCACGCGGCGATCCGCAAGGTGCAGGCGGCCGCGACTGCCGGCGCCTCGACCGAAGAACTGCAGGCGCAGGCGGCGGCCCTTCTGGCGGAGCACAGGCTGGCGGACATGTACCGGGTGCGACTACAGCCGGCTCAACCAGGCAAAGCGGCTGAGGTCGGCCTCGAACTCAACGCGACGGCATGGGCGAAGCAGCGCGGCTGCGATGGCCTGCTGGTCATTGCTGCGGCGCCCGGCCTGGACCGGACTGGCGAGGAACTGGTCCGGCTATACCGCTCCAAGGCGCTGATCGAACGTGACTTTCGCGAGATCAAGTCGGTGCTGGAACTGCGGCCGCTGCGGCACAGCGCCGACGACAAGGTGCGCGCGCATGTGACGTTGTGCGTGCTGGCGCTGGCAATCGAGCGCCTGCTGGAACAACGGCTCGCCTCCGCCGGGCAGGCGCAGACCGCACAGCGAGCCCTCGCCACCCTGCGCCAGGTGGAACTCAACGAGCTCATGCTGACCCAGACCAAGCAACGCGCCTTCGTGGTCACCACGCCGGGCGCGGCGGCCCTCGGCTTGGCCAAGGCTCTTGACGTGAGCTGGGCACTCGACCAGAGGAGGGTCGGCGAAAGCCTCCACAACGTCGGTCGGTAAGCGCTGTTTGCACTACATGCGGGAAAAAACAGCAATGAACACATCATGTTCAAAAAGACGTGGTCAAGTCAGGCTGCTTCCCTCCATGTATTCGGGCGCATCGGGCTTGCTGGTGAAGTACGTGTGCCGCCCCGCGATCTCGGCGCAGCGCGTGACCCGGACC